>NZ_AP014946.1:343750-687500 GCF_002355335.1 Variibacter gotjawalensis
CGGCGACTTCACCGCCGCCGCGATACGGGATGTAGTTGAACTTGATTCCCGCCGACTTCTCGACTGCGACCGTGATGATCTGGTCTTCCTGCTTCGAGCCGGTGCCGCCCATCTTGTAGCGTGCGTCAGCCGGCGCAGCCTTCGCGGCGGCGAGGAATTCCTTGACGTTCTTGTATGGCTTCTCGGCATTGACCCAGAGCACGAACTCATCGAGCGCCAGCATCGAGACCGGCGTCAGGTCCTTCCAGTTGAACGGAATGCCGGTGCCGAGCGGTGTCGTGAACAAGTTCGACAGCGTGATGACGATCTTGTGTGGGTTAGCGCGCGAGGTCTTCACATCGAGGAAGCCTTCGCCGCCCGCGCCGCCTGCTTTATTCACCACCACCATCGGCTGCTTCATCAAGCCGTGTTTGCTGATGATGCCCTGGATCGTTCGCGCCATCTGGTCGGCGCCGCCGCCGGTACCGGCTGGAACGATGAACTCAACCGGTCGCGTCGGCTGCCATTGCTGCGCCTCGGCGGACGGAACGGCGGCGACCATCCCGAGACCTAAGGCAAAAATCGCCCATTGCTTAGAAGCGTGCATTTCGTTTCCTCCGTTGTCCCCCCGCTTGTTGTTGCCCGCGCGGGATTTGACGTCCAATTGTCCCACCAGTGTCCGGCGGGTTGATAGGCTGCATCGCGAAACGCGGTTGAGTGAGACCTCAACTCTTCGGCATCGGCGCAAGAGTTATACATTATTCCAAGCCTGACAATCGGCCGGTCAGATTTATTTGACGTGGTGGAATGACTGCCTGGATTGATCCATGCTGCATAGCACCCAAAGGCATGAGGTGGGTTGCAGCCGTCTAGGGAGCCTGCCAAAAACATCGCAACGAAAAGCCTAGATCGACAGGGAGCCCAATGAGCTTGACCGAAGAACAGCTGATGATTCAGCAGATGGCGCGCGATTTCTCGGTCAACGAAGTGCTTCCGATTGCCAATCGGCTCGATCCGCTCAAGGAGGACATGCCGCAAGAGTTGCTGCAGCGCATGGCGGACCTGGGCCTCTTCGGCCTGCGCATCAAAGAAGAATACGGCGGCCTCGGCCTCGGCTGCCTCGAATACTGCCTCGTCACCGAAGAACTCTGCCGCGCATGGATGAGCGTCGGCTCGATCATCCGCCCGATGATCGGCATGGACGCGATGAACGACGCGCAGAAAAAGAAGTATATGCCGCTGATGGCGAGCGGCAAAGCACTCGGTTCATTCGCCTTTTCGGAGCCCAACGTCGGATCGGACCTTTCCGGCATCGCCTGTCGCGCGCGCCGCGAGGGCGACGAATGGGTCGTCACCGGCAACAAATATTGGTGCACGAACGCCGACGGCTCCGACTACATGATGCTGCTCGCGCGTACGGACTCCAATCCGAACGCACGTCATCGCGGCATCACGGCCTTCATCATCGATAAAAAGCGCGGCGAGCTGCCGCAAGGCGTCACCGGCAATCCGATCCCGAAGATCGGTTACTTCGGCTGGAAGACCTGGGAACTTTCGTTCGACGGCTGCCGCATTCCGCACGAGAACATTCTGGGCGGCGAAGGCCGCGGCTTCTACGTCACCTCGCAGGGCCTCGAAGTTGCTCGCGCACACACCGCGGCACGTGCAATCGGTCTTGCGCGCGGCGCGCTCGAAGACGCCATCCGCTATTCGAAGGAACGCGTGCAGTTCGGCAAGCAGATTGGAGAATTTCAAAACACACGCTTCAAGCTTGCAAAAATGGCAACCGAAGTCGAAGCTGCTCGCCAGCTGCTCTATTCCGTCTGTCGCATGATCGATGGCGGCGAGCGCTGCGACAAAGAAGCCGCGATGACCAAACTTCACGCGACCGAAATGTCGGAGCAGGTCACGAGCGATGCGCTGCAGATTTTCGGCGGCGCCGGCTACACCACACTCAATGCCGTCGAGCGCTACTGGCGCGACGCGCGGCTCACGAAGATTTTCGAAGGAACATCCGAGATTCAGATGAGGATCATCTCGGATCATCTGCTCGGGAAGTAGCAGGCCGCGATGGCGGCACCTACCTCTCACTCACACATCACGCATGAGGAGTTACGCATGGTCGATCGTTCGAAGTTCTATATCGATGGCGCCTGGGTCAGCCCGGTCTCCAGCAAGAAGACGACAAAGGTCGTCAACCCGGCCACCGAAGAGTCGATGTACGAAATCGCACTCGGCTCGAAGGAAGACGTGGACAAAGCTGTTGCCGCTGCCAAGCGCGCCTTCGAAACCTTCTCGCGCACCAGCCGCGAAGAGCGCGTCGCGATTCTCGAGAAGATCATCGCGGCCTACAAGGCGCGCATGAACGACATCGGCGCCGCGATCTCGGACGAGATGGGCGCACCGCTCCCGTTCGCCGAGAAATTCCAGGCCGGCGCCGGCCTCGGTCATCTCGCCTCGACACTCGATGTGCTCAAGCAGTACGACTTCGAAGAACCGATCGGCACCGCTGTCGTGGTGCGCGAGCCGGTCGGCGTCATCGGTATGATCACGCCGTGGAACTGGCCGCTCAATCAGATCGCCTGCAAAGTCGCGCCCGCGATCGCGGCCGGTTGCACGATGATCCTCAAGCCGTCCGAATACACGCCAACGTCGGCGCTGATCTTCGCCGAGATCCTGCATGAAGCAGGCGTGCCGAAGGGTGTGTTCAACCTGATCAACGGCCTCGGCCCCGACGTCGGCGCGGCGATGAGCGAACACCCGGACATCGACATGATCTCCTTCACGGGTTCGACCCGCGCCGGGATCGACGTTGCGCAGCGCGCCGCACCGACCGTGAAGCGTGTCAGCCAGGAGCTCGGCGGCAAGTCGCCGAACATCATTCTGGAGGACGCCGATCTCGAGAAGGCCGTGAAGGGCGGCGTCGCACACGTCTTTAACAACTCGGGTCAGTCGTGCAACGCGCCGACCCGCATGATCGTGCCGCTCTCCAAAATGCAGGAAGTCTCTGCTATCGCGAAGGGCGTCGCCGACAAGACGAAGGCCGGCGATCCGCGCGGCGAAGGCACCAACATCGGCCCGGTCGTGAATCGCACGCAGTGGGACAAGATCCAGGCGCTGATCCAGAAGGGCATCGACGAAGGCGCAACGCTCGTCGCCGGCGGGCCGGGTCTGCCGGAAGGCGTCAACAAAGGTTTCTACGTGCGCCCGACCGTCTTCGCCAACGTCACCAACGACATGACCATCGCGCGCGAAGAAATCTTCGGTCCGGTGATTGCGATCCTCGGTGCGAAGAACGAAGACGAAGCCGTCAAGATTGCTAACGACACGCCGTACGGCCTCGCCGGTTATGTCTCGGCCGGCAGCGTCGAGAAGGCTCGCGAAGTTGCGCGCAAGATCCGCGCTGGCAACGTGAACCTCAATGGCGTGCCGAACGAACGTACCGCGCCGTTTGGTGGCTACAAGCAGTCCGGCAACGGCCGCGAGTGGGGCAAGTATGGCCTCGAAGAATATCTCGAGGTTAAGGCGATCGCAGGCGCCGCCTGATCGCTCGCGTTGCGACAAAAACAAAAATGCCCGGCCATCGTGCCGGGCATTTTCATGGTGCGGTCATTCGCGTTACGCGATGCGCCTGACCGAAATCACGTCACTGCCCGCGGCTTTGATGCGCGGCAGCGCTTCGGACAACGGTTCTACGACCGTCGCCATGTGATGCGCGTTGGCGTGGAGTAACGTCGAAGCGTCGGCCGCGATGCCGACATGCCCCTTCCAGAAAATGAAATCGCCGCGCCGAAGAGCAGGAATGCCGCCGCTCACCTTTTCGCCGAGCGCGCGCTCTTGCATGTCGCTATCGCGCGGGCATGCAAGGCCGCACGCCGTCAACGCGACCTGCACGAGCCCCGAACAATCGATGCCGAGGCTCGACTTGCCGCCCCACAGATATGGCGTGTGCAGAAACTTTGCGGCGACCGACACCCAGTCGCGCTCGTTCGCATCAAGCGCCGCCAGATGCCCCACAGGGACGAAGCCGCCGTTGTCGATGAGACCGAACGTGTTGTCCGTACGTACGATCGGCACTTCGGCTCCAAACGGAAGCCCCGCGACCGGCGGCGTCTTGATCGACGGTTCGGCGAACATCAGCGTGCGTAGCGCCGAAATCTTGTGCGTCGGCTTCGGCATTTCGCCGAGCGCGTTGGTCGGCATCCAACCGACATAGCCGTCGCGATCGAGCTGCCCCCAGGTCCAGCCGGCCTCGGTCACCTCATAGGCCGTAACGCCCTCGCCCATCAGCGCCTGGGTCTGCAACTCCGCATCGTGCTTCGGCGCTCTGCGCACCGGCGCGATCGGCGCGACGACAACATGATGCGTGCCTTTAACATAGCGTTCGGCGGTCACTTCGCCGCGAAGATGCTCGGCCGCTAGATCAGCGCGAGCCGGAGTAATACGTGGATCGAATTTAGCAGTCCCACTCAACGTACGAGTTCCTTCGCCTTGCGCGACAACAGATCGCCCAGCATTTCGACATAGAGGGCGCCGCGCACGGTGCGCTGGATGATGACGTTACGGCGGTCCGCATCATCGCGTTTGCGTGTGACGAGATCGAGCTTGCCCATTGTGTCGAGTGCCCGCGTGATCACCGGTTTGGTGACGCCGAGCGTGGTCGCGAGCCCTCGCACCGTATGCGGCGGCGGCTCAAGATAGATGATGAGCAAAATCGCGATCTGCCGGATCGACAGATCGGGCTCATCGTCCCGTACCAATCCGAGAGAAAAATCGCGCAGCAACCGGATTGCTTGCGCGGCACGAATATCGACCGCCACTTAACGCTACTCTGGTTTTCGTTTCGGAGCCGGATCATTCTCGATCGCGGCTTGTGACGCAAGCGCCAAATTTAGCCGCTATCGCCTCGGCCGTAACGCTCGCAAAGCAACGCATAGACGGCGCGCGCGGCCTGACACTCGCCGCCTTCCGGGCGTCCCGGCCTGGTCGATGGATTCCAACCGTAGATGTCGAAGTGGAGCCAGCTCTTCGCGGCCGAAACGAAACGCTGCAGGAACAGCGCGCAGATGATCGACCCTGCGAACGGCCCTGACGACACGTTGTTGAGGTCCGCGATTTTCGAATCCAGCATCGCGTCGTAAGGCCGCCACAGCGGCAGACGCCAGACCGGATCGCTTTCCCCTTCGGCATGCCGCGCGACGTCGGCAGCGAGCTTATCGTCGGCCGTATAGAATGGCGGCAGGTCGGGTCCGAGCGCGACGCGCGCAGCCCCCGTCAACGTCCCCATATCGATCAGCAGGTCGGGCTTCTCTTCGTCAGCCAGCGCGAGAGCATCGGCGAGGACGAGCCGGCCTTCCGCGTCCGTGTTGCCGATCTCGACGTTGAGACCCTTGCGCGATGGCACGATATCGAGCGGCCGGAACGCATCGCCGCCGACAGCATTCTCGACCGCCGGAATGAGGACACGCAGCCGCACATCGAGGCCGCGATCCATGATCATATGCGCGGCTGCCAGCACGCTCGCGGCACCGCCCATATCTTTCTTCATAATCAACATCGCGGACGACGGTTTGAGATCGAGCCCGCCCGTGTCGAAGCAAACGCCCTTGCCGACCAGGGTTACCTTCGGGGCTTTCGGATTTCCCCACGTGATGTCGATCAATCGCGGCGCGCGCGTCGATGCGCGTCCCACTGCATGTACGAGCGGAAAATTCTGCGCCAGCAAGTCATCGCCTTCGATCACACGCGCTTTGGCGCCATGCTGCTCAGCAAGCTTCAGCGCGACTTCGGCCAACTCTGCCGGCCCCATGTCGTTGGCCGGCGTGTTGACGAGATCACGCGCCAGGAACACGCCTTCGGCGATGCGGCTGATCTCGCGGCGATCGACACCGCGCGGCGGCACGAGTTTGACACCCGAGTCTTTGATATTCTTCCGATAGCGGCCGAACCGATACGACCCCAACACGAACGCAAGTGCCGCGAGGCGCGTATCCTGAGCGCGATTGGCGAAGCGATAGACTCCGGCAGGCAAAACCGTCGGCAATTTTCCGGCAAGGAAACGGCTGGTAGCTTCCGCACTGTCGCCGAACAGAACGCCCGAGACGTTGCCGCGGCGATCCGGCAGCACCAAAAACTGCCCAGGCATCGGACGAAAACCCGAGGTTTCCGCAAAACGCCGCTCGGCCGGATCGAGCCCCTCGGCGACCTTGGCGTAGCTCGCCTTCGTCACGAACCAGATCGGAATAGCGTCGGCTGATTCACTGGACGCCGCGATGACCTGATTCATGCCGTTCCTCGTCGTTGTAAAGAGCCCCAAACATATGGCCCCAGGCGGCCTCATGGAAGGCGTTTACGATCTGTTAGCCTTACCGAATTATTAATAAGCGGCCCGCGCGGTGTTCTCGCGCTTCAATGGCGGAGTGCATTGCCATGAAAATTTCGAACCGCCCAACGTCGCGCCTTCTTGGTTCGGTCGCGATCGCAGCGCTTCTCGGCCTCTCCCTCGCGGGCTGCAAATCGACGTACATGAAAGAACGCGGCGAGCTGAAGCCGCAGAGCATGTCGGAAACCGACTGGCGCCGGGAAGTTACCGCCGCTGAGGCTGGTTACAAGGCGAAGCCCAAGGACGCAGACGCAGCCATCCGCTTCGCTGAAGCCCTCCGTCGGACGGGCCAAAACGCGCAAGCCGCGGCCGTCCTGCAACAGGGCGCAATTCACAATCCAAACCATAAGCGCCTGCTCGGAGCCTATGGCCGTGCGCTCGCCGACAACGGAAATTTCGAAGAGGCCTTTGCGATGCTGAGCAAGGCGCATACGCCCGATCAGCCGGACTGGCGTATCCTCAACGCGCAAGGGGCAGTGCTCGATCAGATGGGTCGCCACGATGACGCGCGCCGTTACTACAACACGGCCCTCAAAGCCGCACCGGACGAATCTTCGATCCTTTCAAACCTCGGCTTGTCTCATCTGCTCTCGCGGGACCTCAAAAAGGCCGAAGAAATTCTTCGTCAGGCCAACGCTCGCGGTAATAGCGAGCGGCGCGTGAAGCAGAATCTTGCCCTCGTCGTCGGGCTGCAGGGCCGCTACGAAGAAGCCGAGCGCATCGCTCGCGCCGATCTGCCGCCCGAAGAAGCGGCAGAGAACAGCGCCTACCTGCGCCAAATGCTGGAAGAACATCGCGCCAACGCTGCACCGAACCGCCGCCGCGCTGCGCAGACAGCAGCGATCGACTAAACCCGACCGCTACTCCCAACTTCAAAAGCCAAAAAGCCGATCCGTGTCACCGGATCGGCTTTTTTAGTTTTGCGATGCTTCAGTCGGCATCACTACATGATTTTGCTGACCTTCATCACGGCCGGCCCCATGATCACGACGAAGAGCACCGGCAGAAAGAAGATAATCATCGGCACAGTCAGCTTCGGCGGCAATCCGGCAGCCTTCTTCTCGGCTTCCATCATGCGCATGTCGCGGTTTTCCTGCGCCATGACACGCAGTGACGTGCCGAGAGGCGTGCCGTAGCGCTCTGCCTGCTGAAGCGCGACACAGACGGCTTTCACGCCGTCGAGCTGCACACGCTTTTGTAGATTTTCATACGCCATCCGCCGATCCTGCAGGTACGACAGTTCGGCAGTGGTCAGCATCAGTTCTTCGGCAAGTGGCAGCGAGGCACGGCCAATTTCATCGCTGACGCGGCGGAATGCAGCTTCAATCGACATGCCGGACTCGACACATATCAGCAGCAGATCAAGCGCGTCCGGAAATGCACGCTTGATGGACAGCTGGCGCTTCGAGATCTTGTTCTTCAGGTAGAGCTTCGGTGTATGCATGCCGAGATATGCCAAACCGATGACAATACCGACCTTCACGAGCGGCGGCTGATTAATGGCATTAAGGACAAACAGATAGAAGATGCCAAAGAACACCATCACGATTGGCGTCAGCATACGTGCGACGAGGAATGTCATGTAGGGCGAAGGCCCGCGATATCCAGCTTGCACGAGCAGGTCTCGCGCCGCTTCCTCACCCACCCATTTTCCCAAGTTGAAGCGATTGACGACGTCAAGAATGGCTTGGCGTGGAGACTGACGCAGCGCGACTTTGTCGCCACCACGACCGAGCCGAGCGCGCTCTCGCTCCCGCATAGCCGAACGTTCGACGGCTAGAAGCTTCATGCGCTTTTCCATCGGATCGCTGGAAACGAGCGGCAACGCGATTGTCAGCACTGTTGCCATCGCTGCAATTGCGGCGAACATCATTGCGAGGAAGCGCGGATCCGATAGCCGATCGATAAGCATGTCCATAGGCTTCGGTCCTTAAAAGTCGAAGTTGATCATCTTCCGCATTACGAACACACCGCACGACATCCAAAATGCCGAAATGAGCAGAAGGAAGTTGCCGGTTTTCTCCGTGAAAAGCAGCGTTATGTAGCCTGGCGACGTTATGTAGACCAGGACCATGACGACGATCGGCAGTGCGCCGATGATGCCGGCGGACGCTTTTGCTTCCATCGACATCGCTTGAATCTTCGCGCGCATTTTTTTGCGGTCACGGAGCACGCGCGACAAGTTTCCGAGCGCTTCCGACAAATTGCCGCCGGCCTTCTGTTGAATAGCAATCACGATGCCGAAGAAGTTTGCTTCGGTAAGCCCTGTGCGCTCGAACAGCTGAGTGCATGCGTCGCCTAAGGGAATGCCGATCGCTTGTCGTTCAACGATGGCGCGGAATTCTCCAGCGACAGGTTCTTGTGCCTCGCGTGCAATCATTTTGATACAGTCGAGCAACGGAAGACCGGTCTTGATGCCGCGCACGATCACGTCGACGGCCTCAGGAAACGAATTCAGAAACTGCTTCTGCCGGCGCTTCTTCAGGAAGCTCAGCATCCACGGCGGAATACCGAAACCTCCGACGAACAAGCCTAGCAAAGCCGCGATAGGTGTTTTTGCGACGGCGAAGAGCACTAGCGCGAGCACCACTCCAATCACGGCGCTGACCACATAGTACTTGTTCTTCGACCAATCGAGACCGGCCTGCTGAATCCGAACTGCGAGAGAAGGTTTATCGGCGCTCCTTTGTTTGAGCTCCATTTCCTTCAACGACTCTTCGACTTGGCCGCGGCGATTTTTCGAGCGCTCTTCCGCGCTGCTTGTCTCGCCGGTCTTGCCGGACGTCATCAAATTCTGACGGCGTTTGTCGCTTTGTCCGCTGCCGACGAGCGCTGGGAAAAACAGCGCCCAAGCGACGCCGCCGACAGCAAGCGCCACCAACAATGCCAGCGCCAGTGATTGCATCGGCATAACTAAACTCCCGTCGTGCTGAGTTCAGGCACTTCGGCTGCGTCGAGCGCGGCGGCGAGACGTTGGTCTTCACCGTAATAGCGAGCGCGTTCCCAGAACCGAGGACGGCCGATACCCGTCGAGCGGTGCCGCCCGATCAACTTGCCGTTCGCGTCCTCACCCGTGATGTCATAGAGCAAGATATCCTGCGTAACGATGACGTCGCCTTCCATACCGATGACTTCAGTGATGTGCGTGATGCGGCGCGAGCCATCGCGCAGACGCGCGGCCTGCACAATAACGTCGACCGACGCGCAGATCATTTCGCGGATGGTCTTCGACGGCAGCGAGAAGCCACCCATAGTAATCATGGATTCCATACGCGAAAGCGCCTCGCGCGGGTTGTTCGCGTGCAACGTTCCCATCGAACCGTCATGGCCCGTGTTCATCGCTTGCAGCAAATCGAAAGCTTCAGGTCCGCGCACCTCGCCGACGATGATCCGCTCGGGACGCATACGCAGGCAGTTGCGAACGAGATCGCGCATCGTTACCTGGCCCTCGCCTTCGAGGTTCGGCGGCCGCGTTTCAAGGCGAACGACATGTGCTTGCTGTAGCTGAAGCTCGGCGGCGTCTTCGCAGGTAATGACACGCTCGTCATCGTCGATGAAGCGCGTCAGGCAGTTTAGCAAAGTCGTCTTACCGGAACCCGTGCCGCCCGAGATGATCGTGTTCACGCGCGAACGCCCGAGGATACGCAAAATTTCAGCGCCCGGCTCGGAGATCGAGCCGAAGCGAACGAGCTGATCGAGCGTC
Organism: Variibacter gotjawalensis; assembly: GCF_002355335.1. Lineage (GTDB taxonomy): Bacteria > Pseudomonadota > Alphaproteobacteria > Rhizobiales > Xanthobacteraceae > Variibacter > Variibacter gotjawalensis. The sequence continues at coordinate 353,815 of NZ_AP014946.1, forward strand.
AACTTGTCCTTTTTGAACTTACGAATCGTGAGGCTCGCACCATCGATCGCAAGCGGAGGCGCAATGACGTTAACGCGTGAGCCGTCCGGCAAACGCGCGTCGCAGATCGGTGAAGATTCGTCGACGCGGCGGCCGACTTGACTGACGATGCGCTGGCAAACGTTGAGCAGCTGCTGATTGTCCCGGAAGCGAATGCCGGTCTTTTGAATCTTGCCATTGACTTCGATAAAGACGTCGTTCGCACCATTGACCATGATGTCGGCGATGTCGTCGCGTGCCAGAAGCGGCTCCAGCGGGCCGTAGCCGAGAACGTCGTTACAGATGTCGTCGAGCAGCTCTTCCTGCTCGGAAATCGACATCACGAGATTCTTGATGCCGATGATCTCGTTGACGATGTCGCGAATTTCTTCGCGCGCCGAGTCGGAATCGAGGCGCGCAAGTTGCGCAAGATCGATCGCTTCGATCAACGCGTTGAAGATCGTCGCTTTGACTTCGTAGTATTGATTAGAGCGCTTCGCTTCCGGCTTTTCAACCGAAACGCGTTGCGGTTTGTGCTGCGGCGCCGTGACCACCGGCGCAGCGAGACCTGCCGAAGGCAACGGCGAGCGTCCCGGATCGGGAAGCTCGCTTCCGGCCGGGGGGAGAGTGCGAGGTTGGGCTTGCGGCTGAATCGGCGGCGCTGTGACCGTCGGAGGCGCTTCGCTACCAGGTTGGCCGCGTTTTCCGAACACTGTACTTACCTCACAGAACTTTTCGTTAGGCCGAACGCCGCATCAGTTTGTTCAGAATCGGAGCAAGCCCACTTTGACGTTGGCGCTTGACTTCGCCGCGGCCGCTGAGAGCTTGTGCCAGTTGATTGAACATTCCGTTGATCTTGTGACCCGCCGAAACTTCGGCGACCATTTGGCCGTTGTTCGCCGCAGTGCCAAAAAGCTGCGGGTCGAACGGGATGATGCAAGCCGGCTCGAACTCCAGCGCTTTCGCAAAGTCCGCGGCTTTGATCTCTGGACGTTTTGGGACGCCGACCTGGTTCAAGCAATAATGCGGACGGTTGTCGTTGGGCCGCTGCGCGCGCAGCAGATCGATCATATTTTTGACGTTACGCAGATTGGCGAGATCTGGCGCCGCCACCAGCAGAATGTCGTCGGCGCCGACGAGCATACGCCGTGTCCAACCGCTCCACACATGCGGGACATCCAACACGGTGCAAGGGATCGTCGAGCGCAGCACATCCATGATGGCGTCGAACGCTTCGGGATCGAAGTCGTAGACGCGCTCGAGTGTCGCCGGCGCAGCCAGCAGGCTGAGATGATCCGTGCATTTTGATAACAGGCGATCGATGAACGCGGTGTCGACGCGCTCGGGAGCAAATACCGCGTCTGCCACACCCTGCGGCGGGTCTTGATTGTAGTCCAAGCCGGCCGTGCCGAATGGCAGATCGAGATCGGCAACCACCGTGTCGATCGAAAGACTGCGGGCCAGCGCCCAACTGATGTTGTGAGCGACGGTGGATGCTCCGACGCCGCCTTTGGCGCCCGCTACCGCAATCATGCGACCAACCGGCTTTGCATCGGGCGAGCCGAACAGGTTCGACAGCGATCGAATAAAATCAATCGGCTCGATCGGCGTGAGCAGATAATCGCTGATCTGACGACGGACCAGTTCACGGTAGAACAAGATGTCGTTGATCTTTCCGAGCACGATAACGCGTGTGCCGGGATCGCAAACGCTGGATAACGAATCCAGGCCGGCAAGCAGCTGATCCCCGTTTCCTTCGGATTCAATGACGATCACGTTCGGAGTTGGAGAGTTGCGGTACGCATCTCCGGCAGCAACCACGCCGCCCATTTGGACTTTGACGTGCGCCTTAGACATCCGCCGATCCGCGACGGTAGCCTCCATTGCGGCCGCCGTGTCGGCGCTTTCACAGAAGGCCTGGATCGAAACGCGCGGCAGCGGTGCGATATGCTCCGCCGGAGCATCGGCCGTCGGCGCTTCCGCTTGGGTTTGTGCCGAGAACTTGATCATTGGCCGCTTCCTTGTCGGAGCACGATGGTGTTGCCGGCATTGACCCGATACTGCTCGCCCACCCACTGACGACGACGTGCGTCAGCCGGAGTTTCACCACGGGGCTGCACGAGGTCTGTTGGATTCGCAACAAGACTGGCAAGATTCCGCTGAGTCGAGCACCCAAGATTCCAGTACGGCCGGTTCATTGTCGGCTGGGCATCATGTGGCAGACCGAGATCCTCCGGCCACAATCCGCACGGACCCGCTTGCGCGGCCATTCGCGGGTATCGCACACGAACAGTCGCAAGTTGTGCCTCGTCTTCCGGCTGGTAGCGCTTGATCGCAATAGCCCTGCCAGGGACGCCAGCTGCTGCGAGCGCCGAACGAATCTCGTTAGCGGATTCGGCTGCCGCGCGAGCGTTTGCCGTGCCTCGCGGCACATCGATGACGAGACCACCCGTCCCTTCGCCCCGCCAAACGCCCGCGAACCGTTGGACATCAGCGCGTTGGATTGGAGTTAGGCCACCGCGTCGCGGACCGACAAAGATTTCGAGCTTGGCTTCGCGTTCTTGGATCGTGATCGGATGACGCTGCCGGTAGTCCGTTGGAATGCTCTGTTGCATTTCGACAGGCTTGCGCGCTGTCAACCCACACCCGCTGACGGAAATCGCGACGGCAACCAGGAGTGCTGTTTTGCTTGGTGTGAGCATAGGGCGGAGAGCCGATGCTTTTTCAAATGTCTGTGTCATCGGTTCTATCCTCAGTCCATAATGAAGCCGTAGGAGCCATGGTACTGGCGTCGTGGATCTTTTTTGCCTGGCGGGCCGTACACACGGTTGACCTTGCCGAGAAATACTGCCTGCGGATCAGAAGCGTCCGCGAAACCATCGTCAGGACGCGAGAGGTTCTTCTCTGCCGTCGGCCGAACGATAAAAGGCGTCACGATGATCACGAGCTCAGTTTGACGATTGTTGTATTCGCGGCTGCGAAACAACGCGCCCAAGATGGGTATTTGGCCAGCTGCCGGAATGCCCGTGATGACGTTGCGCGTCTGCTCCTGAAGAAGACCAGCAAGCGTCATCGAACCACCCGACGGCAGCTCGACGACAGTTTCAACACGCCGCGTCTTCAGCGAGGGAACCGAGGTGCCATTGATGGAGACTGCGCCTTCCGTGGAGAGCTCTGAAACCGACGTGCCGACTTTCAGACTGATGCGACCATCCGACAAAACGACAGGGACAAAGGCCAGTTGCACACCGAACGGCTTGAAGCTTGTGACGGGGGTACAAATTTGCGACGTGCCACCGGTTGAGGCGGCGCAAGACGTGGTCAGGTAAGGAATCTCGCCGCCGGCCAAGAACGTCGCAGCTTCACCTGAGATTGCCGTGAGATTCGGCTCAGCGAGAGTGCGGATAACACCGGCGCTCTCAAGAGCACGAAGGCGTGCCGAAACACTGTTGCCGCCGCTGGTCCAACCGCCACCGATTTGATTAGTCCCGTCGCCCGCGCCGCCCGGCGAACTGTTGAAGCTGAGATTTGTTTTGCCGTATGCAAATTGACCAGAGATGTTCACGCCAAGCTGCTTGGCGATATCGCGCTGCATTTCGACAACCGCAACCTTCAACATGACCTGATCAGGTGCTTTGATCGTGAGGTTGTTCACCACACCCGTAACGTTACCCACTGCGCGCGCCGCGATATCGACGGCCTGCTGTGATTCGATAGCATTCGTCACCACCCCGGTGAGCACAACGCCATCGCCGACCACCTGAACACGGACGTTAGCTTGAGGAAGCGCGGCGCGAAGCGTTTGGCGCAGCGTGCCAATGTCCCGCGTGACTGCGACATCAAATCCAGCGATTTGCTTGCCGTCGGCATCGAAGAAAAAGACATTGGTCTGGCCAACCTTGACGCCGATGAGATAGGCGCGACGTGCTGTGCGAACGACTGCATTTGCAACTTGCGGATCACCGACCAGCACATCCTTCGCATCGCGCGGCAAGTCGATCACGACCGATTTGCCGATACCCAACGGAATGGAGCGCGTGTCGGCGTTGTAACGCGTGTCAGCTCCGAACTCTGCAGCGGGATCACTTGCGCCCGCGATCTGTGGCACGGCCAGCGCCGCGGTTGCCGCGACCATTGCCAGCGTGATGAGTTTTCTCATTGTGTTTTCTCTACTGATGGATCGCTGGATTATTCGACGACATTGCTGGAGCTGACACCGAAGCGAATGATGTTGACTTCAGTCCGGTTTCCCTTCGCCTCGCCTTCGGTGCGCGGTTTGTTCGCATCGGCAAGGCTACGTAGCGCCAGCGAGAGGGTGCCAGTGCGGCGCGCTGCCGAGAGGCGATTCACCTCGTCAGGCGTAAGTTCGAGAGTGGCGGTTTTGCCGACGATCACGCGCGAGTCGCCTTTTTCTTCGATTGTTTGATCGATGGCCAAGATCTTCACGTCGGACAGAATCACGGCGGTGCGAACGGTTGATTCGCGCTTCTTTCCCTCGGTCCGTTCTTCCTGGTGAGTCAGGAGAACGTCAACGTAGTCATTTGGTAGGATGAAGCCGGCAGCCGCTGTATCGGCGGAAATTTCGAACGACATTGCGCGCTTGCCGGAAGGCAAGATCGCCGCCATGAAGCCCGAGCCCGTTCCCTTGATCAGCTTTGCTTCGCGGATAGGCTCGCCGGCAACGAAGGCCATACGCGCGATTGACCCTCGGAGTTCTTCCATTGCGCCAGGGCGATTCTGCAAAGTTATGAAACCGCCAGTCGGCGCGTTTGGCGCCCACGGCATCCATTCAAGTTCCTTTGCGGTCACCAACGCGCCGATCGGAATGTCGTTCTTGGCAATCAGTACCTTAGGTCCCTCGACCTTCGGTGCCTCAACGACCGCAGCTGGTTCTGATGGTTGGTAGAACATGTAGGCAGCTGCGCCCCCCGCCAGGACGGCGACCAGCAGCACTATGACGCGCGCGAGATTCATACGCTTCACTTTCCACGGATAGTGCCGAGATTCGGCATCGGACGTTGGCCTGATTTGAGCAGGCAAACGTCAATCCATGGTTAATGGGACGTATCTAAAGCAAGTTAATGAGATGTAACTCGGCGGGTCAGCCGCGCATTACTGCCATTGGGCGCGCATAATATCCGTATACGGATAGATAAGCAGAGCGGCCGCAGCCAAGGCAATCCCGTAGGGTACGCCCGTCTTATGGTGATGTAGGCGGGTGACCCATTCCGGATACTGCCAAGACCCTGGCAGGGGGTATTTGCGAAACTGAAGCAGACCCAGAGTCAGCGCGCCGCCAAAAATCGATGCCAGCAGAAGGTAGTCGAGCATCTGATCGAAGCCGAACCAGAGAGCGGTAGCGGCTGCTAGCTTCGCATCTCCGCCACCGATCCACCCTAAGGCAAAGCATGCGAAGGTGATGCAGAGCACTAGAAGCCCAGCCAGAACGTGCATACCGATTTGCCTCGGCGCCATTCCAATAACCAACGCAATGACGAAGAATCCGACGACCAAAGCGAGTGAAACGCGATTCGAGATCGTCATAGTGATGAGGTCGCTCGCGGCAGCGTAAGCCATGAGTGCAGGGAAGAGAACAAGTCCGATTGCGACCGTTAGCATCGACATATGAGAGTCCAGTTTGCCGTTATCTGACGCCGCTTGCGACCGAACCAAATTTCACGTTCAGCGAAGTGCCGACAAAAACAAGGGAGCCGAAGATGACGATGGAGACGATTGATGCAATCAACGCATACTCTATCGCCGTCGCGCCTGATCGATCTCTAACGAAACGCGAAAGGAGATACATGGCTGCTCCGCTTCCCAGCTCTATCGGTATAGGCAAACCAACTGAATTTTTCCTGAATCTTTCGTTGCAAAGGCAAGAGACCGTTGCCGAGAACAAAAAAAGGGCCGCGACTTCTGCGGCCCTTTTTTCGCTTGATCTCGTTTGCTTACTGCAGCGAAGCAGCAACCGAACCGAACTTGACGTTCAGGCTGGTGCCGATAATGCCAAGAACGCCGATAATCACGACCGAGATGAGGGCAGCGATGAGGCCGTATTCGATAGCCGTTGCGCCCGACTCGTCCTTAGCAAAACGTGCGATAAGATTCTTCATTGTATTCTCCTTGATCCACACTGTTTGAGCGGATCCGGAGTGACATGTCGTGCAGTCCGGATCGTGAGGCGAACATAGCCACCACCGGTTGCAAGCGAGTTAATCCGATAAGAGAATCAGTCACAAATTGCGCGATTCGGGGCAGTTTTTAGGTTAACTTTGATGTAATTTGCTGACGTAGAAGTAGCACGGACAATCAATCACCAAAAACCGGGGCCAAGCAAAAAGCCCCTCAAAACAACGATTACAAGCTCCCTTCCTGAGACTTCATAGCCGGCACCGGCTAGTCAAATCGAACGACGTTTGCAGTTCATTCACCATTGTTGGCTCAAATAGCGCAGACGCCTCAGTTTGGTGCTTACGCTTTCCTCAAGGACGCAACTTCGATGACTCGGCTCCTCGCCAAAACGCTTCTCGTCCTGACAATTGCGGTCGGCGCATCCGGCATTGCTGCTGCTGAAGTACGCGAAGTGATCCCGATAAAGGTCGATGAAGCAACATTAGTACGTTTGCCGGACCGGGTTGCTACGATCATTGTCGGCAACCCGATCGTCGCGGATGCAACGATGCAGCCTGGCGGCTTTCTCGTAATGACGGGAAAATCTTACGGTGAGACGAATCTTGTTGCTCTCGATCGCAAGGGCCAGATCCTTCTAGAGCGGACGATCAACGTCATTACTCAGCCAGGCGCCGTTACAGTATTCAAGGGCGTGAATAAAGAAAGCTACTCTTGCAGCCCGACTTGCGAACCGCGCCTCACTATGGGCGACGACGGTGGTTTCTTTGGCCGAACGTCGGGCCAATCTGGCGCGCGCGCCAGTCGTGCCGAGAGCGCAACCGCCATCTCGGGCTCGATGACCACCGGCCGAACAAACGAAAGCGTCGGCAGCGGCGGGATGAACATCAACATTCAGATGGGCGGCGGCGTTCCCTGATCGCCACAGCCTCTGGTTAATCGATCCTTAAGTGATCGGTTCGTTTTTTTCTTATTGGGCGCAACGCTTCACAAAGGGTTGCGCGGTTATAAAGGAGACACTTCAGATATCGGTGCGCGGGTCTCCTGATGACGACAATCAATCAAGTCTCGATCAGAACAAAGCGGCCTCACCGTCGCATGCTAAAATTTTTCGCGCGTTGCGAAGACGGCGCCACCGCCGTGGAATTTTCGTTCATCGCCGTCCCATTCTTCGCACTGATTTTCGCCATATTCGAATTGGCGTTCATCTTCTTTGGCACTCAGATGTTGGAAACTGCGACAGCTGACGCAGCGCGGGAAATACTGACTGGAAATCAGCAGAAGAAAGATAAAGAAAAAAAGCCTGACGGCACCGACAAAACGCCGGCCGAGAAATTCGCAGCGTTCAAGAAAAGTGTCTGCGACCCCGCACCTGCCGGCGACAGCTCTATGCTGTCGTATCTTTTTGATTGCAACAAGATCAAGTACGACATCTCTGTCTTCACTGGCTTCAACGTCGGCGATGACGCGATGACGGCGCCGACCAACTTCGCGACATTCTCCGGAACGTATAACCCAGGGTGCCCAGGCGACACGGTCGTGGTCCGCGTGATGTATCCTTGGAATACAAGCGTGATTAATTGGCCGATCTCCGCGCTAAAAACTCTAACCATGAACTTCTCAAACATGGGCGACGGAACTCGACTGCTGATGGCGGTCACAGCTTTCCGCAACGAACCTTACGATGCCAGAAATGCGCCGCCGGGCTGCCCAACATCATGATGAGAAAGCCGATGAAGCGACACGGGCGAACACTGAGACACGACGTCAGCGGCATGACCGCAGTCGAGTTCGCATTAACTTTGCCGTTTATCATACTCTTGATTTTTGGAGGCTACGAACTCACGACGGGCATTAACACGGACCGCCGCGTAACAGCGGTCGCGCGAACTGTTGCAGATTTGACCGCTCAGCATGACCCCAACAAATCTCCCACACGTGACGACATTCCAGCGACAAAGATCAACGATATCTTGGGGATGAAGGAGATCATCGAGGCAGGACAAATCGTCTTCACTCCGTACGACAAAGCCAATCTGCAAATCGTCGTCTCGGGTGTGCGCGTGGCTGCGAACGGTGAAGCAAGGATCGGCTGGACCACCCAGAGTGATAATACCGACGTGCCGAGGCGCAGGGCCAGGAACGCTGTCGTCGCAATCGATCCGAGCCTCGCCATTCCGAACACAAATCTCATTTGGGCCGAGGTGTATTATCCCTACACGCCAATGTTCGGTGCGATCGCGACTGGCTCAATCCTTTTGAAAGAAAGCCTTTTCATGCGGCCGCGATTGGCTGATTGCCTCACCTTTCAAACCCTCGGCTGCACCTGATTCGCGCTTCGCTCGCTATCAGTGCCAGCCGGCTGGCCGCGAATCACAACGCATGGTAGTGAAATGCCCTTCTTTAGGCAGGGGCATCCATGAACTTCACATTCCTCGCACCGTACGAACCGCAGCTGCGCAGCATCCTGCGCATCATGACGGCGGCGACGTTCTTCACGCACGGCACGCAGAAGCTCTTCGAGTGGCCCGCCAAGGCCGGCTTCCCGCTTTCGACCCTCACCTACACGGCGGCGACGCTCGAAGTGATCGGCGGCTTCCTGCTAATCATCGGTCTCTTCTCGCGGCCGGTCGCGTTTATCCTGTCGGGCCTGATGGCTTGCGCCTACTTCATGGGTCACGCCTTCGGCGCCAACGGCTTCGTCTTCTTCCCGCTGCTCAACCGGGGTGAAGCCGCGATGCTGTTCTGCTTCATCTTCCTGTATCTGTCGGCCGCCGGCCCGGGTCCGTGGAGCGTCGACGCACAGCGCGGCCAGGCTTAGTTCTTCAGCGCCAGCGTCCCGGCGACGACAGCACAGCCGAGCAATCCCGGTTGATCGTAGGTGATGAGCGTCGTCGGCACGCCGGCGAGGAATTTCTCGTAGGGCGGATGCGTCTCGAAGCCTGAGCGGAAAGTCGCCGCATCGAGCAGCGGCGCAATGCGGCGCGCAACGCCGCCCGTGATGTAGACGCCGCCGGTCGCCTTGAACAGCAGCGCGAGATCGCCCGCGTAGCGTCCGAGCAGACGGACAAACATCGCGACTGCCTTCCTCGCGGGCTCGTCGCCGCGCTTCGCCAGCGGCGTAATTTCGCGCGCCGGCTTCGGCTCGATGCCGACATTGATCGCGACGTAGAGCCGCTCGAGGCCGCGGCCGGACAGCATCCACTCGGCAGACACGAAGCCGAGCTTCTGCCGAATGCGTGCGAAGATCGCCTCCTCGTCGTCATGCGCCGGACCGAACGAGATATTCCCGCCCTCGCCCGTGACGACGACGGGACCACCGCCGGCATCGATCAAAGCCGCAGCCCCGAGCCCCGTCCCCGGGCCGAGAATGACTCGCGCGCCTTCGGCTTTCGGTGATACCGAGCCGATCGGCTGGATGTCGTCCGGCGCGAGGCGTAGCAACGACCACGCCGCCGCCTCGAAGTCGTTCATCGCTTTGACGGCTTGGAATCCGAAACGCTGCTTGAGCTCCGACATCCGAAAGTCCCACCCGCGATTGGTAAGCTTCACGCTGTCGTTGAGGATCGGCCCCGCAAACCCACCGACCATCGCCTGCGGTTTGATCCCGGTCGTGTCGAGATAGTGCGCGAGCACTTCGGCCATCGAGCCGAAATTATCGTTGCGCAGCTCCTCGAAACGGTCGGGCCGTCCATCCGGCCCGACCACAGCGAAGCGGCTGTTGGTGCCGCCGATATCGGCGAGAAGAATATCGCTCATTCGCTCTTTCGTTAGCTCTTCGGTTCGGCGTCGAGCCGCGCGATCCAGCCTTCGAGCTCAGGCTTCGCGGCCGGATATCGCTTTAGCACCAGCGGATCGTGGCCCGGCACGACATTCTTCAAACCGCCGCCGAGCGATTTGAGTTTCTCGTAACCTTCCACGACATCGCCGACATTATAGACGAGCGGAAATACGCGTCCTTGTTCGATATGCGCGTAGTAGTGGCTTGCGTCCGACGCCAGCACGACGGGCCCGCGTTTCGTGTTCACGCGCACGCTCTGCAGACCGCGCGAATGCCCACCGATGTGGTGAACGGTCACGCCCGGCGCGAGTTCCGCATCGCCATCGTGAAACGTAACGCGATTCTCGAAAACCTTGCGCACCATCGCGGTGACATCCTCAGCCTCGAAAGGCTTGCGTAACTCCGCGTGGCACATGCAGCGGCCTGTCGCATACGCCATCTCGCAGTCCTGCAGGTGATAGCGCGCGTTGGGGAACATCTCGTAGTTCCCCGTGTGATCGTAGTGAAGATGCGAGACGATGATGTCGCGCACTTCGTCCACTTTGATCCCGATCGTTGCGAGCCCTTCGTTGATCGGTTTGGAAATGCGGCGCTGCCGCTTATCGCCGATTGCCGGCTCGAAGCCAGTGTCCAACACGAACGTGCGTTTATCGCCGACGATCGCCCACACGAAATAGTCGAGTGGCATCGGCCCATCATGCGGATCGCCGCCGAGAAAATTCTCCGACGCTTTGCGATCGTGATCGCCGTATTTGATCGCATAGACCTCGTAGGTGTCCGTCATCGTTTCCTCACGACTTCTTTTCTTCGTTGATCACTTCGCGCGCGACCCGGAAGCCATCAATCGCCGCCGGGAAGCCGGCGTAAACCGCGACTTGCAGCAGCACCTCGCGAATCTCGTCTTCGGTCACACCATTACGTAGCGCACCGCGAAGGTGGCCGCGCAGTTCGTGCGGGCGGTTCATGACGCTCAGCATCGCGATGTTGAGCATGCTGCGGGTTTGACGCGTCAGGCCATCACGGCCCCAGACGGCGCCCCAACCGTATTCGGTGACGAATTCCTGGAGCGGCTGATTGAAACTGTCGGCGCCTTTGAGCGCGGCATCGACATAAGTGTCGCCCATCACGGCGCGACGAATTTCCAAGCCCTTGTCGTGAGTCTTCTTGTCCATGTGCGTTTCCAAAGCGGCGGGAAAGCCAACCTTGGCTGCTCATCCAGGCGAAATCCACCTCGCCGGAAGGATTGCGGCGTCCGCATGCCTGCCTGGGCGGAGTCTGCAAGCCTGAAGCTTGCTTATTATAAGCTAGCTTATTATTTTTCACCCATGACAAAGTCCCTGGGCCGAGAATTCGCTTTCGCGCTGAACGACGTTGCGCGCCTCCTCCGCACACTCGCGGATCAGCGCGTCCGTTCGCTCGATATGACGCGCGCGCAGTGGGCCGTGCTAATGCGTCTCGAGCGCTACGAAGGCCTGAAGCAGGCCGAACTCGCCGAAATGCTCGACATCGCGCCGATCACGTTGACGCGGCTCGTCGACCGCTTGTGCGACAACGGACTCGTCGAGCGCCGCAACGATCCGAGCGACCGCCGCGCCAAGCGCCTCCACCTTCTGCCCGCCGCCCGCCCGATGGTCGAGCGGCTGAAGAAATTAGGGGACGCGATGATGGACGAAGTTCTCGCAGGCGTGGACCGCGAGACCGTCGAGACCATCCTCCGCCACCTCAACACGACAAAAGACAATCTGCGGGCTGCCACACAGCAGACCCGCCTCGCCGCCGAGTAAGCGCCATGGCCGAACCCGCATTGAAGCTAGCCGAAGCGCCAGCGCCGCAAGAAGCGCAGGCCAAGCCTGCGGCAAAGTCGCCGCCGAAGCGTCTGCGCTTCATTCTACTGATCGCACTGCCGTTGATTGCAGCCGCCGTCGGTCTCTACGTCTATCTCGCGGGTGGCCGCTATATCTCCACCGACAACGCCTATGTCGGTGCGCAGAAAGTCCTGATCACGCCGGACGTCGCCGGCAAGATCGTGAAAGTCTCCGTGCGCGAGGGTGAAGTCGTTCAGCCCGGCCAGCCGCTATTCGAGATCGATCCCGAGCCGTTCCGCCTCGCCGTCATCCAAGTGGAATCGCGCGTCGCTTCGGTGCGCACCGAATTCGCTAGCCTGAAAACGAATCTCGCGTCGATCGAGCGCCTCATCACGCTCGCGCAGGAGACCGTGAAACTTCGTCAAGCCGACGTGGACCGCAAGAAAACGTTGCTGACCAACCGCAGTGGAGCTCAGTTCGACGTCGATGCATCGCTGGCTCAACTTGTCACCGCACAGACCTCGCTCGAACAGATGACGCAGCAGCGCGACGCGCTGAAGAACCAACTGCTCGATGACCCGAATCTGCCGATCGAGAAATTCCCGGCCTTCATGCAAGCGGTCGCGAATCTCGACACCGCGCAGCGCGATCTTCGCCTTGCGACCGTGCGTGCGCCGATGCGCGGCACCGCAACACAGGTGCCGTCCATCCAGCTCGGCCGCTACGTGACCGCTGGCACGCCAGTCTTCGCGCTGATGGATGACGATCGGCCGTGGGTCGACGCCAACCCGAAGGAAACCGAAGTCACGCATCTGCGTGTCGGACAACCGGTCTCTATGTATGTCGATGCCTATCCGGATCAGGCGCTGCGCGGCACCGTCGCTTCGGTCAGCCCGGGCACCGGCGCGCAGTTCGCGATCCTTCCCCCGCAAAATGCGAGCGGCAACTGGGTCAAAGTCGTTCAGCGCCTGCCGATCCGGATCGAATTCGCGCCCGGCCAGGACTTGCAACGCCTCCGCGCCGGGATGAGTGTCAACGTCGACATTGATACGGGCCGCAAGCGCTCGCTTGCCGGTCTGTTCGGCGGCAACGCAAACGCAAACGGACAGAAGCCATGAGCGCCGCGCCTGCCGGCGGAAATCTGCGGCGGGCATTTCTGACCGTCTGCGCGATGTCGGCCACCGTCATGCAGGCGCTCGACACGACGATTGCCAACGTCGCCCTGCCCTATATGCAGGGCTCGCTCTCGGCCTCGCTCGATCAGATCAATTGGGTCCTGACCTCGTACATCGTCGCCGCCGCGATCATGACGGCGCCGGTCGGCTGGCTCGCCGATCGCTTTGGTCGCAAGAAGCTCTTTATCCTTTGCGTCGCCGGCTTCACGGTCGCCTCGCTACTATGCGCCCTCGCGCAGAATATCGAGCAGATGGTCCTGTTCCGTCTGTTGCAAGGCATGTTTGGCGCCGCCCTCGTGCCGCTCTCGCAGTCCGTGATGCTCGATTCCTATCCGCCCGAACAGCGCGCCAGCGCGATGGCCGTCTGGGGCATGGGCGTGATGCTCGGCCCGATCATGGGCCCGACCCTAGGCGGCTGGCTAACAGACCAATATTCCTGGCACTGGGTGTTTCTCATCAACGTGCCGATCGGCATCGTGACGGTGCTCGGCCTCATCGCCTTCATGGACGAGACGAAATCGCGCGAAGAACTGCGCTTCGATTGGTTCGGCTTCATCGCGCTCGCGGTCGGCATCGGCTCGCTGCAGCTGATGCTCGATCGCGGCGAGCAGGTGGGCTGGTTCGAGAGCAACGAGATCATCGCCGAGGCGATCATCTCGGTAGTCGGCTTCTACTATTTCTTCGCCCACTCACTGACGACGCGCGAGCCCTTCATCCGTTTTGCGATCTTCCGCGACCGCAACTTCATCTCAGGTTGCATCTTCATGGTGGTGATCGGCGTGATGCTGTTCTCCACCATGGCCCTGGTGACGCCGTTTATGCAGAACATGCTCGGCTACCCGATCGTCACCGCTGGTTGGTTGCTGGCGTCGCGCGGTGTCGGCACACTGCTCTCGATGTTCGCGGTCGGCCGCCTTGCGAAATACGTCGAGCCGCGCTACCTCGTGCTCACTGGCGTCATCTTGATGGCCGGCACCTTGCACACGATGATCGGCTTCACGGCCGATACCTCGCAGCACACGATCGTGGCTTCAGCGATCATCCAAGGCTTCGGCCTCGGCTTCATCTTTGTGCCGCTGAATACGGTCGCCTTCTCTTCGCTGCCGCCGCACTTGCGCACGGACGGAACCGCGATTCTGACGCTGGTGCGCAACGTTGCCAGCTCGGTCGGCATCTCCTACGTCATCGCAAACCTCACCAGCGGCACCACCGTGATGCGCTCGCAGCTCGCCGAATTCATCACGGTGTTCAACGACGCGCTGCGCGCGCCGGACCTCGCGCGCTTCGTCGACATCAATACGGAGCAAGGCAAAGCGCTCGTCGACCAAATACTGACGCAGCAGGCGATGTTCATCGCTTACGGCAACGATTTCAAATTGCTGATGTGGCTCGCGATCGCCGCAACGCCGTTCGTCTTCGTGATCGGAAAAATACGCGGCAAGCAGCCGGCCGGCGGCGCGCCGTCTCACGCCGCGATGGATTGACTACTCCGCGGCAGCCGCCATGGCGCCTTCGAAACCTTCGATGGCGCGTTGCGCACGACGGCTCGGCGCCTCGACCTTGTCGCCGCTGTGCAGCCAGTGATCGAGGAAACTCATGAACCACTGGCGGATCGCAAAGTCGTAGACGGGGCGATCGGCGAAATGCTGATCGCGCCCTTTAGCGCCCGGAAGCTCGAAGCGCGCCGCGCCGCGAATGGTCCAGCGGCACATCATCAGATGCGAGACTTCCGGGTGGAACTGGATCGCGAAAGCGGCCGGGCCGTAGCGCATCGCCTGCACGGGAAAATGCTCGTCACCTTCCGCAAGCATCACAGCGCCGGGCGGCAGATCGAAACCTTCGCGGTGCCATTGATAGACGTGACACGGCCACGTCTCGTTCATGGCGAGACCTTCGGCGGTCGGCCGGATCGGGTAGTAGCCGACCTCTGCGCGCTGATCGACGTGACAGAAGACGCGCGCGCCGAGCGTGCGCGCCATCATCTGCGCGCCGAGACAAATGCCGAGATACGGCTTGCTCTCGGCGAGCGGTACGTTGATCCAGTCGATCTCTTGCTTGATGAACTCTTCTTCGTCGTTAGCGCTCTGCGGGCCACCGAAGATGATCGCGCCGGAATGATCCGCCATCGTCTTCGGCAGTTCGTCGCCGAAACGCGGACGCCGGATGTCGAGCGGATAGCCTAGCCGCGTCAGCGCCGTGCCGGCGCGCCCGGGCGTCGAGTGCTCCTGATGCAGGATCAGCAGAACCGGCTTTTTTGTTTCTGAAGCCTGGACCGTCACGTCTCTTCCAATTTTTGCGGCCCGATTCTCCGCCTTGGGGAGAAAATACCTGGAATCGAGCCAAAATGAGAAGAGCAATTCTCAGGCCAGCAGCCACTCAGGGGGCGAATGCGGCGTTGTAGAGCATCGCAAGGCCGGCGATCCCCAGCAACGCATCCATTAGATGCTGAAAACGGTCGGCCGAAAGCCGCAGCACGAAGGGCTTCGAGATGAACGATCCGGCCATGATCGACGCCCCGACCGTCAGCCCTTTGAGGATTTCATCGGTCGGGAGCGCTCCGGCACTCCGGAAACTGACCGTTTTCGCAACATAAAGCATCAGAGAGCTCGCCGCTTCGGTGCCGAGAAACGCACCTTTCGTCAGCCCGGCCGCGAGGAAGACCGGCACAGAGATCGGGCCGGTCGACGCGACGATACCGGTGAGGAAGCCGATGACCGCGCCCGCCACCGCGAGGTGCACAAGGCCGAAACCCGCAAATGCGGCCGCGAAGATGCGCCGCGCCGGGATCATCGCGAGCAGAAAACATCCGATCGCGATATCGACCCAGCGGCTCGGCAGCACCAGCATCGTGCGCGCGCCGAGGAACGCGGCCGGCGCTCCGGTCGCCGCATAAGCGCCGACTTTGCGCCAATCAACCTCACGCACCCAAACCACGATACGCGAGAGGTTCGCCATCAACGCCGCAACCGCCATGATTGGGACGGCTGCCTTAGGCCCATACGCATAGGCGAGCACTGGCATCAGCATGATCGACGAACCGGTGCCGACGATGCCGCTGATGATGCCCGCGATCAGACCGACCGCCAGAACGAAGACCAGATCCATAAGGGGAGGCGTACGCGCCGCCGCAACGCAGGGTCAAGCCTGCCAGGTGGACGCGTTAGACTTCGCCGTCGAGCCGCCGTTTGCGCGCGTCGGTCAGCTTCGTCACCAGCGATCGCGGCAGCAACCGCGGCATCAACGTCACGAGCTTATTGCCGAAGCCCGGCACCACAAGACGCTTACCGGCCATGAACCCATCATAGCCCTCGCGCGCAACGCGTTCGGCCGACAGCGTCAACATGCCGATTTTGCGCTCGCGCTTGACGCCTGCGCGCGCCTGAAATCCGGTCGGCACAGGGCCGGGACACAGCGCGCAAACGCGAACGCCGGTGCCGGCCAGCTCCTCAGCAAGCGCCTCCGTAAACGACAGCACATACGCCTTGGTTGCGTAATAAACGTTCTGCCCAGGCCCTGGCAGAAAACCCGCAACGGATGCAACGTTGAGTAAGCCACCGCGATGCGCCGTGAGGCTCGGCAAGAATCGCAACGACAAATCGGTCAGCGTGCGCACGTTGAGATCGATCATCGACAGTTGCTCGGCGCGATCGAGAGACGCCGCCATGCCGAGCAAACCAAACCCCGCATTGTTGACCACGAAGGTCGGCTCGGCACCGAGACGCTCGAGTCCGTCCGCCAGCCTGTCACCAGCATCGGCAAGCGCAAGATCGATCGGCAGAACGTGTGGGCGAGACTTTCCGGTCGCCGCGATCGACTCCGCCAGTGCATTCATCGGCGCCTCGGAGCGCGCGACCAGAACAAGCTCATGGCCATTCGCCGCGAACAAGCGGGCGAGTTCGACGCCGATGCCGGACGAGGCACCCGTGATCACCGCAACGGCGCGTTTTGCCATGGATCGATGCCGCTACTTATCGGCCGTTTCGGCTTCGCTCGGCTTCGGCTCGCCGTCCGCAGCATGGCCGCTTTCCGCCGCGACCTGCTGGCGCAGGCGGATGCGGTCACGCGAGGAGACGCCCATCAGATCGGCGACGCGCCAGACCATGTTGTCTTCGAACTCGTTGACGTTGCCGTCGGCGTAGATCAGCTCCCACATCATCTCGATGATGCGCTGGCGGCCTTCCTCGTCCAGCGAACGATTGAGCAGGCTGGTGAAATGATAGAGGTCGACGGATTCGCCTTCGACTATGGTCGCTTCGGCAATCAGTTCTTCGGTCGCCGCGTCATCCAGTTCGAAGCGATACTGCACGACCTTGTGCAGACGGGCCTGCTCTTCCGGCTTCATCACGCCGTCGGCGCCGACCACGTGGATCAGCAAGGCAGCCGCCGCCAGCCGATAGTCGTCGTCGGCGAAGCGGTCCTTGGTACCTCCGGCAAGTTCGCCGAAGAAAGCCCTGATCGTGTCCAGCATAAAGGTGCCCGTTTAAACTCCCCCGCAGGCCAAGCCTCGGACGGGATTTCCTCTTCTACAATATGGCGAGCGTTTTTGCGCTCTACCAGTAAAGCGAATTTGACGTTGTTTGGTGGAAGCCGCCGGCACCCCTTCGCGCCCGCATCTATTCCTCCTATAGTACCCTAACAGGCTGCGGCGGCCGGGCCGCGTACCCTTCCGGAGAAGACGGGATGCTGACGGGTTTGCGGGTTTTGACCATCGCGGCGGTCGCTTGCTGGGCCGCGAGCGCGACCGCGCGCGACTTTCGCGCCGCCGACACACAGGTCGAGAATTACCCGACCGTCCAGGCCCTCATGTATATGAGCCGCCTGATCGACGCCGACACCGGCGGCCGCCACCGCATTCGCGTCTTCCACTCCCGCCAGCTCGGCGAGGAAAAAGAGACGCTTGAACAGACCCGCGTTGGCGCCATCGAACTCAACCGGACCAACGTGGCGCCCCTCGGCAGCTTCATCAAGACAGCCAACGTCCTGGCCCTACCCTTTCTCTTTCGCTCCAACGCCCACCTGCACAAGGTGCTGGACGGCCCGATCGGCGACGAAATCCTCTCAAGTTTCGAGCCCTTCGGTCTCGTCGGCCTCGCCTTCTACGATTCGGGCGCGCGCTCGATCTACAACACCAAACGCCCGATCCGGACGATTGCGGACATGCGGGGTCTCCGCCTGCGCGTCCAGCAGTCCGATCAGATGGTCGAGATGATGAAGCTGCTCGGCGCCGAGCCGGTCGAGATGGCCTACGGCCAGGTCGCGACGGGGCTGACGACCGGCCTCATCGACGGCGCTGAGAATAATTGGCCGTCCTACGTTACGACCGACCATTTTAAGATGGCCAAGCACTACACCCTCACCGAACACACGATGGGTCCGGAAGTGCTCGTGATGTCGCTGAAGGTCTGGAACGAGCTCTCGCCCGAGGATCAGGCGATTTTCCGCTCCGCCGCCCGCCGGTCGAGCGCATTCATGCGGACCCAATGGGCCGCGTGGGAGGATGATGCGCGCAAAAAGGCCGCCGCGGGCGGCAATTTGGTGGTCAGCGAGCTGGACAAGGCCGCCTTCGAGGCGGCCATGGAGCCGCTTTATCGTCGCTACGCCGCCGATGCTGGGGTACAAGCGCTGATCGATCGCATCCGGCAGGTCGACAGGTAGGTTTGCAATCGTTGCGTAGCCCCGTGACAGATTCGGCGACCACAACGCCCGCGCCGGGCACCGAAGCGCAGTACCCATGGTCTGCGCGGCTGGAACAGCGCATCCGCGCGATCCCGATTCGCTGGCGCATCTTTGCCATCGCGGCGCTCAATACGACGGTCGTCCTTTTACTCGGGGCCTTGATCTGGGATGGCGCGCGCGTCCTCACCGGCGCCTGGAACGAACTGCGCGCGGCGCGGCAGGCTGACCGGCTCCTCGTTTCGATCGACTCTGAGAGCGTCCGGCTGCAGAGCCTGATCCACCGCTACTTCAATCAGCCGCAACCGCACCTCATCACCGAAATCGAGGCGCGCCGGCAAAAGCTCCTCGACCTTCTGCGCACACGCGCGGCGCTCGAACCGACCTTCGCGGGTTCGGTTTCGGGCCTCACGAATGTCACGGAGCGCTTCCTCGCCGGCTTCGAAGAGCTGCGCAAAGTGCGCGACGAAATCTCCCGCACTTACGAGCGCGAAGTGTTGAGCCCCGCGCGCGACATGGCGGGCCTCTACGCCATCATCGAAGGCGCAACGAAAGAGCGCGACGCGTTGATCTGGCCCGCGCTGTCGAAATCGCGCGAGAGTTATTCTGCCGCGCTGGTCGCCGCCAACGGCTATTACCTTTCGCTTGCCTCACAATCGTCTGACGATGCGCATCGCCACATCGCCACCATCGAGCGCACCGTGCCGGTGATGCTCGATCTCGCCGACAACGACCTGCAGCGCGGCGCCCTTCGCGCGCTCGGCCAGCGCTCGGTCGAGATGGCCACCGGGCTCAACAATCTCGCCGGCAGCTTTGCGACACAGACACGGCTGCTGCGCGAGTCGGTCGACGGCAACCAAACCGGCATGACAAATGCGCTCGATCGCCTGTCCGCACTGGTCCGTTCGCGCGAAGAACGCGCGCAGGAGCGCTTCGACACCGCGCTCGCCGACGTTTACTGGCAGGTCGCGCTGGTCGCCCTCGCTTTCCTGGGGCTGATCATCGCGATCGGCGTTGCGATTGCGAGCAGTATTCGCCGCCCGCTGAGCGAGCTGAAGGTCGCCATGCAGGCGATCGTCTCCGGTGACTACGATCGCCGCGTCCGCGGCGTAAAAGCGCCGGACGAGATCGGCGAGATGGCGCGCGCCGTCGAAGTCTTCCGCGGCAACGCCGTTGCGCGCCGCCGCGCCGAAGACGATCTGCGCACTTCGAAGGAGCGCGCCGAGTCGACGCTCGCGGATCTGCGCGACACGCAGCGCAGCCTCATCGAAGCGGAAAAGCTAGCAGCACTCGGCGGCCTCGTCGCCGGCGTCGCGCATGAAGTGAACAATCCGGTCGGCATCAGCCTCACCGTCGCGTCGTCCCTCGCCCGTCGCTGCGATGCCTTTGCGGATGAGCTTGCCGGCGGCCAGCTCCGCCGCTCGCGCCTAGACGATTTCATTTCCGGCAACCGCGAAGCCGCAAAGCAACTCGTACACAACCTCGAACGCGCCGGCGAACTGATCCAATCTTTCAAGCAAGTCGCGGTCGATCGCAGTCACGAACAGCGCCGCCAATTCGACATGCGGGAGGCGACCGACCAGATCGTTGCCAGCCTGCGCCCGGCCCTCAAGCGCATCGACGTCGACCTGATGATCCGCATCCCAGAGGGCATCGCGTTCGACAGCTACCCGGGCGCTTACGGCCAGGTGCTGACCAACCTGATGCTCAACGCCACCAAACACGGCTTTGCGGACGGCCGCAGCGGCACGATCGTCATCGAGGCTCGGCCGGTGCCTGTGGCAGGTGACCGAATCGAGCTTTTGTTCGCCGACGATGGCGCCGGCATGAGCGACGACACCCGCCGCCGCGCCTTCGACCCGTTCTTTACCACCCGGCGGAACGAAGGCGGCACGGGTCTCGGCCTGCACATCGTTTATAATATCATCCGCCGCCGCCTTGGCGGCAGCATCGACCTGATATCATCGCCCGGAGCGGGGACGCGCTTCCGCATCATTCTGCCGTTGTCGGCACCGCGCGAAGAAGCGACTGCACCGAGCCTGACTTTGACGGACACCAATGGCTGACGACTTCGTAACATTCATCGAGGACACAGAAGCCTCGCAAAGCGCGCTCGATCGCCGCTGGAAGATCATTGTCATCGACGACGATCCGGCCGTGCATGACGGCACGCGTTTCGCGCTCTACGACTATACGCTGCACGGCATGGGCCTTGAGATCATCTCGGCTTATTCGGCCGCGGAAGGCCGCAAGGTGCTGGCCGAACATCCGGACGCCGCCGTCGTCTTGCTGGACGTCGTCATGGAGTCCGACGTCGCCGGTCTCGATCTCGTCAGCCACATCCGCAAGGAACTTAAGAACGAGACGGTGCGCATCATTTTGCGCACCGGCCAGCCCGGCCAAGCACCCGAGCGCCGCGTCATCATCGACTACGATATCAACGATTATAAAGCGAAGACCGAACTCACCGCCGACAAACTCTTCACGACGCTGACAGCCTCGCTGCGCAGCCATCAACAATTGCAGCGCCTCGACGAAACACGGCGCGGCCTCGAAATCATCATCGACGCCGCCTCGACGCTGTTCGACTTCCGCTCGATGCAGCGTCTTGCCGAAGGCGTGCTGACGCAGATCGCATCGCTGCTGAAAGTCGAATGCGAAGGCATCTTGGTTCTGCGTGAAGGCCAAAATGGCTCCTCGAAATTCTCCGTGCTTGCAGGCTCCGGCTGTTACACGAGCTTCACCGGACAAGACGCGCTCGGCGACGATATCGCGCGGCATGTCGATGATGCTCTGGTGCGGCGCCGCCATGAATTCCATGAACAGCGATCGGTCCTGTATATCCGCACGTCGAGTGGGCGCGAGGTGGTCGTGCTTATCGAGGCGCCGCGCTTCCTGTCCGAGACCGACCGCTCACTGGTCGAAGTCTTCTGCTCGAAGCTCTCCGTCGCCTTCGACAACGTGATCCTCTACGAAGAACTGCAGTCCGCCAACACGCATCTCGAAGAGCGTGTCGTCGCGCGAACCGAAGAGCTGACGCAAGCCAACGAGCGCCTTGCTGCGCAGTGGGAGCGCATTCGCCGCGCCAACGCCTTCAAACGCGAAATGGTCGGCACCGTCGCACACGACCTGAAGAATCCCATCGGCGTCGTGATGGGCCGCGCCGAGATGCTGCGCGACGTGATTGGTATGCCGAAATTCGATCCGGACTTTGCCGGCGTACAGGTCAAGCAGATCGAGGAGTCCGGCCGCCGCATGCTCAACATGGTAGACCGCCTTCTGGCGGATGCCATGGAAGACGCCATGGACATCAACCTCCAGGCCGAGCCTTTCAACCTCGCGACCCTGGTGCGCGATGTGATCGATGCGAGCCAGCACAACGCCAAACAGAAGCAGCAGACGCTGACCATCGACGCGCCCGAGCGTCTCATCGTCCACGCCGACTTCGACCGCATCTGGGAGACGATCGACAATCTCGTCTCCAACGCGCTCAAATACACACCGGCCGGCGGCCGGATCGATGTTACCGTCGAGCAGCACGACAAGGCGGCGCATGTTTCGGTGCGCGACAACGGGTTGGGTCTCTCGCCCGAGGACGCAGGCCGCCTGTTCGGGCGCTTTCAACGGCTCTCCGCCAAACCGACCGGCGGCGAAAGCTCGACAGGTCTCGGCCTGTCGATCGTCAAGAAGATCGTCGATTTGCACGGCGGCCAAGTCACGGCCGAAAGCGCGGGCCCACAGAAAGGATCGACGTTCCTCGTCGTCCTCCCGTTAGATCGGAGCACACAGCGCTCATGAATCAAGTTCAGCACATCATGGTCGTCGACGACGAAGCGCAGACGCGCGACATGGTCGGCGACTATCTCAAGATGCATGGCTTCCGCATCACGTTGTGCGACGGCGGCGCGTCGCTGCGCGCGGCTTTCGACAAGGAAAAGCCGGACCTCATCGTCCTCGATCTCAACATGCCGGAGGAAGACGGCCTTTCGATCATTCGCGACCTCAAGCAGAAGTCGAATGTTCCCGTGATCATGCTGACCGGCACCGCGAGCCCGATCGACCGCGTCGTCGGCCTCGAACTCGGTGCTGACGATTACATCGCCAAACCTTGCGAATTGCGCGAACTTGTCGCCCGCGTCCGCTCGGTCCTGCGCCGCGCGCAGGGCGCCGCAGCGGCGGCGGCCGATGCGTCGCCGAAGAACAAGGTCGTCCGTTTCGGTACGAAGTGGCTCGATCTCGATGCACGCGTGTTGCGTGACGATGAGAATCTGGAACACCCACTGACCGCATCCGAATTCGGCTTGCTGAAAGCTTTCGCCGAGAACCCGAAGCGCGTGCTGACGCGCGAGCGCCTGCTCGATCTTGCCAACGCACGCGATCCGGACGCGTTCGATCGCGCGATCGACATCCGCATCACACGCATTCGCAAGAAGATCGAGCCGGATCCCGGCCACCCGAGTGTGATCCGCACGGTGCGCGGCGCCGGCTACGTCTTTTCGCCGGATGGCTCAGGCGGTTGATCGACACTGAGCCGTCATGGCCCGCTTCATGCGGGCCATGACGAATGCTGACGCTGCTTCGGAGACCTACTCGCCCGTAAACACCGGCTTTCGCTTCTCGCGGAACGCCGCAAGGCCTTCCTGCAAATCGCGGCTACGCTGCGCGCGATTGTTGCGCTGGGTCGCCGCGATCATGTCGAGTTCGCCACGAGCGAAATCGTTGATGGTCAGCTTCATGCCCGCGACCGCCGTCGGCGCCATTCCGGCGATGATCTCGGCGAGCTCGTTCGCGCGCTTCATCAGTTGATCGGCCGGGACAAGTTGTTCGACATAGCCGATGCGCAGCATCTCGGCCGCTTCGATTTTCTCGGCGGTCAGGAAAAGCTTCTTCGCCGCATTAAGGCCGAGCCGCGTCGTGTAACGAATGATGCCGCTCTTGTAGAAATGATAGCCGATGCGCGCGGCCGGCATGAACATCTCGACCGTGTCGACGCCGAGGCGGAAGTCGCAGCACAGCGCGAGATCGGTCGCACCGCCGTAGACGCCACCATTGAGCGCGCAGATCGTCGGCACGCGCAGCTTCTCGAAGCGGTTCATGACCTTCTCGAACAGCAGCTCCTCGTGCGGGTCTTCGATGGCGGCTTCGGTCCGCTCGCGCTCCGCCATGTTGCCGAGATGATAGCCGGCGCTGAACGCGCGGCCGGTGCCGGTGAGGATCAGCGCCCGGATCGACATGTCCTTTTCGACCTCGGTGACGACGCGATCGATCTCCTCGAGGTCTTCCGGCTGAATGCGGTTGAGGTAGCGTGGCCGATTGAGGCGCAGCGTCGCAATCGCGCCCGCTCGCGTGAAGACCGGCAAGCTTTGTTCGACGTCAGCCACCGCGGCTTGTGCGTTCATTCCGATTCCTCCGAGAAACACCCGGAAGCACTCCGGACGTGAGAGCCTGTCGCCAGGCCCTCATATTCTCGAAAAGTTCGGACGCAAAGACAAGGCCGCTACCAGCGCAGGACGCGCGATCCCGCAAGCGCACCGATGCCCGCCATGGCAGCGATGCCGATCGTGTACCAGGCCATGACGAAAAGCGGCGAGTCGTCGGTGCAATGCGCCGCGTAAATCGCCCCGCCGATACCACCGGCGACTAGGCCCGCGATGGCGCCGGCGAGCATCGGATGCTCCGGTGCTCCGTCACGCGAAACATAAAGAAGGCCGACGAGGATCGGCAGCGACAGCAACGGGATGCTCAGAAGGCATACGGCACTGTTGTGCCCCATCATGCCGGGCATCCATGCATTCGACGGCAGCACGAAAAGCTCATGCCCAACGCCGACCGCGAGCGCGAGCGGCGCGATGACAAGGGCAGGCCCCCAGACGCCGAATTGTGCTCCAGGGCGCAGCGTTCGCCAGTAAAGCCCCGCAGATGTCAAAGCGAGCCCCAGCGTCACGGCGAACTTCAGCACGAAGTTGAAGTCATGCATCATCGCCATGAAATTTGGCCGCATGCGCAGGAACGTCGCGAACGTCGCGAGCGCAACGACGAGCCCGAGCAGCGCCGCAGTCATCAGCAGCTTGTCGAGTGCCGGACGTCGCGTCTTGCCGTCGGCGGCGAGCGTTCGGATCAAATCATCGGTCTTCACACTGCACCTCGCATGACGCCTGCCAGCGTCTTGACCCCGCGATGCAGAGCGACGCGAACCGCGCCCTCCGACATCGCGAATTGTTTTGCCGTCTCGGAAATCGAGCGCCCGTCGAGCGCGATCGATTGCACGACGCCGCGCTGCCGATCCGGCAACTGCGGCAAATGTTTTTCGACATCGCTGCGCGGCGTGTCCGGATTGGCCTCTTCCGCGCTCAACAAATTCTCGAAATCCTCGATCGGCACATGCACCCGACGGCCGATCCGGCGCATCGCGTCGATAAACTTATGCCGCGCGATCGCGCGCATCCAAGGACCGAACGGCTCCGTGTCGATCCACGTATGCCGCTTGAGATGAATCGCAATCAGCGTCTCTTGCACGATGTCCTCGACGTCGACCGCCGAGTTCGAACGTGCAAGCGCACCGCGCACGAAAGCGCGCAACTCGATAGCAAGGCCTTTCAATAAACGCGCATACGCGGCTTCATCGCCGGCATTCGCTGCGCGCATCAAGTCGGCCCACTCCAAGTCCCGCTCCTTCACGTGTGTAGAAATCCCTTCGCTACAAATGGCGCATTCGTTACGCGCACCACCGAATTTGTACGTTACCGCACGAATCCGTGATTGGAGAAACAAACCGTCGTCGCCGGGCGTAATGCTGACATGTGACGCTTCCTGTCACGACCAACCGAACAAAACTCAACGTCAACAACTGGCGCGGACATCCGCGCCTCATGGAGAAAACTTATGTCGATTTTGAACAAGAGCCTTCTCGCCGTCGCCCTTATCGCCACCACGATCCTCCCGGCTGCCGCCGACGCCGTGATCGATGACACGTATAACAAGGAGCAGATGGAGCGCTATTCGCCGAACGCACGTTCGGGCACACTGCAGACCCGCGATGGCTTCGTCGCGCCGACGTTTTTCCTGCAGGACCGCCGCAGCGGCAACATGTATTCGCCCGCTCCGGCTTCGCGTGACGTCCCCGCAGGCGGCTAATTAGCCGCCGATTGCGGCGCTTACGCCGATACTCCTCGGGCCCGCCCACAATGTCTCGGAACAGAAAGCCGAATGTGACGTTGAGGAGGCGGGCCCGGCTTATATTTCTTCGGAACGCCAGCCCACGAAACAAAGCAGTCTTGGACGAAACCTCTTTCCGGGTCCCGCGACAACGCGGCGAAACGGACGGCCCCTAAAGTGCGATCATCAAATGACGGAATGCTTGGGAACTAGGGCGTCAACAATGTTCAAGATCAACAACAAAAGCCTCATCGCCGCCGCCGTACTGGCTGCCGCTGGCATCGTGGTCGCTGCAGCCGATATGGCGCAGAGCCGCCCCACCACAAACGCAAACGCAATCGTCGAAGCTCGCTTCCCGAGCGCCGGCGAAGCCTGGACGGTCGTCGCTCTTCCGACGGTCGAAGCCCCGAAGAAGCAAGCTCCGGTGAGCTGTGCCCGCGAGCATTGGCCGCAAGTTTCGGACGAGTGCCTCGCCGGCCAGGGCAAGCGCCCGGTCCGTAACATCCCGATCCAGCGCCGTATCGCTACGACGCAGTCGGTCAGCCTCTAAGCAGACTTGGAAATCGGGGGTTATCATGAACCGTATCGTCCGCATCGCCGCCGCAGCCGCCGCTCTCGCCGTCATCGCGGTCCCGGCGCAAGCCGCGACCAGCCAAGCACCGTTCCCATTCTTCTTCCTGCCCGGAATGCAGCAGCCTGAGCCGGCTCCCGCACCGAGCTATGAGCCGCGACGCGAAGCCCGCGCCGGCACCCGCGAAATTGTCCCGTATTTCGGCCCGCATGGCCGTGGCACGGTCATCGTCAACACCCGCGAACGCCGCCTTTATTACGTGCTCGGCGACGGCAAGGCTGTCCGCTACGTCGTCGGCGTCGGCCGCGAAGGTTTCCAATGGGCCGGTGCGCAACGCATCTCGAACATGCAGGAATGGCCCGAATGGCGCCCGCCGGCTCAGATGATCAAGCGCCGCCCGGATCTCCCCCGCTATATGGCCGGCGGCCCGCATAATCCGCTCGGCGCCCGTGCCCTCTATCTCGGTGGATCGCTATTCCGCATCCACGGCTCCAATGAGCCGGAGACCATCGGCCAAGCTGTTTCGTCCGGTTGCATCCGGATGCTGAACGAAGACGTCGTCGATCTCTACGAACGCGTACGGATCGGCACCCAAGTAGTTGTGCTGCGGTGAGCTGACGCCCCCCGTCCCCCCTGTGCAAGCCCGCAGCACTGATAACCCGCCCTTCTGGCCTGGAGGGCGGGTTATCCTTTTCTAGCGTCAGTCTTAGGGCATCCCCGGCCGGAACAATGACCGGCGGCTGATCGCTTTGCCGGCGACGACGAAGACCCCGTCACCCGTATAGTGCAGCGTTTCGGGATGCTTCGGCCGCGGCGCGACATGTGCCCTCACGACCTCGAAGATGAAAACGTTGTAGCGATCGACCAGCGCGTCGTCGTGAATACGGCACTCGAAATTCGCATGGCATTCGCCGATCAGCGGCGCTGCCACTTCGTCAGCGTCGAGCGCGGTCAGCTCGAACTCGGCAAACTTATCGACCTTCTCGCCCGAGCAATTACCGATGCGCACGACCGTGTCGGTGAGCTTCGTCGTCGGCAGGTTGATCACGCATTCGCCGCTGCGCCGGATCATGTCGTGACTGTGATTGCCGGACGTGATCATGCAAGCGACGAGCGATGGCGTGAACTCCATCACCATGTGTCAACCCATCGTCATGATGTTGGTCTTGCGGCGATGGCGGGATGAGACGAGCACGATCGGTCCTGGCTCGAGATAGCGCCGAACATCGCCAACCGGAAAGTCGGCCTTACGAACGACGGCGCTGCGAGTTTTGGAGTTGATGCTGTGGGTGGGATTGCGTGTCATCGTCGACGCCTCCGGATGCGTTAAGCATACGCCGAAGGCCGACAGGGTCTATTCGTGAGACAACGCGAAGAATACGGAGAGCCGCCGCTACCGCGGTCCAAGTCCCGATACGGAGAAAAATCCGTTTCAGTGGGTAGCGGCGACCTCAGTATTAATAGATAAATAAACGCAACAAAAAGAATGGCCTGCTAAGATGCAGGTGAAATCAAAAGCCCGGACGCGCCGGAAACAGGACCTATATGCGTGACGAATCCCGATTTTGTCCAAGACGCGAATCATCGAAATTGATCGCGTTTTCTTATTGCTGAGCAGCCACCGGTTGCACCGTGTCCATTTACTAACGCCTTGGCCGCAAATTGATCGAGCGGCCCGCCAATTAACGCAACTATTACGAGCGATATTTCCGCCGCGGCGAAACGCCTTAGACCTCGCCACCGGCACAGCGCATTAGAGAGCACCCGTGGACTTCAAACAATTTCGCTATTTCGTTGCGGTTGCCGACGAGCTCCACATGGGCCGCGCCGCCGAAAAGATCGGCGTCGCGCAGCCAGCGTTGAGCCAACAGATTAAACTTCTTGAGCATCAGCTCAAGACGCCGCTGTTCTATCGCGAGAAACGTGGCATCCGCCTGACCGAGGCGGGTGAGGAATTCCTCGCGCACGCCCGGGCCGCGCTGAAGCAAGCGAATATGGCGATGGAGCGCGGCCGCCGCGCAGGTGCCGGCGAAGTCGGACGACTCAAATTCGGTTATGTTCCGTCGGTCGTCTATTGTCCGGTGTTTCGACGCATCCTGATGGACTTCCGAAAGACCCATCCGGACGTGGACGTCTCTTTCTTCGCCGCTCACCCGAATGACCTTGTCCGAGATCTCGAACAGGATCTCATCGACGTCGCGATCGTGCGCGCACCGCTCCTGCGCATGTCATCCGAGCTAACAGTTGAAGCTGTCTCAAGCGAAAGACTGGTTGTGGCGATGCCGCACACTCATCGCCTCGCCAACATGGGCGTTATTGCGCCGGAGGCGCTGGCGAACGAGGACATTACAACCACGCTCGATCTCGATGGCATTGGGTTGGCCGGGATTCTCTCCACGATGTTCGGCGAAGCGGGGATCCCCGTGAAGATTTCGCGAAGGACTGCGGTAGCATCCGAAATGACGGCGCTGGTGGCGTGCGGATTTGGTATCGCGGTTGTCCCGGCCTCGCTCGGCAAGACGCCGCACGAAGGCGTTGTCGTGCGACCGCTCGATAGCGAAGTGGAAACGTCCATCGTTTTGATCCGGCGAACAAACGAAAAGCGCGCGGTCCCGCGCGCCTTCCTTGAATCGCATCGGCGCATTGTCGCAGAAGCCAGCCTCGAAAAAGCGGACGCCGGGAAACGCAACCCGCCTCTCGTTGCTTGACGTTAAGCCTGGCTCGCGACCGCTTTGCCGATGGCGGCTTGCGCGGCGGCAAGACGCGCAATCGGCACGCGAAACGGCGAACACGACACGTAGTCGAGCCCGACCTCATGGCAGAAGGCGACCGATGCCGGATCGCCGCCGTGCTCACCGCAAATGCCGAGCTTGATGTCAGGCCGCGTTTTACGCCCACGCTCGACGCCGATCTTCACCAACTCGCCGACACCAATCGGGTCAAGCGACACGAACGGATCGATCGGGTAGATGCCCTTTTCGGTATAGGTGCCGAGGAAGCTCGCCGCATCGTCGCGTGAGATACCGTAAGTCGTCTGCGTCAGGTCGTTGGTGCCGAAGGAGAAGAACTCGGCCGACTCGGCGATCTCTTTGGCGAGCAAACATGCGCGCGGCAGCTCGATCATCGTGCCGGTCTGATATTCGAGCTTGAAGCCGGTTTCCTTTTCGACCGCCTTCGCCATCGCATCAATACGTGCCTTGACGATGTCGAGCTCGGCTTTGGTTGCGATCAGCGGCACCATGACTTCCGGGATGACGCGCTTGCCGGTGCGTTTCTCCGCCGCGATGGCGGCTTCGAAGATTGCACGTGCCTGCATCTCGGCGATTTCCGGGTAGGCAATCGCGAGACGGCAGCCCCGGAAGCCAAGCATCGGATTGAACTCGTGCAACGCCTGCGCGCGCTCGCGCAACTTCTGCGGGTCTGCGCCCATGCTCTTCGCGACGTCGGCAATTTCTTCGTCGCCGTGCGGCAGAAACTCGTGCAGCGGCGGATCGAGCAAGCGGATCGTCACCGGACGATCGCCCATGATCTCGAACAGCTTCTGGAAGTCGCCGCGCTGCATCGGCAACAGCTTCGCGAGCGCGGCACGGCGGCCCTTCTCGTCGTCCGCGAGGATCATCTCGCGCACCGCGACGATGCGGTCGCCTTCGAAGAACATATGCTCGGTGCGGCAGAGACCGATGCCTTCCGCGCCAAACTTCACCGCGACGGTCGCATCGTTCGGCGTGTCGGCATTGGCGCGAACCTTAAGCTTGCGCGCCTTGTCGGCCCAACCCATGAGCGTCGAGAACTCTCCCGAGAGCTTCGGTTCCATCATCGGCACTTCGCCATTGAGCACTTGGCCCGTCGACCCATCGATCGTGATGATGTCGCCTTTCTTCAGCGTCTTGCCGCCGACCCGCATCGTATTCGCTGCGTAATCGACGCGAACGCTGCCGGCGCCTGAAACGCAAGGCTTACCCATGCCGCGCGCGACGACAGCCGCATGCGAGGTCATGCCGCCGCGCGACGTCAGGATGCCTTCCGCCGCATGCATGCCGTGAATGTCTTCCGGCGACGTCTCGACACGCACCAAGATGACTCGCTTGCCCGACGCCTTCAGCGTCTCGGCTTCGTCGGACGAGAAAACGATCTCGCCGCAGGCAGCACCGGGCGACGCCGGCAAGCCGTTCGCGACGATGTCGCGCGGAGCGTCCGGGTCGATGGTCGGATGCAGCAACTGGTCGAGCGATGCCGGATCGATTCGCGCAATAGCCTCGTTCTGCGTGATCAAGCCTTCGCTCGCGAGCTCTACCGCGATGCGGAGCGCCGCCTTCGCGGTGCGCTTGCCGCCGCGCGTCTGCAGCATCCACAGCTTGCCCTTCTCGACGGTGAATTCGAGATCCTGCATGTCGCGATAGTGCTTCTCGAGCGCGTTATAGATGCGCACGAGCTCCGCGAACGCATTCGGCATCGCGGATTCCATCGACGGCTTGTCGGACTGCGCGGCTTTGCGCGCAGCTTCCGTGATTTCCTGCGGCGTACGAATGCCCGCGACGACGTCTTCGCCCTGCGCGTTGATCAGAAACTCGCCGTAAAGCTGCTTCTCGCCGGTCGACGGATTGCGCGTGAAGGCAACGCCGGTCGCGGACGAGTCGCCCATATTGCCGAACACCATCGCCTGCACGTTGACGGCAGTGCCCCAGCTTTCCGGGATGTTGTGGAGGCGGCGATAAGTGTTGGCGCGTGTGTTCATCCACGACGAGAACACGGCGCCGATAGCGCCCCACAGCTGATCGTGCGGATCCTGCGGAAAATCGCGGCCGATCTCGGCCTTCACCTTCTTCTTGTATTTTGCGACCAACGTGACCCAATCCTCGGCTGCGAGGTCGGTGTCGAGGACATATCCCTTGTCCTCTTTGTACTCGTCGAGAATCTCTTCGAAGTGATGATGTTCGACGCCGAGCACGACATCCGAATACATCGTGATGAAACGGCGGTAGCTGTCGAACGCGAAGCGGCGATCGCCGGATTTCGTAGCCAATGCCTCGACGGTCGTGTCGTTGAGACCGAGGTTGAGCACCGTGTCCATCATGCCGGGCATCGACGCCCGCGCACCGGAGCGCACCGACACGAGCAGCGGGTCGGACTTATCGCCGAATGCTTTGCCGGCAATCTTGCCGATGGCGGCTAGCGCAGCATCGACCTGGCCCTTCAATTCGTCCGGATAGGATTTGTGGTGGGCGTAGAAGTAGGTGCAGACCTCGGATGTGATCGTGAAGCCCGGCGGCACCGGCAAGCCCAGATTCGCCATCTCGGCAAGATTGGCGCCTTTGCCGCCCAGCAGATCGCGCATCCCCGATGCACCCTCCGCTCGACCATCACCAAACGTGTAGACCCACTTCGTCATCGCAAAACCTCGTCCGCCCCGACGCGCGCGTGCTGCGCTGCGGCAAGGCTTATTGGCTCTTTTTACGCGGGAGTTCAACCGGGCGAAACGGATCGCCCCAGAAGTGTTAGCGGAGAAGACCCGTGATGCCGACAATGATCAGGTAGATCGCCACGATGTAATTCAGCAGCCTCGGCATAATGAGGATCAAAACCCCCGCGATCAGTGCGACCAGCGGTTGAATGGCAACGAGATTGATCATGGATGGGAGCTCCGGACGGCGAAACGCATAATAACGCCCAGGCCGAACGGCAGTTCCGGCCAATCTGGCCAATTGACCGGCTTTCCACCATCATCGCGCGAAACGGAGACCCGATGCCTCATACGCCGCGCGAACGCCTGCCCTATTCCGCCATCGTCGACCGACCGCCGCTGCAATTTCCCGAAGGCGTCCGCTTGGTTGTGTGGACCATCGTCAACCTGGAGTCGTGGGATATCGCTCGGCCGATGCCGCGCAACGTACTGACCCCGCCGATGGGGCAGCCGATCTTGCCGGATGTGCCGAACTGGGCCTGGCACGAATACGGGATGCGGGTCGGCGTCTGGCGCTTCTTCGACCTGTTCGCCAAGCTCGGCGTGAAGGCCTCGGCAGCCGTCAACGGCCAGATGGTCGAGCACTATCCGCGCATCGCCGAGGCGATCCGCGATGCCGGCTGGGAGTTCTTGCCCCACGGCTACGAACAGCGCCCGATGCAGACCGTCGCGGATCAGCGTGACGCCATCCAGAAAACCATCACGGCCATTGAGCCCTACGCCGGGAAGAAACCGATCGGCTGGCTCGCGCCCGGCATGAGCCAGACGCTCGAGACGCCGGACTATCTCGCGGCGGCCGGCTTCAGATACACCGGCGACTACGTCCACGACGAAGAGCCGTCATGGGTCGAAACCAAGCGCGGCCGGATGGTCACGCTGCCCTACACGTTCGAGATGAACGACATCACGATCATGGCGCTGCAGAATCACGAAGCGCGTCACTTCTACGATCGCGGCGTCGACCAGTTCGAGCAGCTGTACAAAGAGAGCGAGAAGCGCGCCAAGATCATGTCGATCCCGCTGCATGCGTATCTCTCCGGACAGCCGCATCGCTTCGTCTATCTCGACAAGCTCTATCGCTATCTCGCCGCCAAGCCCGGCGTCGCCTTCTGGACCGGCGAACAAATCTACGACTGGTTCGTCGGCCAGGACACTTCTCGACCGAAAGCAAAACGATGAAAGCCGTCACGACCGATCTTCACAAAGGCCACGACCCGAAGCGCTTCATCCTGCGCGGCAAATTTGCGCAAGGCGAAGAGCGGCCCGAACGCGCGACGCGCCTCGAACAAGGGCTGAAGGCCGGCAAGCACGAGATCGTCGCATCACAGAAATTCGGCCAAGGGCCGCGCCTTGCCGTTCATTCGGTCGACTATCTGCGCTTCATGGAGGAAGCGGCGGAGGAGTGGAAAACGCTCAAGGACGCGTCGGACGAAGTGCTCGGCAACGTGCATCCGGTGCGCGGCTTTGGCACGATGCCGCAATCGATCACCGGCCGCGCCGGCTGGTTCATGCAGGACATGGCGTGCGGCATTGGCCCTGATACGTGGAAAGCTGTCGCCTCCGCGACAGATGTCGCCGTCACAGCCGCCGAACTCGTCATCGAGGGCGAGCGTGCCGCTTACGCGCTTTGCCGCCCGCCCGGTCATCATGCCTATCGCGATCTCGCGGGCGGACATTGCTTTCTCAACAATACTGCGATCGCGGCTGCACATTTGCGCTCCGTGCACGAGCGCGTTGCGATCCTCGACATCGACATTCACCACGGCAACGGCACGCAGGCGATTTTCTACGATCGCTCAGACGTACTGACGGTGTCGGTGCACGCCGACCCGGCGCGTTTCTATCCGTTCTTCTGGGGCTACACGCACGAGCGCGGCGAGCGTGACGGCGAAGGCTTTAACGTCAACCTGCCGATCCCGGTCGGCTCCGGCGACAACGTTTACGTCGCGGCCATCGAAAGCTCAGTCGCGACGATCCGCGCTTACGCGCCGGAAGTCCTCGTGATCGCTCTCGGTCTCGATGCGTCGGCGGACGATCCGTTCGGCGGCGCCAAAGTGACGGCTGACGGCTTCCGCCGCGCCGGCGAAGTGATCGCGCGCATCGGCCTGCCGACGTTGTTCACGCAGGAGGGCGGCTATCTGTCCGACCAACTCGGTCCAAATCTCACAGCTGTTCTCGGCGGGTTCGAAGCGACAGCCTGAAATCGAAATCCAAGGTTGCGGTGCGGAACTCCGTGCCGCAATCGCAACTCTATTTCACAATGCAGAATTCAATTCTGCATATTTGACTCACGATTTGTAAGTCGCTTTGATCCGGCCGTCTGGGAGGACACGAGACGGATGCGGGTGGAAAATAGCCTTGAGGCGTGGGATGCGCCTGCGGAACGGCGCAAACAAGCAGCTGCGGAACCGGAAGACCGAAAGTTCGTCACCTCGCTCGCGCGCGGGCTTGAGGTGCTGCGGGCCTTCACCCCTTCCGAAGGCATTCTCGGCAACCGCGACATCGCGCAGCGCACCGGCCTGCCGAAGCCGACCGTCTCGCGCCTCACCTACACGCTGACCAAGCTCGGCTACCTCAATCACATCGAGCGGATCGGGAAGTACCAGCTCGCCGCCGGCGCGCTGGCGATCGGCTATTCGACGCTCGCCAATATGCGCATCCGCCAGATCGCGCGTCCCTACATGGAAGAGCTAGCGCAGTTCGCCAACGCGTCCGTCGCGCTCGGCACACGCGACCGCCTCAACGTCATTTACGTCGACTACTGCCGCGGACCGCAGAGCGTGCTGACGCGCGTCGATCTCGGCTCGCGCCTTCCGCTTGCAACCAGCGCGATAGGTCGCGCGATCATCGGAGTTCTGCCGCCGCGCGATCGTGACTGGCTGCTGCAACACATTGCGAAGCGCGAGGGCAGCGAATGGCCGAACATTCGCGCCGGCATCGAACAAGCCATCAGCGACGTGAAGACGCGCGGCTTCACGATGTCGATCGGCGATTGGCATCACGACGTATCAGGCGTAGGCGTCGCAATCGTTCCTGCGGATCGATCCGGAGTCTTCGCACTCAACTGCGGCGCGCCCGCATTCCAAATCACGCGCGAAAAGTTAGAGCGCGAAATCGGCCCGCGCCTTGTCAACGTGGCGCGAACGATAGAAGCTACACTCAACGGCGCATAAGACGCCGACCGATACTGATCTCATTATCTTTTTGACGTGAGCATAGTTTCTGACTTGGGGGAGAAACGATGAAGTGGGGAACGGCGGCGCAAGCCGAACGTTGGGACTTCCGTAACTGCAGGGTGGCCGCGTGACGGCTGCAACCGCAACAAACATTGCGCCGGCAACAACCAATGGCGCACTCCTCTCGGCCCGCAACATCACGATCCGCTTCGGCGGCATCGTCGCTCTCGACGGCGTATCGTTCGACATCATGCCGGGCAAGATCCTCGGGCTGATCGGCCCGAACGGCGCCGGCAAGACGACGATGTTCAATTGCCTGACGCGCCTTTACACGCCGACCTCCGGCGATGTGCTGTTCGAAGGCCGCAGCATCCTCGGCGAACCATCGTACCGCATCGCGCCGCTCGGCATCACGCGCACGTTCCAAAACCTCGCGCTCTTCAGCAAGATGTCCGTGCTCGACAACATCCGCGTCGGCACGCATCCGCGCGGCAGCAGCAACTTCCTCACCGACGCTTTGCGCTTTCCATCGGTCGTGCGCGAGGCGAAGGAATTCGACGCCGAAGTCTGGGGCCTCATCGATTGGCTTGGCCTGCGCGACGTCGCCTATCGCATGGTCACCGATCTGCCGACCGGCACGCAGAAGCGCGTCGAACTCGCCCGCGCCCTCGCGGCACGATCGAAGCTGCTTCTGCTCGACGAACCCGCCGCCGGCTTGACGCATGACGAAGTCGGCGACCTCGGCATCCTGTTCAAGCGCATCCGCGATGAACGTGGCGTCACGATCCTGCTGGTCGAACATCACATGTCGCTGGTGATGTCGGTCTCCGACCGTGTCGTCGCGCTCGATTTCGGCCGCAAGATCGCCGAAGGCACGCCCGCCGAGGTGCAAGCCAATCCGGACGTCATCCGCGCCTATCTTGGGAGCGGCAAGAAATGAGCACGCTTCTCGACGTCAAAGGTTTGCGTGGTGCTTACGGCCGTCTACAAGTGCTGCACGGTCTCGATTTCACCATCGGTCAAGGCGCGGTCACGTGCCTGCTCGGCGCCAACGGTTCCGGTAAAACATCGACACTCCGCGCGCTCTGCGGAATGATTCGCGTCTCGGGCACGGCAACGCTCGAAGACACATCGATCGTCGGCAAAGCCACCGAAGATATCGTGCGTCTTGGCGTCGCGCATGTTCCGGAAGGCCGCGGCACATTCACGCGCATGACAGTCGAAGAAAACCTCCAGCTCGGCGCGATCACGCGGTCGAGCAAGACGGAGATCGACCAGGACATTCAGCGCTGCTTCGCCTATTTCCCGCGCCTCGCGGAGCGCCGCGCGCAGCAGGCCGGTACGCTTTCGGGCGGCGAGCAGCAGATGCTTGCGATCAGCCGCGCCATGATGCTGCGGCCGAAACTTTTGCTGCTTGACGAACCGTCCTTCGGCCTCGCGCCGCTCGTCGTCGAGGAAATGTTCCGCATCCTCGGCAAACTGAACCGTGAGGAAAAAGTCTCGATGCTCGTCGTCGAGCAGAATGCCGCAATGGCGCTCGAACTCGCCGACCACGCGTATCTCCTGGAGACCGGCCGGATCGTTTTATCCGGACCCGCGAATGAGATCGCGAATGACGACACCGTACGCAAAGCGTATCTGGGTTATTGAGGGAGCTGGCCCATGGAACTCTTCTTCCAACAAGTGCTGGCTGGGCTCGCGACCGGAGCGATCTACGCCTGCGTCGCACTCGCCGTCGTGATGATCTATCAGGCCATCGACCATCTCAATTTCGCGCAAGGCGAAATGGCGATGTTCTCGACCTTCATCGCCTGGCAGCTGTTGCAATGGGGTATGCCTTATTGGTTCGCCTTCTTCGCGACGATCGGAATCTCGTTCATCGCCGGCATTCTGATTGAGCGCATCGTTTTCAAACCGCTCGATGGCGCTCCGGTGCTCAGCCACGTCGTCGGCTTCATCGCGCTGTTTGCGATCATCAACTCGCTCGCGGGCTGGATCTGGGACTACAACGTCAAGAGTTTCCCGAGCCCGTTCGGCACCGGCCCCTTCATGGGCATGCCGATCATCTCGTCGCACGCGGCCGGAATGATCGGTGTGACGCTGATCCTGCTGATCCTGCTCTTCCTCTTCTTCCGCTACACGCGCATCGGTCTTGCGATGCGCGCTGCCGCGGCTAACCCGGATTCGGCGCGTCTCGTCGGCGTGCGCGTTTCCTGGATGATCGCGCTCGGTTGGGGCATGGCGGCCGCCATCGGCGCCGTTGCCGGCATCATGATCGCGCCGATCGTCTTTCTCGAGCCGCAAATGATGTTGTCGATCCTGCTCTACGGCTTCGCCGGCGCCGTCGTCGGCGGATTGACCAGTCCGGGCGGTGCCGTTCTCGGTGGCTTCATGGTCGGCATCATCGAGAATCTCGCCGGCACGTTCCTCGGCAATCTCGGCCGCGAACTAAAACTCACCATCGCGCTGGCATTGATCATCGCGGTGCTGACGATCCGGCCAAGCGGCCTCTTCGGCCAACGCATCACGACGCGGGTGTAGTCCATGCAGCATCAAGACTTGCCCTCGCTCAAAACCGTCAACACCGCGGCAGAACCGCCGCCGGATCCGCTTCTGTTCGGACTGCCGATCAGCACGTGGTACAAGGCCTCTATCATCCTCGGCCTGATCGTCGCGTTGACGTTGCCCTTCGTCGCCAAGAACTTCGTCATCTTCCAAATGACGCTGGCGATCGTGTACGCAATCGCCATCCTCGGTCTCAACCTGCTGACCGGCTTCAATGGCCAATTCTCGCTCGGCCATAGTGCCTTCTACGGTCTCGGCGCTTACACGGCCGCGATCCTGATGGAGCACGGCGGGATGGAGTTTTATTGGACGATCCCGATCGCCGCGGTCGTCTGCTTCGTCTTCGGCTATCTCTTCGGACTTCCGGCGTTGCGCCTCGACAGTATTTATCTCGCGCTCGCGACGTTCGCGCTCGCCATCGCGACGCCGCAGATTCTCAAACTCTCGTTCTTCGAGCATTGGACCGGCGGCGTTCAAGGCATTGTGCTGATCAAACCCGACGCACCCTTCGGGCTACCCTTATCGTCCGACCAATGGTTCTATCTGCTGTCGTTGACCATCGCGATCGCGCTGACCGCATGCGCCGTGTTCCTGGTCAACAGCCGCACGGGCCGCGCCATGCGCGCTATCCGCGACAACCCGATCGCGGCACGGTCGATGGGCATCAACATCTCGCTCTACAAGACGCTGACCTTCGGTGTCAGCGCGATGTATACCGGCATCGCGGGCGCTCTCGGCGCTGTCGCCGTCGCCTTTGTCGCACCGGATAGCTTCACGTTCGGCCTTGCCGTCACGCTGTTCGTCGGCCTCGTCGTCGGCGGTGTCGGCTTGATCCCGGGCGCGCTGTTCGGCGGATTGTTCGCGGTCTTCGCACCCAATATCGCCGAGCACATTTCGAAGAATTTGGCGCAAGCCGTCTACGGAATCATTCTGCTCTTCGTCATCTACGTCATGCCGTTCGGGCTCGCCGGGCTGATCAAAATTGTCGCATACCGGCTGGCCCTCCGGAAGCAGAAGTCCGGCTGACAGCCCCCGGCGATTGCATTAGCGTGTCGCGTCTTTGTCTGGGGCGACACGCAAGGCCATGCAGCGCAAGTGGTTTGTCTACATCATCGGTGGCGGCTTATTGATCGCGCTGCTGGCGCTTTTCATCGACGATCCCGAACCGAAACACGGCCTGACGCAGAACACAGCGCCCGCACAGCAACCCCCAGCGCAACAAGCGCCGGCGACCGCGAGCCATGGCGGCTTTCAATTCACGCGGACAAATTTCGACGACGGCTGGGTCAGCACCGTTCAACCCAAATGGGTCGAGGCGAGCAAAGGCGACATCAGAGTCCTCCTCCACTATCCGGCCGACGTTAAAGCCCGCAACACCGACCCGGACGTCATGGCGAATGCCGCGTGGGACACGCTCGTCGCGCCGCGCTACCGCGATCTGCGCAACTACAAAACCATGGGCAGCGTGCTCACGTATCAGCGGCCCTATCTGAGCCAAGGCGAAGTCACGGACGCCGCGACAGGCCGCGCGCACTTCGTGTCGATCTTCAACCAAGCCGACAGCGGCTGGATCGAAGTCATTCTGCCGGATCGCGAGACGTTCGTTCGCGAATTCGGCATCGACGTCGAGAAAGTGAACAAGGACCCATACACTGACACGGCGATCTTTAACCGCATTCGCGGCATGGGCACCTACAACAAATTCGCGGTCGCTCCGGCCGATCTGCCGGGCAAATGGACGACCAATTTCTCGGCCAATACCTTTTACGTGAACCGCTACACTGGCGCGAATGCCGGCATGAGCACATATTCGTCCGGTCAGGAATACGTTTTCTCCGGCCAAACCTACAAATGGCACATCGCGGCGGCGAATTCGTCCGGCGGACAGACCAAGGTCTCGCAGGCGAAATCCGAGGGAACGTTCACGATGCCCGACAACTGGAGCATGAATTTCTCCGATATGGAGGGAAAGCCTAAGACCTATCAGGTCCAGTTTCGCGCCGTAGAAGGCGGCCGCATTCTGGTGATCGACGGCACCGCCTTCGTCCGCGCCAATTAACGATCACACCAAAGTTTCGCAGCGCGAACGTTAGGCGCTTGCAACTTATAAGCGAGAGCCTACCATCTCCCATACGCGGCAGTTGCCGCACGAAAATCCTGCCCGTGAGAGGCAGCGTTCGAGGGAGAGAACATGAAGCTTCTGACCAAATGGGGTGGGGCGCTCGTTGCCTCCGCGGTGCTCGCCGCGACACCCGCGCTCGCACAGAAAAAATACGACACCGGCGCGACCGACACCGAAATCAAGATCGGCAACATCATGCCGTATTCGGGGCCGGCCTCCGCTTACGGTTCGATCGGCAAGACGATCGAAGCCTACTTCAACAAAGTGAATGCTGAAGGTGGGATCAACGGCCGCAAAATCAAGTTCATCACCTACGACGATGGCTACTCGCCGCCGAAGGCCGTCGAGCAGGTCCGCAAGCTCGTCGAGAGCGACGAAGTCCTCGTCGTCTTCAACCCGCTCGGCACGCCATCGAACACCGCGATCCAGAAATATCTGAACGCGAAGAAGGTGCCACAGCTCTTCGTCGCGACCGGCGCCACCAAGTGGGGCGATCCGAAGAACTTCCCGTGGACGATGGGCTGGCAGCCGACCTATCAGAGCGAGGCGAAGATTTACGCCGCCTACATCCTCAAGAATTTCCCGAACGCGAAGATCGGCATTCTCTACCAGAACGACGACTTCGGTAAGGACTACCTCAAGGGCATCAAAGACGGTCTCGGCGACAAGGCGAAATCGCTGATCGTTTCCGAGCAGCCGTACGAAGTGACTGACCCGACCGTCGACTCGCAGGTCATCAACCTGAAGGCCGCGGGTGCGGACCTTCTGCTCAACTTCACGACGCCGAAGTTCGCCGCGCAGTCGATCAAGAAGGCGCACGAAATCGGTTGGAAGCCGACGCACTTCCTCACCAACGTGTCGGTCTCGGTCGGCGGCGTGATGAAGCCAGCCGGCTATCAAGCCGGTCAGGACATCATCTCGGCGACCTACTTGAAGGACTCGACCGATCAGGCCTGGAAGGATGACGCCGGCATGAAGGATTGGAACGCCTTCATGGATAAGTACTATCCGGACGGCGACAAGCTCTCCAGCAACACGCTGTACGGCTACTCGGTCGCTCAGACGCTCGTTCAGACGTTGAAGCAGGCAGGCGACAACCTCACCCGCGCCAACGTCATGAAGGAAGCCGCCAACCTGAAGGATGTTATCCTTCCGCTGGCGCTGCCGGGCATCAAGATCAACACCAGCCCGACCGACTTCTATGTCTTCGAACAAATGCAGCTCATGAAGTTCAAGGGCGAGAGCTGGGATCGCTTCGGCGAGATCATCGAAGGCAAGGTCGGCGGCAGCTGATCGCTTCGCGCCAAGATTGAAAACACAACCTCCCGCTTCACGGCGGGAGGTTTTTTATGCGCTGTGCGCATCGCAAATTATCAAAGCGCAATCGCCCGTCTCTTG
Source organism: Variibacter gotjawalensis (assembly GCF_002355335.1). Taxonomy (GTDB): domain Bacteria; phylum Pseudomonadota; class Alphaproteobacteria; order Rhizobiales; family Xanthobacteraceae; genus Variibacter; species Variibacter gotjawalensis. Next base: position 394,847 of record NZ_AP014946.1, read on the forward strand.
CGATTCACGAACGACTGCTTACGCTCCCGACTCTGCGGCAATGCCGCTCGAAAGTCCTGTCGTTAGGCAGGACGCAAGGGAGTGATTATGATAAATCTATTGAAGTGGAGCGGTGTGCTCTGCGCATCTGCTGTGATTTTAGCGACGCCCGCATCGGCGCAAAAAAAGTACGACACAGGCGCGACCGACACCGAAATCAAGATCGGCCACATCGGTCCATATTCCGGTCCGGCTTCGGCCTACGGCTCGATCGGGAAAACGATCGAAGCCTATTTCAACAAGGTCAACGCTGAAGGTGGCATCAACGGCCGCAAGATCAAGTTCATCAGCTACGATGACGGCTACTCGCCGCCGAAGGCCGTCGAGCAAACGCGCAAGCTGATCGAGAGCGACGAAGTACTCTTGTTCTCAACCCGCTCGGCACACCGTCGAACACCGCGATCCAAAAATATCTGAACGCAAAGAAAGTACCTCAGCTTTTCGTCGCAACCGGCGCGACCAAGTGGGGCGACCCAAAGAACTTCCCGTGGACGATGGGCTGGCAGCCGACTTATCAGAGCGAGGCGCGCATCTACGCGGCGTACATCCTGAAGAACTTCCCGAATGCGAAGGTCGGCATCCTCTATCAGAACGACGATTTCGGTAAGGACTACCTGAAGGGCCTCAAGGACGGTTTCGGCGACAAGGCCGAAGCACTGGTCGTCTCCGAGCAGCCGTATGAAGTCACAGAAGCGACCGTCGACTCGCAAGTCATCACGCTCAAGGCTTCTGGCGCTGATGTCTTCGTCAATATTTCGACGCCGAAATTTTCGGCGCAAGCGATCAAGAAGGCACATGAGATCGGTTGGAAGCCGGCGCAGTTCCTCAACAACATCTCGGTTTCGATCGGCAGTGTGCTCAAGCCGGCCGGTTTCGAGGCCAGCCAAGACATCATATCGGCGGGCTACCTCAAGGAAGCCACAGACCCGGCATGGAAAGACGATCCAAGCATGAAGGATTGGGCAGCCTTCATGGACAAATACTATCCGGATGGCGACAAGCTGAACGTCTTCACCGTGTATGGCTACTCGGTCGCGCAAACGCTGGTGCAGACGCTGAAGCAGGCGGGCGACGACCTCACCCGCGCCAACGTCATGAAAGAAGCCGCCAACTTAAAAGATCTCGTGCTCCCGTTGGCGCTGCCAGGCATCAAAGCCAACACCAGCCCAACCGACTACTACGTCTACGAACAGATGCAGCTGATGAAGTTCAAAGGCGAGACCTGGGAACGCTTCGGCGACATCATCGAGGGCAAAGTCGGCGGCAGCTGAGCGCCGCGCGCTTGCGCTAACCCTAAGCCTCCCGCCCAAAGCGGGAGGTTTTTGCGGCCTGCGCACGAGTCGCGAAAGCCCCTGCCCGCGTGCTAAGCTCGAGCACAACCCGGGGGAAACGTGCTTCAAGGCTGGAGCGTCATCTTTGCCGCCTTGTTCTACATCGGCCTGCTGTTCCTGATCGCGAGTTATGGCGATCGGCTCGGCAACCGGTTCATGCGCTCGCGCACCCTCATCTATCCGCTCTCGCTCGCGATCTACTGCACCTCCTGGACCTTCTTCGGCTCGGTTGGCCGTGCATCGCGCACCGGCTGGGACTTCCTGACGATCTATATCGGCCCGGTCCTCGTCGTCGGCCTCGGCTTCCCGCTGGTGATGCGCATCGTCCGGCTCGCCAAAGCCCACAACATCACATCGACGGCCGATTTCATCGCGGCCCGCTACGGCAAAGGCCAAGCGGTCGCCGCCATCGTCGCGCTGATCGCCATCGTCGGATCGATCCCCTACATAGCGCTGCAGCTCAAAGCCGTCTCGGCTTCGCTGACGACGATCCTCGGCCACGCTGCGACATCGCAATCGATGGTCGGTGACCTCGCCTTCTACGTCGCTTTCGCGATGGCGGCTTTCGCGGTGCTGTTCGGCACGCGTCACACCGACGCAACGGAACATCAACAAGGCCTGATGCTCGCTGTTGCGACCGAGTCGCTCGTTAAGCTCTTTGCGTTCCTCGCGGTTGGAACCTTCGTCACCTTCGTGCTGTTCAGCGGCCCGACCGCTTTGATTTCGCAAGCACTCGAACGGCCGGACATTGCACGTGTCGTCACTAGTCAGCCGCCGTTCGGCGAAGTGCTGACGATGACGCTACTGTCCGCGATCGCGATCGTGCTGCTGCCGCGCCAATTCCACGTGATGGTCGTCGAGAACCAAAGCGAAGCGGAAATCCGCCGCGCCGCCTGGCTTTTTCCGCTGTACCTGGTGCTGATCAATATCTTCGTGTTGCCGATCGCGCTCGCCGGTCTTTTGCTGCTGCCGAACTCCGGCATCGACAGCGACATGTTCGTGCTTGCGCTGCCGCTCGCGGCCGGCTCCGAACTCCTCACGCTCACCGCATTCATCGGTGGACTCTCTGCCGCGACCGCGATGGTAATCGTCGAGACAGTTGCGCTCGCCATCATGGTGTCGAACGACATCGTGATGCCGATCGTGCTCAAACGCCGCGCCGGCATCAACGATAACTCGGACGTCGGCGCTCTCCTACTCGGTATTCGCCGCGTCGCTATCTTCTCGATCCTGTTCCTGGCCTACGTCTACTATCTCGTTTCCGGCGATGCGCAGCTCGCGTCCATCGGCCTTCTCTCCTTCGCGGCGATCGCGCAACTCGCGCCGGCTTTCTTCGGCGGCCTGATCTGGACGCGCGGGACGGCACGCGGCGCCATCGCCGGCATGGTCGTCGGCATCGCGGTCTGGGCTTATACGCTGATGCTGCCGAGTTTTGCGGATGCCGGTGAGACCGTCGGCAACATCGTCAAACACGGTCTGTTCGGCATTCCCTTTTTGCGCCCGCAGAGCTTGTTCTCACTCGATCTTCCGCCGCTGGTGCACGGCGTTGTCTGGAGTTTATCCCTCAACATCTTGGCCTATGTCGCATTCTCGCTGCACCGCGCGCCCGCCGCGATCGAGCGCGTGCAGGCAAGCTTCTTCGTGCGTCACGATCGCGAGCCGAGTCCGCAAAGCTTCCGCCTTTGGCGTTCGTCCGTGACCGTCGGCGAACTTGCCGCGACTGTGTCGCGCTATCTCGGCGAAGAGCGCACGGAAGCGTCCTTCGCGAACTTCGCGCAGATGCGCCGCATTACCGTCGAGCCGGATCACGAAGCCGATATCCATCTGTTGCGTCACGCCGAGCACCTGCTTGCCTCCGCGATCGGCGCCGCTTCATCGCGCCTAGTTCTCTCGCTGCTCCTGCGTAAGCGCGCGGTTTCGACCGAAGCCGCATTCAAGCTGCTCGACGAAGCGAGCGCCGCGATCCACTACAATCGCGAGGTCCTGCAGACCGCGCTCGACCATATGCGGCAAGGCATCGGCGTCTTCGACAAGGACTTGCGGCTTGTCTGCTGGAACCGGCAGTTCGGCGAAACCCTCGACGTCCCGCCCGAGCGTGTCCGCGTCGGCGAAAGCATCGAGGAAATCCTCCAAGCCGCAGCGCCCGTCGCGGGCGATGTCGCCGAGCGTGAACGTGCCGTGCGCGAGCGCGTCATGCGTTACGTCGCGGTCGCTGAGCCGTTCGTCGAGCGCTTCCCGGAGCGCGGCCTCGTCATCGAAGCGCGCACCAACCGCATGCCGGACGACGGCATCGTCGTGACGCTCACCGATATCACCGACAGTGTTGAAGCCGCCGACGCGCTGGAACGCTCGAACGAAACGCTCGAAGGCCGCGTGCGCGAACGCACCGAGCAGCTGACGCAACTCAACATCGCGCTCGGCCGTGCCAAGGCCGAGGCCGACGACGCCAACATCTCGAAGACGCGTTTCCTCGCGGCGGCCAGCCACGACATTCTGCAGCCGCTCAATGCCGCGCGGCTTTACGTCACGAGCCTGAAAGAGCGCAGCCACGATGGCGAGGACGGCCGCCTCGCGCAGAACGCCGATGCATCCCTCGAAGCCGTCGAGGAAATCCTCGGCACACTGCTCGATATCTCGCGCCTTGATGCCGGTGCAATGAAGCCGGACATCACTACATTCGCGATCGGCGATCTGCTGCGGCAGCTCGAACTCGAATTCGCGCCCGCCGCAAAGGAGAAAGGCCTCACCATTCACGTCGTGCCGAGTTCGCTCGCGATCTCGTCGGACCGTCATCTGTTGCGGCGACTGCTGCAGAATCTCATCTCGAACGCCATCAAATACACGGTGAAAGGTAGCATCTTGGTCGGGTGCCGCCGCCAAGGACAGACCGTCACGATCTGCGTTTACGACACCGGCGTCGGCATTCCGCGCTCGCAATTGCGCGCGATCTTCCGCGAATTTCATCGCCTGGATCGCGGCGCGCGCGTCGCCCAAGGTTTGGGCCTTGGCCTCTCGATCGTTGACCGCATTGCGAAAGTGCTCGGCCACACGGTGCGCACCGAGTCGAAGGTCGGCCAAGGCTCGCGCTTCTCCGTCACGCTGCCGCGTGCCGCCAAGGCGGCGGCAAGCGCTGCGGCCGAACCCCCGCGCCTCTCCGAAGAAATCGGCAACCTCCGCGGCGCACGCGTGCTCTGCATCGACAACGAACCGAAGATCCTCGACGGCATGCGCACGATGTTGTCCGGCTGGGGCTGCGACGTGATGATCGCGCCGGATCTTGAGGCGGCTATTTCAGAGATCAACGCAGTGCGCGGCCAACTTACCGGGCTTCTCGTCGACTACCATCTCGACGATGGTAACGGCATCGACGCCATCATGGAGCTGCGCTGGCGCTACGGCGCCGACATTCCGGCGATTCTGATTACAGCCGATCGCACGCAGGCCGTGCGTGATCAAGCCAAGGCACGCAACATCGTGCTGCTCAACAAACCCGTGAAGCCCGCAGCGCTGCGCGCTCTGCTCAATCAGTGGATGCTCAGCCGCGCCGCCGCGGAATGATCAGCCGTCCGCCGCCACCGACGGCATGCCTTCGATTTTCGAAAGTGCGATAACGGCTTGCGTGCGGCTGTCGACGCGCAGCTTCTGCAGGATAGCCGACACATGCGCTTTCACGGTCGCTTCAGAGACGGCAAGCTCGTGCGCGATCTGCTTATTGAGCAAGCCTTCGCCCAGCATCATCAGCACGCGCATTTGCTGCGGCGTCAGTGACCCGATCCGCGCCAGAAGATCTTCGGTTTCGCGATCGCCCTCGCCGCGCCGGGGCACGATGTTCGGAGGCGTCCAGACTTCGCCCGCGAGCACACGGTCGACCGCCTCACGCATCACGTCCAGACCGACCGTCTTCGGAATAAACCCGGACGCGCCGAACTCCATGCAGCGCGCGATCACGGTCGGATCGTCGTTGCCGGAAACGACAACGATCGGCACCGCCGGATATTGCGCGCGCAGATACATCAGCCCCGAGAACCCGCGGACACCCGGCATCGAAAGATCGAGGAGGACGAGATCGATATCGGCGCCGGCGTCGAGATGCCGCGCGGCTTCGTCGAGCGAGCCCGCCTCCGCAATCTCGGCCTGCGGCAACAGCCCGCTCACCGCCGCGCGCAACGCGCCGCGGAAGAGCGGGTGATCGTCCGCGATAATCAAACGGTGATGTGGTTCGGCGCTCGCCATCGACGCAAGCTTAAACACGCGGGCAAGCGTTGCGCTAGAAAAAGCGCACGTCTTTCAAGCGCTTCCGATTTTGCGTCGCAACAAGGTTAGCGCGATCCGACGAACTGAAAGATCACTTCGCGCCGATGCGGCGCGGTTCTGTGCTCGATCAGGTAAAGGCCTTGCCAAGTGCCCAGCGACAATTTGCCGTCACCCACCGGTATCGCGACGCTGACATCGCTGAGCATCGTCTTGATGTGCGCCGGCATATCGTCCGGCCCCTCGGTCGTATGCACCCACCCGGCATTCGCGGGCGCTAGACGTTCGAGCGCGGTAAGCAAGTCGATGCGCACGTCGGGGTCGGCGTTCTCCTGGATCGTCAGCGACGCCGATGTGTGACGAATAAAGGCGACCAACACGCCATCACGGCCTTCCGCATCGCTCAGGAAAGCGCGCGCTTCTCGCGTGATGTCCGTGAAGCCTTGCCCGCGCGTTTCCAGCGTTAAAGTTGCGGACGCAACCACATTCGCGGTTGCGACCCGCACGGAAGACAGCCGCATCAGGATTTTTTCTCGATCGGCGTGCCTTGCACCATATCGATTAACCGCTTCCAAACCTTCTCCATGAAGGTCATCACGCGATCGAGCTCGGCATCGGTCGGCAGCTTGAGATCGTCCGGCTTCTGCGCGGTCTCTTTCTTTGCGGCTTCGAGTTCGGTCAGGCGCCGGCGCATGGCCAGCAAATCGGTCTGCAGCCGCCCGATCTCTTTTTCCAGCGCGACGCGCTCGTCAGGCACGGCCATGCAGGTCCACCCGGCCATCCCCCGGCTACACTGGGAGACCTGGCCCGTGCGGGTATCGAGCCGCAGCATATCGCCGCCAATCTGGCTCATCGTGAAGCGGCCGTTCTCGCTGCTGTCGGCGGATTGTGCCACCGCGGCCGAGGACAGCAGCGCGGCAGTCAGCGAAAGCGTGATCAAGCGCAGCATCGTTCGCCTCCGGTTCAACAGAAACCCTATCAAACGCCGCGAATACGGCATCCGCAAGATAGTGAGCCACCTCTAGCTTTGCAGCGCGCGCCAGCCGATGTCGTTGCGGCAAAACCCTTCCGGCCAATCGATCTTGGCGACCGCCGCATAAGCGCGATCCCGGGCCTCCGCGATCGTCTTGCCGGTCGCCGAGACGTTGAGCACGCGGCCGCCATTCGCCACCACCGCGCCATCGCGGATCGCCGTACCGGCGTGAAAGACCATCACGCCGTCGCCATTTGCCGCGTCGAGGCCGCGGATGACGGAGCCTTTGCGGTATTCGCCCGGGTAGCCCCTTGTCGCCATGACGACCGTGAGCGCAGGCTCGTCCGACCAGCGAAGATTCATCGTCTTCAGGCCGCCGTCGCGCGCCGCGATCAGCGCCGGCAGCAGGTCCGACTTCAACCGCAGCATCAGCACCTGACACTCGGGATCGCCGAAGCGGACGTTGTACTCGATCAGCTTCGGACCCTGCGGCGTCAGCATCAGACCGAGATAGAGAATGCCCTTGAACGGCGCGCCGCGCTGCTTCATCGCGCGCAGCGTCGGCAGCACAAAGTCGTCCATCGCACTCTTCGCCAGCGCTTCGGTGAAGACCGGAACCGGACCGTACGCGCCCATGCCGCCCGTGTTCGGACCTTCGTCGCCATCGAAGGCGCGCTTGTGATCCTGCGCGGAGCCGAGCGGCAGCGCGTTCTCACCGTCGCACAGCGCGAAGAAGGACACCTCTTCGCCCGTCAGAAATTCCTCGACCACGACTTCGCTGCCGGCCGACCCGAAACCGCCGCCGAACATCATGTCGATCGCAGCATTGGCCTCATCGAGCGTCTGCGCGACGACAACACCCTTGCCGAGCGCGAGTCCGTCCGCCTTCACGACGATCGGCGCGCCCTTCTCAGCGATGTAACGCTTGGCAGCCGCCGCGTCAGTGAACCGCTCATAGGCGGCGGTCGGAATGCCGAACTCGCGGCAGAGGTCCTTGGTGAAGCCCTTCGACCCCTCAAGCTGAGCCGCCGCCTTTACGGGGCCGAACGCTTTGATCCCGGCGGCTTCGAGGTCGTCGACCATTCCGGCGACTAGCGGATTGTCCGGGCCAACCACGACGAAATCGACCGCATTCTCCTTCGCGAAACGGATGACGGCCGCATGATCCGTCAGATCGAGCGGCACACACTCGGCCTCTTGCGCGATACCGGCATTGCCGGGTGCGCACCAGAAGCGCTCGACCAGCGGGCTGGCGGCGATTTTCCAGGCCAGGGCATGTTCGCGGCCGCCGGAACCGAGCAACAGGACTTTCATCCGTTTTCCTAAAGCCTTAAAAGCAAAACCGCCGGTGGTGTAGCATGCTGCCCGGCCGGTTCAAGGATTCGCCGTGAACGAAAAAGTGCTCGTCAACAGCCCGGAAGTCAGCGTCTCGGAGCTCTCCGCCAACCTGAAGCGGACGCTCGAAGACGCCTATGACCACGTGCGCGTGCGCGGCGAGCTCGGCAAGGTCAGCTACCACTCGAACGGCCACGTCTATTTCGACCTGAAAGACGACCGCGCCTGCATCGCCAGCGTCATTTGGCGCAGCTCGGCCGGCCGACTGAAGATAAAGCTCGAAACCGGCCTCGAAGTCATCGCGACCGGCAAGATCACGACTTACGCAGGCCGCTCGCAGTATCAGCTGATCGTCGATCGCATCGAACCGGCCGGCATCGGCGCGCTGTTGGCGCAGCTCGAAGAACGCAAGAAAAAGCTCGCCGCCGAAGGCCTGTTCGACCCGGCACGCAAGCAGATCATCCCGTTTCTGCCGCGCGTCATCGGTGTCGTAACCTCGCCGACCGGTGCGGTCATTCGTGACATCCTGCATCGCCTCGAAGATCGCTTCCCGCGCCACGTCGTCGTCTGGCCGGTCCGCGTGCAAGGCGATGGCTCGGCCGCCGAAGTCGCCAACGCGATCCGCGGCTTCAACGCGCTCGCGCCGGGCGGCCGCATCGCGCGGCCTGACCTTATCATCGTCGCGCGCGGCGGCGGCTCGCTGGAAGATCTGTGGTCGTTCAACGAGGAAATCGTCGCCCGTGCTGCGGCGGAAAGCGACATCCCGCTGATCTCGGCCGTCGGCCACGAGACCGACACGACGCTGATCGACTTCGCCTCCGATCGCCGTGCGCCGACGCCGACCGCAGCCGCCGAAATGGCTGTGCCGGTGCGCAGCGAGCTGCTCGCACAAATCTCCAATCTCGGCCGCCGTAGCTTCGCGTCATGGACGCAGCGCCAGGAACGCCGGCGCGCCGATCTGCGCGGCATCACGCGTGCGCTGCCGGGCCCCGATCGTCTGCTCGGCGAACGCCGCCAGGCTCTCGACGTTGCCGCACAACGCCTTCTGCGCGGCCTGCGCGCCGGCACGCATACGCATGGTGTCCGCTTCCACCGCGTCGAAGCGCGGCTCGCCGCGCAGTCGCCGCGCGAACAGATGCGCCGCCTGCGCAAAAGCGTCGCCGACTGGCGCACGCGTTTCGATCAGATCGGCGCGCGTTTGATGCTGCGCCCGCGCGAGCGCTTCGCCGGCCTCAGCGAGCGTCTCAAAGTCGGCCTCGTCGCCAACCGTACGGCGCACGCCACCAAAATCGCGCGCGACCGCCAGACGCTGAACGCGCTGCATTCTCGCCTCGGTCCCGCCTGGGATGTTGGCCAGGATCGCCGCATCGCTGCCATCGACCGCGCCGAAAGCCTGCTCGCGGCGCTCTCCTATCACGGCGTTCTGGAGCGCGGCTTCGCGCTGGTCCGCGACGCCGACGGCAAGCCTGTCCACTCGGCCAAAACCGTCGATCCGGCTATGCGGCTCGACATCGAGTTCGCGGACGGACGCGTCGTTGCGACCGCCGGCGAGGTTGCGCAGGCGGAGCCGCCGAAGCCCCGCCGCCGCCGCCGACAAGCCGTGAACGAAAACCAAGGCACACTCTTTTAGCGATGCCGAGAATTTGCCCGATCCAGGTGGTTTCACGTCCTGGCCCGGATGCATTATGTTAGCGGCCAGGAACAAGGTGATCTCACGTGCTCAATCGCAATGACCGGCCCTCGCCGATGGCAGGCGAAGCAGAACTCCGATACCTCGACGGCGACTTTCGGGTCATTCGGCCAGGCGCTTTCGTGCGCTGCGCCGTCACCGGAACGCCGATCCCACTCGACGAATTGAAATACTGGAGCGTCGACCGCCAGGAGCCTTACGTCAGCAACGAGGCCGTGCTGACCCGCGAATTTCCGGACAAGTTCCCGATCAAGCGCTAATCGGCCCGCTTGATCTTCTCGACAGCGAGCCGGAGAAATTCCTCTGGATCGTCGAACACCAGCCGCACCGGAAGTGTCGCGGTTGCTTTGCGCAACGCCGCGAGCGGACCATCGCCGTCAAGCCGGACGAAATCCTTCTGCGTCGTCACCAGCGTGAGCTTCTTCTCTTTCGCTTCCGCTAGTAGCTTCTCAGCCTCGGCCTTCGTAAAGCGGTGATGATCGCCGAAGGCGTGCGTCACGCGCGGCTCGATCCCATGCTGGCGCAATGTGCCGAAGAATTTCTCCGGATCCGCGATGCCCGCGAAAGCAAGCACGGGTTTGCCCTGCAGTTCCTCGACCATCTCGGCCGAAGGTTCGAGACGGCCACGGAAAACCGGCAGGCCGACACGGTCAGCGGCCGCGATCACATTGTCGGCCGCGCTACCGTCTCCGATCACCAGCAACGCATGCGCGAGGCGAAGCTGCGGGATGAGCGGCGAACGCAGCGGCCCAGCCGGAAAGACAAGACCGTTGCCGATGCCGCGCCCTGCATCGAGGACGAGCACCGAGAAATCCTTGACCAGCGACGGATTCTGAAAACCGTCGTCCATAACGACGAAGTCGGCGCCTGCGACGCGCGCCGCATGCAATCCACCGTCGAGCCGCTTGCGCGACATGATGGTCGGATAGGCGCGCGCGAGCAGCAGCGGCTCGTCGCCGACATCGCGCGCACGATGGTACGCCGGATCGACACGCATCGGGCCGGCATGCCGTCCACCATATCCGCGCGTAAGAAACACCGGACGCGCGCCGGCTTGTACCAACAGCGCAGCCGTCGCAATCGCGGTCGGCGTTTTGCCGCCGCCGCCGACGGTCGGATTGCCGATGCACACGATCGGGATATCGACCTTGCGGCCGGGCTTCTGCAAACGTTGTCGTGTGAGAGCGCCGTAAGCGGCACCGATCGGCTGCAAGGCTTTCGCCGCGAGGCTGTTCCGATCCCACCAAAAGCCAGGCGCACGCATCGAAAGCCTCAGCTGTAGTTGAGCCGCAACGTCATCAAATACGGATCAAGCGCACCGAGCGTTTTGGCGCGCGCGCCGGCCATGCCTTGCAGCGTCACATTCGCGGACGCGACGACGCGATCGCGCGCGGATTGGTCGGTCAGCAGAGCGACGAATTGCTCCTGCAGCTCATTCGGGTCCGCCACCTGGATGGCGCCGCCGGAGCGATCAAGCGCGCCATAAACTTCCTGGAAATTCCAGACGTGCGGCCCATGCAGCACGGCCGCGCCGAGCTTAGCTGGTTCGATCGGGTTTTGGCCGCCGTGCCGGATCATCGAGCCACCCATCAGGACCACCGGCGCCACACGATAGAGAACGCCGAGTTCACCCATCGTGTCTGCCACGTAAATCTCGGTGCCGCGATCCGGCAAATAGCCGCGGGACCGCGCGATCGCGTTGATCTTGGCCTGCTGTGCGATCGAGACGATGCCCGGGCCGCGCTCCGGATGCCGCGGCGCGATGATCGTCAGCAGACCCGGAAAGCGCTGCCGCAGCACCTTGTGCATCTCGATCAGCATCGCCTCTTCGCCCGGATGCGTCGACGCCGCCGCGACGATCGGGCGGCTGCCGATCGCCGCGCGCATGGCGTCGACCATGTCCTCGCGTGCCGGCGGCGCCACCGCATCGAGCTTGAGATTGCCAGTCGTCGTGATGCGCGGCGCGCCGAGTTCGGCGTAGCGCTCAGCGTCGGCGACTGTCTGCGCAAGACAGAGATCGAAGCTGCGCAGCAGCGTACCAATCGTGCGCGGCATCCGCTTCCAGCGCCGGAAGGAACGCTCGGACACGCGGCCGTTGACGAGGATCAGCGGAATACTGCGCGCTGCCGCTGTCGAGATGAGGTTCGGCCACAAATCGGACTCGGCGAACAAGCCGAGATCCGGCTGCCAGTAGTCGAAGAAGCGGCGCACATAGCGCGGCGAGTCGAACGGCGAGAATTGATGGATGATATCTGGATGCAAGCGCTGCTCGGCAAGACGCGCCGACGTCACGGTGCCGGACGTGACGAGCACGCCGAAGCCGGCGCGGCGGACATATTCCGCAATCGGCACGATCGAGAGGAGTTCGCCGACACTCGCGGCGTGAATCCACACCAGCGCGAGCTCCGGCCTATCGACACCTGCGATGCCGCGCCGCTCGCCCATACGCGCACGCACTTCCTTACCGCGGCGCAGACGATAGTTCGTCAGTAGCGGCAGCAGCGGCGTCACCATCGCGGTCACGCCGCGATAGGCCCGCAACGGAAGCGGGATGCGCTTAGCCACGCTCGTCGGTCCGATCGGCCACAGCGAAAGCGCGCGCCGTGATCGCGTTGAGACCGTCTTCGACTTGGCGGCGCGCAACTTCCATCGCGGCATCGTCCGCATCGCGCGCAACCAGGATCGGCTCGCCGAACGCAATCGCGCCGCGGCCGAACGGCAGATTGACCACCGAACGATCCCAGTTATTCAGAATCTTCCGCCGGCTCGTGCCGATGCCGATCGGATAAATCGGCCGTCCCGACACCCGTGCGAGCTTGATGATGCCGAGCCCGGCAACGCGCGAGACCTTTGGTACGTCCGCGGTCAGCATCACATTCCAGCCTTCGGCAAGCGCGTCACGCATTGCGATGAAGGCTTTGACGCCGCCCTTGCGATCGAAGCGGCGCTCGTGATCGCCCGAGCCGCGGATGGTGTGAACACCGAGGCGCTCCGCCGCAACCGCATTGATCTCCGCATCGCGATGAAAAGAGACGAGCGCCTTCGCGCGATCCTGCGGACGGCGAATGAACGGCGCGAGAAAATGTTGACCGTGCCACATCGTCACAATCACGGGCATGTCGGCCCCAAAACGTTCGTACGCATTCGGCGGATCGATGACGAACTCATTCGTCCGCCGCACAAGCAGCAAATAACGATACAGCAACGCGCCGGAACTGCGGCGGAACCACGGAGTATCGCGAAGCTTTTTACTGACCGACATCGTTTAGAGAACAACTCTCATCCGATCAGGCGCGCAGCTATGCGCCCAACCTTGTGGTTTCCCCTCGGCGAAGAGACGAGCACACTTCGCGGTTGCACGGGCCTCTGCCGAACCCAGCATCTTGTCGCACAATTCGTGCGAAACGCCCACCCCTGTGGATTACTTCGCGTCAGGGTCCATCAGGCGATGCAGGTGCACGATGAAATACCTCATCTGCGCATTGTCGACGGTGCCTTGCGCCTTGGCCTTCCAGGCCCGATGCGCGAGCGCGTAGTTTGGATAGACGCCGACGATGTCGAGGTTCGACAGATCGCGGAATGTGACACCCTCGAGGTTTTCGAGCTCGCCGCCAAACACTAGATGCAGCAGCTGTTTTTCGGGTTCGGCCATATCGTCTCTCCGTTTGGCGGGTTGCGAAACCGCCTCTGGTCTATGCAAGAATCGGAGCGCTCGGCGCCGCGATCACACTGGAATGATTCGAAATCCTACGTGCTCTTATGCAGCAGAGCGGCGATGTCCGTATGAAGGTCGCTGCGTGCCGCGAGAAGCATCGGATGCGTCGGTGTCGGCCGGTTATACTGGATCGGCTCGCCGTCCAAGCCGGTGAACCGGCCACCGGCTTCGTGCACGATCAAATCCGCGGCGGCGATGTCCCAGTCGCTGGCATTTCGCCCTGCGATCGCGACGTCGAGATCGGCAGTCGCGACCCGGGCAATACGCAGCGCCAGCGAATAAACTTTCGGCATCGGCTGAATGTCTTGCCGCGCGTCCGTCAGCGCATCGAGCCAGCGCGGCGGACCGGCCGCACGAATGCGATTGTGCTCGCGCGGCGCGGCTTTGACCGCCGCGCCATTGAGCAACACGCCGTGGCCGGCACACGCTTGCAAAAGCGTGTTCTCGGCCGGCCCGAAGATAACACCGAGGATCGGCCGCCCGCGCTCGACGAGGGCAGCCGAAACACACCAATCCTCTTTGCCAGCGATGAACGAGCGCGTGCCGTCGATCGGGTCGATGATCCAGACCCGCTCGGCATCGAGGCGCGCAGAGTCGTCGACGCTCTCTTCGGACAGCCAACCGTAGCCGCACGGCGCTAGCCGATCATGCAGGAGATCGTTGCATGCGATATCGACCTCGCTGACCGGCGAGTTTCCTTCTTTGGTCCAGCTTTTGAACTTCGCGCGGAATTTTCCGAAAGCGAGCGCTCCGGCGTCGCGCACCGCTTGCGTCAGCAGTTCGAGATCGGCGGAGAGCGCTGTATCAGCGGCCCGCAATGGTCAAACCTTCGACGCGCACGGTCGGCGAGTTGCTGGCGTAGCGGAACTCGAGATCGTTCGCCGGCGTCAGCGAGCGGAGCATGTCGTTGAGATTGCCCGCGATGGTGATCTCGCTGACCGGATAAGTCAGCTCGCCATTCTCGATCCAGAATCCCGAAGCGCCACGGCTGTAATCGCCGCTGACGATATTCGCGCCGGAGCCGATCAGGTCCGTGATGAACAGACCCTGCTCGATGCTGCGGATCATATCGCCCGGCGATTCCGAACCCGCCTCCATATGCAGATTGGTCGAAGACGGCGACGGCACAGACGAAACGCCGCGCGACGCGTGACCGGTCGACTGCAGGCCGAGTTCGCGCGCGGTCGCGCAATCGAGCAGCCACGTCTGCAGCACGCCGTCGTCGATCAGGAAACGCTTTTGGCCCGCGATGCCTTCGGCGTCGAATGGGCGCGAACGCAAACCGCGTACGCGGAACGGATCGTCGACGATTCTGATCGCCTGATCGAAAATCTTCTGCCCGAGCTTTTCGCTCAGGAAGCTGGTCTTGCGCGCAATCGCCGCGCCGTTGATCGCGCTGACGAGATGGCCGATCAGCGATGTGGCGGCACGCGCGTCGTAGACGACCGGGACTCGGTGGGTGGAAGTCTTGCGCGGATTGACGCGGCGGATTGCGCGCTCGCCCGCGTTGCGTCCGATCAGCTCCGGGGACATGAGGTCGGAGCGATGCGGCGCCTGCGAGTAATCGTAATCCCGCTCCATCCCGGTGCCCTCACCCGCAATGGCGAGAGCACTGACCGAATGGCTGGAGCCGAGATAGGCGCCCTGGAAACCGTGGCTGGTTGTCAGAACGAGCCCGCCGATGCCGGCCGAAGCCGAAGCACCGCCCGACTTGCTGACGCCTTTGACGGACAGCGCGGCGCCTTCGGCTGCCCTGGCCAAGTCTTCAAGGTCTATGACCGACGGCAGAATCGGGTCGAGAAGATCGAGATTCGGGAATGTTTTGGCGAGCTGCGCCGCATCCGCGAGCCCCGCATAGGGGTCCTCGGGGGCGACTTTAGCCATCGCGACGGCCCGTTCGGCCAGCGCCGCCAACCCGTCCGGGCGTGGGTCGTTGCTGGAAACCACCGCCTGGCGCTTCCCGACCAGGACCCGCAGACCGAAATCGTCGCCTTCCGAGCGTTCGCTCTCTTCCACAGCCCCCTCCCGGACCTGGACGCCGAGCGCCATGGAGCGCACCGCGATGGCATCAGCCGCGTCCGCACCAGCCCTGCGGGCGGCTTCGACGAGGCGTTCGGTCAGGCTGACCAGTTCGGATTGATCGAGGAGGGAAGGCTGTGACACCGGCCGGATTTAGGCTTTCGTTCTGGTTGTGGCAAGGCTGAACACCGCGCAAAACGCCGCAAAATACCGCTGTCTGGGGCCGATCGATCAAATTGTTCGGATCGCCGCAATCGGCCGCCAAGCATCCCGCAACGAAGCCGTGGATGCGGAGCCATTTCTGACCGGCTCTTAAGCTCCTCCAGAAACCTCTGTGGCAATCTCGCGTCATGACCCGGCGAAGTTCGGGCAGGGAGATTGAATTGAGGCGTCAAACAGTCAGCGGACCTATGTCCGCCGAAGCCGTGCGCTCGCGCCGGCTCGAAGCACCGGCACTGCCCGTCCGTTTCACCGCAACCGATGCGGCGGCGGACGGGCAAACCCGCACCATCGAGATCGATCGCGAACGCGTTCTCGTCCGCCGCCAAGTGCGCGGCATGGCGATCCGCGTCAGCCTTCCGCATCAGGCTTATCGTGGCGTCTCGCTGCGCCTCGGCACCGAAGGCTGCGAAGTCCGCCTCGAGCACCGCGATCCGGGCCTGTCGGTGAATCTCGAAACCGGCGCCGACGAGACCGACATGTTCGCGCAATGGGAAGCCTGGGGCCGCGCGCTGTCGCTGCCGCTGATGATCGGCGTCGTCGATGGCGACTGCTGCGAAGTCGGCTCGATCGCGAATGCGAAGCCGGTTGCGCGCCGCCGTAGCCACAACGCCGTCAAGACCCGCCGGCCGTCGATTCTTCTGCGCCGCAAGAAGGGCGACAAGCTGCGTGCACTGCGTCTCTATCGCGAGCGCGAGATCATCGCGCGCAGTTAGGCGCTACGACGCCGCCTTCAGTACGGCGTCCAAACACAGCCCGGCGAAGAGCAGCAATCCGGCTTCGCGGTTGGAATGAAACAGCTTCCAACATAGACTGGGATTATCGATGTCGAGCCGCGTGATCTGCCAACCAAGATGCGCGGCAAACAGCGCGAGCCCCGAGAATGCAGCAGCGCCGCCGCCTGCGAACGTGATCGCAGTTCCGATCAGAACCACCGCAGCCGCGTAGAAGCCGACCAGCGCTTGCGCGGTTTTGCCGGCGAATAGCCGCGCGGTCGATTTCACTCCGATCAGCGCGTCGTCTTCTCGATCCTGATGCGCATAGATCGTGTCGTAGCCGATCACCCAGGCGATCGAGCCCGCGTAGAGCAGCAGCGCCGGCCAATCGAGACGGCCGAACGCGCAGGCCCAACCCATCAGCGCGCCCCAAGAAAACGCGAGGCCGAGCCCGATCTGCGGCCACCACGTGAAGCGCTTCATGAAGGGATAGATCGCGACGACACCGAGCGAGGCCACGCCGAGAAAGATCGCGAAGCCGTTGAACGTCAGCAGGATCGCAAAGCCGACGAGAGCCTGCGCGACAAGGAAAACCGCCGCGCGTTTTGCCGTCGTCTGCCCGGAAGGCAATGGCCGCGAGCGCGTGCGCTCGACCATCGCGTCGAGATCGCGATCGACGAGATCGTTCCACGTACAGCCCGCACCGCGCATCACGACGGCGCCCATCGCGAAGGCAATCACATGCCAGAGGTTTGGGTAAGCGTTGCCACCAGCAATTGCAGCGATCGCTGCGGACCACCAACACGGGAGCAACAAAAGCCAAGAGCCGATCGGGCGATCGGCTCTTGCAAGGCGGAGGTAGGGCCGGGACCAGTCGGGCGCGAGAGTGTCGACCCAGTTCCCGACCGAATCGGCGACGCGGCCGGAGGCTTGGGTCATGACATCACCGCGCGATGGCGCTGCCCGTCAGCGTGCCGAAGGCACCGCCGCGATTGACCACCGGCGCCGGGCCGCGCGATGTGCCGAGCGCTTCCGACAGACCGGTGCCTTGGGGACGGCCGGCTTGTGCCGGGGCCGTTGCGCAGGCTTGGCCGCGCAGCTTCACGGTGTGGCTGTGATTCTTTTTCAGCTGGCCGACGACATCAGCCGGCACGCCGCAGAATTGCTGGTTCTTATCGAGGTAATTGACGAATTTTGCTTCCGTCGCGGCGAATTTTGTCAGGCCCGTACAGACGACCGCACGATCAGCCTTGGACTCGATCGCCTTTTTGACCACACCGCCATCTCGTTCGACGGCTGCGCGCAGCGGCGTGATGTCCTTCATGCACGGCGGCTCTTGCTGGAGCACCTGATTGCCGGACTGCATTCCGCCCGGAGCTCCGCCGGGGGGACCCCATTGCGGGCCTACGGCCTGGGCCGGAGGCGGCCCCCAACCGGCGGGAGCGGCCGGAGCCTGAGGCGCCCCCCAGCCAGGAGAAGCGGCCGGTGCCGGCGCCATCGCTTGAGGTGCCGGACGCGCCGGAGTCGCTGCCTGAGCCGGTGCGGCGGCAGGCGCAGGCTCGCGGCCTGGCGTCACGTTGCGAACAGCCGGAGCCGGCTGCTGGGGAGCAGCGCCAGGCGGCGGTCCCCATTGCGGGCCATTTGAGTGACCGGCAGGCGGCGGACCCCAATCCGCATTCGCATTCTGCGCGACGGCCGGGGCGGCGAAACCATAGACTGCCGTCATGACGAGCGCGGCGGAGCGAAACTTCATTCGTCGGACCTCGATACCTTAGGCGTTCGGGCGCACTATCCACGGCCAATTCGGCAACATGGCGGCAATGTTGTCACTTCACAAAGAAGCTAGCCCGAAGGCCTTAAGGCGTTCTTCACGATGACTGCGGCTGCTATACCGGACGAGCCCCCCGAACCTCAAGTTCTCAAATGCCCGCCTACGACTTTCGCGCCCCACGCCTCTATGTCGACAGCCCGCTTGCGGACGGTATTGACGTCGCCCTAGAGCGCGAGCAGGCGCATTACCTCCTCAACGTCCTCCGTTTGAGTGCAGGGGACCGGATCCTTGCCTTCAACGGCCGGGACGGCGAATGGCTCTGCGAGATCGCTCAAGCGAGTAAGAAGGCCGCGAGCCTGTCGCCGCGCGAGCAGACGCGCAGTCAGCCCCCTGCCCGCGACCTGCACTATCTCTTCGCGCCGTTGAAACAGGCGCGCCTCGACTACATGGTGCAAAAGGCGACCGAGATGGGCGCCAGCCTTCTTGGCCCGGTGCTGACTCAGCACACGCAGGTGACGCGCGTGAACCTCGAGCGCATGCGCGCCAATGCGATCGAGGCGGCCGAGCAATGCGGAACACTCAGCGTCCCCGATGTCGTTGAACCGCTGACGCTGAATGCTTTCATCGCGGCACGCGATGCCGCGCGCCTTCTCATCTTCTGCGACGAGGCCGCCGAGATCGCCGACCCGGTCGAAGCGCTGAAAGCCGTGCGCCGGCCCGGACAGCCGCTTGCGATCATCATCGGACCTGAGGGTGGTTTTTCGGAAGGCGAACGTGCGAGTTTGCTCAAGTTGCCGAATGTCGTGCGCATCGCGCTCGGCCCGCGCATCTTGCGCGCCGACACTGCGGCGGTTGCGGCGCTGACGTTGGTGCAGGCGGTGTTGGGCGATTGGGTCTAAGCGATCATCGCCCGAAGCGATCGACAAGCATGAGGCTGTCATCCCGGAAGCCGCTTGCGTAGCAAGCTGCGGCTATCCGGGATCCATGTACCCCAATCACTCGCAGGGATACATGGATCCCGGCGCTCGCGGGCTACGCCGCTCGACCGGGATGACCAACGATTGTGGTGGTCACCGCGACTGATCAACCTTCGCCGCGCGGGCCCCAAGGTCCGCGAGCTTCTCCGCCACGCGGCTCGCTGCGCTCACCGAGCGGCGGCTTAGACGGGAGAAACGGCTTGCCGATACCCGGGATCGGCAACGGAATGTTATCCGGCATTCCCGGAATCGTCGGAAACGGCGAGCGTTGCTCCGGTTTCTGCACTTCGGGCGTTTCCGTCGGCGGCGCTGCTTGCTCCTCGGCCTGCTCTTCCGCCTCGAAGTCCTCGTCGTCCGCGACATGGATCGGACCCGGATCGTGTCCGGCCGCCATGCGCACGAGAGCATCGACGCGCGAGTCGATCGACGGATGCGTCGAGAAAAGATCGACGATGCCTGAGCGCGGGTTGTCGACGCACATTTCCATCACGGCCGACGGATTGTTCGGCAGCTCGCCGCGCCCTTCGATCTTACGCAGCGCCATGATCATGGCGTCGGGATTCTTCGTCAGCTCGACCGCGCCGGCGTCGGCGAGGAATTCGCGCGATCGCGACAGCGCGAGGCGAATGACGGTCGAGAGGAACCAAGCCAAGAAAATCAGCGCGATCGCGATAATGATCGCGAGAATCGCGGCACCCGCGCCGCCTTTCGAATCCGACGAATCTGACGAGCTCGACGACGACGAACTGCCGCCCCAGCTCGAGCTGCTGCTCGACGACGACGAACTATCGCTCCGCCGCGACCACGTCGACGGGCGCGCCGAACCGCCGGCATCGAAGATCGAGCGGAACATCACTTCGGCGAGGAACCCGACGATGCCCGAGATGATCGTCGCGATCACCATCAGCGAGACGTCGCCGTTCCGGATATGCGTCAATTCGTGCGCGAGCACGGCTTCGAGCTCGGCATCGTCGAGCTTTTCGATGAGGCCTGTCGTCACCGTGACGGAATACTGCGCTTGCGTCAGACCCGACGCGAAAGCGTTGAGCGCGCTGGTCGGCATGATCTTCAGCTTCGGCATCGTAATGCCGCGCGAGATGCAGAGATTCTCCAGCAAGTTCCAAAGCCGCGGCTCTTCCTTGCGCGTCACTTCATGCGCGCCGGTGGCAAAGTCGATAATCGACTGGTTGAACTTGTAGGCGATCGCGATCCATATCAACGCCGCGACGGTGGCGAATGGCCACGCCATCTTAAGGTCGAGCCACGCACGCATGAGATACCAGTCGAGCGTGCCGCGGCTCGTGAAGGCGCGATAGCCGAGCGCGAGCGCGAACACGATCACGTAGATCAGCAAGAACAATCCGCCGATCAGAAACACCGATCGAATGCGGTTGTTGCGGATGTGTGTGTAGAGGCCGTAGGCGGCCATCGCGTTCACTCGCGCTTTAAGTTGTCATGAAACCCGCTGCACTCGCGATGACGGAAACGCTTCCATCATCGCGAGGCATATGCGGCTTTAGAACTTGACCTGCGGCGCGACGTCGAGCTGCGCGCGGCTTTCTCCGAGATCGAAGAAGTCGCGCTTGGTGAAGCCCATCGACGCTGAAAACAGCGCGGCCGGGAACTGCTCGATGCCGGTGTTGTACTCTTGGACTGCGTTGTTGAAGAAGCGGCGCGCGGCGGCGAGCTTGTTCTCGATGTCCGAGATCTCGGTCTGCAGCTGCTGGAAGTTCTGGTTCGCCTTGAGGTCCGGATAGGATTCCGAGAGTGCGAACAACTGGCGCAGCGCGCCGGTCAGCTGGTTCTCGGCCGCCGCGACCTGCGCGGTGCCTTGCGCGGTCAGCGCGGAATTACGCGCCTGGATGACGGCTTCGAGGGTGCCCTTCTCGTGCGCCGCATAGCCTTTGACGACTTCGACGAGGTTCGGGATGAGGTCGTGACGTTGCTTGAGCTGAACGTCGATATCGGCGAACGACTGATTGACCCGCTGCCGCATGGCAACGAGGCCGTTGTAGATCATGACGATCCACACGATCAGCAGAACGATCACTCCCAAGATAATCAGCGCGGTCATTGAGGTTCCCCATATCCGTGATCGACTGGCCGGAATCGGCCGCATCGCACGAGAAGACGACTGAAACGGTCCGCACGCGCGGGCAACGCGCGGCGGGATGGCGCAACTTAACCCACACTCGCTGCGTGCGGCAGCCTAGTTTGGGTGCAGAGACACCACAATGCTTAGTCGCGCGAGGTCGCGGCAGGTTCAAGGCCGTTGTGAGTCTTCTTCACGCATGGATTTTCGGTCTCGCGAGCGAAGACGCTCCGAGGTTTGAAATGCGTCCCCACAAATTTGAGGGGAGCGGAGCGCCGGCGGGCGCTAGGGTGGAGGCCGTATCTTGCGGATACGGCAGCGTCCCGTTGGACCGGAACGCTACGCCAACCGGCGCTCCGCACGGCTCTCCACGCAACCGGCGGCATACGCAACGCCGACGCGCTTGCGGTGGGTATTGCCTAGGCCCGAAAGTGTCCCGATTTCCGCCCGGTCCACCGTCGGACGCCTGGTCTTAGTGCCAAGCGGCCCATTTCTCCCAACCGCCCGGGACCGGGTCACAAACCCAGCCGCAGGTGCCGTCCACCGGCTATCTCGCGGTCTGTCTCCGGAAGACATCCCCTCGCGCCGGTGTGGGGTTGGTATGAGTGATATAGGAATTTATGTCAAGGAATATTTGCTGATGTCTTGGGCCACAATCTCAGCGCTGGTCATTCCGGGTCGCGATCCGCGAAGCGGCGCGAGCCGGGAATCCATAACCCCTGTGCTCATGATTGATGGCCCGGGATTATGGATCCCGGACAGCCGCCAAAAGCGGCGGCTTCCGGGATGACCAAGGTCCGGGCGGACAATACCCCGGCTAAACCGGGGCAGGGCCATGACGGAGCGTGTAGGGATGTTCGATGGCCTCTCTGCTGCCGAGCGATCAGTCCGTAGCCCGGATGAGCGAGGCGTAGCCGAAGCGATATCCGGGAGCGGCGCTCAATTGTAGACTCTGGCCCCGGATGTCGCTTGCGCGCGATGCGCGCCGCTCATCCGGGCTACGAGAAGTCACCGCCGCCGGCAGGCCTGATCTCCCGCAGGCAATAAAAAACGGCGGGCCGAAGCCCGCCGTGAGATGACACGCGACACGAACGAAATACCTGTCGGTCCGCGTATCGAGTTGGCAGCTTC
Source organism: Variibacter gotjawalensis (assembly GCF_002355335.1). Classification (GTDB taxonomy): domain Bacteria; phylum Pseudomonadota; class Alphaproteobacteria; order Rhizobiales; family Xanthobacteraceae; genus Variibacter; species Variibacter gotjawalensis. Next base: position 417,106 of record NZ_AP014946.1, read on the forward strand.
CTATCGGAAGCCGGCCCCTTCAAAGCTTAGACGCTGACGCGGAACGCCTTCGACGAAGCAGCCTTGATCGGCTCGACCGTGTCGGCCGAAACCTTCTTGGCGATGTCGGCGAGTTCCTTGCCCTGCGAGACGTAGGTCTCGAGTGCCTTCTTGGCGTGTGCCTGGGTGATCTCGGCAACTTCGGTCGGCGACTTGACCGAGAGGAGAGCTGAGATGAAATCGAAATGCGCATTAACGTTGGTGCGAGCGACTTCGATGACCTTCAGATTGTAGGTCGAAGCGCCCTTGGCGGCCGTCGCGTAGGTCGTCTCGACCAGCTCGCTTGCCTCTTCGGCAGCAGCCTTCACGCGCTCGTAGCCTTGCTTTGCCTGGGCAATGCCCTTCTCGGCGAAATCACGGTAAGCAGCCGGAACGTCAGCCTTCGGAAACTCGAACGCCGAGAACGGCGACTTGAAGAACGACTCAGCGGCAGTGGTGAACGATTCGGTCGCAGCTTTTGCTGCCTTTTCGGCCTTAGCCATCATCAACATCCCTAGATATCGGGCGGTCCACACTTCGAAGCCCGAACCCCCGCCCGGCTGGGGTTGGACCGCGTACCTGTTCGCCGATGCTTCGCACCAGCTCTGTCGATGGCTAAGAATATAGCAGTGGCTTTGCTGCATTGCAACATCAAAGCTGCAATGCAGCAAATTTTTATTCGGCTTTCTTCTTAGCCGAACCCGCCGCGTCCGCCGCGGCCTGGCTTAAAGCCTTCGATTGTTCGGCCAAAGCCTGCATCTGCTGCTTGGCGAAATCGGAGTGTATCTGCATGATTTCGCTAATATTTTGCGCGCGGACGAGGCGCTCTGCGTAATCGAAGGACGTCGCGATATTCTGCTGCGCGAAGCTCATGATCTTTTCGTTGGCGGTTTTTGCGCCCGTGTGCACTGCGGTAGCGCGCTCCTCCATTCGCTGCACGGCGTTCTGTGCCGCGCCCATAAAACCATCGAAGGCTTGGCGCGCCTGCGCCATCGAATTCTCGGCCATCGAGCGGAGTTCATTCGGCAGTTCAAAACCGCCCTGCGGGGATTTCGCCATTGCTTCCTCCTTTTGATTTTCTGGATGTGTCCCATTTCCGGACACGATCGTTCGTTCATCCTCGCTATTCACAGGCCGCGATCGTCGCGACCATCTCGACAACGATCGAAAACGACAAACGATCGCCCCACACGTTAACTCTATATCGGTGCGCCCGTGAATGGTGCCGCAAACGTCGTGGACCCCTCGGCGGCTTAATGATTTATTTACCCTGACCTTCCGACGCCGCAGGACCAATGACCACGCTGGACATCCTCAAAGAGCCGCGCATTGCCACGCTCGCCTTCGGCGCCACGCCGGCCTGGCTGTGGTCGCCGAATGGCGGCCGCCTGCTGTTCGTCAACGCCGCGGGGGCTTTGCTGCTCGGCGAACGCAACGCCGGCAAGCTGATCGGCGATACGCCGGACCGCTTGCGCCCGGTCGCTCAAGAGATCGCCAAAGTCGCGGGCGGACTGCCGACATCCGGCACCGCACAGCTTGCCCGTATCCGCAGTTTGTCGACCGGTCTCGGCCGCGCGCTGATGTGCCTCTGCCAGCGCTACCGTTTGGCGGACGGGTCGGTCGGCATTCTCGTCGTCTCGCAGGAGCCGGTGAAAATTCTCCCGCTCGCACAACGCGTCGCAAGCCTCATCGACGATGAGAGCACCGCCGCATTCTCGCGCGACGGCAATCTGTTGCACGCAGGAAGCGAAGCCGCCCAGCGTCTCGGCGGCACGAAGACGCTCGTCGCGCACGCCGACGCCGACACGATCGCGCGTGCGCTGACGCATGGCGAAAGCGTCAGCGCGGCGGTCCAGCTTCGCCGCGTCGGCGAAGGCGACCAAGCCGTGTTGTTCGCGACATTTGTCGAGCGGACGGCGGCGCCGGTTGAACCGGCCGAGCCGGAAGTCGCGACGCCGGAAGTTGAGGAAGAAGAAGCTTCGCAAGCCGACACGGAAGCCGAGCTTCTCGCCGAGGCTGACGAAGCGCTCGTTGAAACGACTCCGCCGGAGCCGGCCGCGAAATCCGCAGCCGAGAAACTCCCATCTGCGTCGCTCGCGGATATCGCGGCCGCGCTCGCGCAGCTGCCGTTCGTCACGCAAGGGCAAGCCGCATCCGCCAGGGCGGCGAGCCAAGACAGCGTGGATAAACCGACCGACGACGAGGAAGAGCTGAGCGACGAAGAACTCGCCGAGCTCGAGGAAGCGTTGTTCGGTGGGCCTGCGGGCGATGACCCGGAGAATCCCGACGCCGCGGAAAACGACGGCGACGATCGCGCCGTCTGGGCGCGCGAAGCTTTGAGCGCCGCGCGCAAGGGCGACCGCTTCGACGACGACGAACTGCGCGACCTGCAGGATGCGCTTGGGTCGGCCGTGCGTCTCGCCCCGGACCCCGAGCCGCGCGACGTGCGCGCCAGCGAAACAACGGAACCGCCAGTGGTCGAGCCGGCACCGCCGGCACTCGTTCAGGCGCCCGAAGGTCCGGCCGACGATGAGCCTGCTGAAATTCCCCTCGTGGCGGAAGCCGCTGCGGTGCCGAGCGATCTCGAACGCAGCACGCGCCTCGTCGAGATCGCCGAGCGTCTGCACGACCGGCATCATGCGCTGCGTTTCGTCTGGGCGACGAAAGCGGACGGCGCCTTCACGATCGAACCGGGCGATTTCCTGACGCTCGCCGGCGCGCCGACCGAAGACGCACAGGGCAAGACGTGGGACGAGGTCGCGCAGCTTCTTGCGATCGACCCGAACCATCGCCTCTCGCGCGCGATCGCATCGCGTGACACGTTCAGCAGCGTCGCGATCGACTGGCCGATCGAGGGCGCGAAAGAGCGTCTCTCCGTCGTCCTTTCAGGCTTGCCCGCACGCGGGCGTGACCGCACGTTCGAGGGTTATCGCGGTTTCGGAGTTTGCCGTGACGCATCGCGCGTCTCCGCGTTGATCGCCGAGCGGCTTGCCGCAACGCGCGTGAGCGAGCCGGAATCCGCTCCGGACGCAGAAGCAGCAACGCCGCCGCGCGCCGAGCCGCCGGTCTTCGATACGTCAAGCACGCGTCCGGCGTTGCAGGTGGTCCCCGCATCGCGCAACGTCGTGCCGTTCCGCTCGCAGCCGAGCCTGCCGAATATCGAATCGGCGCCGGAGCGCCCGGCCGCCGAGCGCAAGGTTGAAACGCGCAAGCCGGGCGAAGAACGCCGTGGCCTTTCGACCGGCGAGCGCAACGCTTTCGACGAGATCGCACGTCAACTCGGCGCACGCTTTGAAGGCAGCGAGCCGGCACCGCTCGCCGAAGACATTCGCGAAGCAGCCGAAGCCCCGAAGGTCGTCGCCAAAGACGCTGTCGCGGAGAACCCCGACGCGATCCTCGCGACGGCGTCAGCCGTCGCCGCAGCGGAAAGCCCGCAGCCGTCGACGCCGCAAAACATCGACGTGCGTCTGCTCGATCGCATGCCGATCGGCGTGATGCTCTATCGCGGCGACGAAGTACTCGCCGCCAACAAAACGCTGCTCGAATGCACCGGCTTTGCCGACGCGGCTGCGCTTGCCAAGGCCGGCGGTATCGATGCGCTGTTCGATCGCGTGCCGAACGAAGACGGCGAGACGGCGCTCTGCCTGCGTGTGCCGGAGGGCAAGCAGCCGGTCGACGCAAAGCTCTCGTCGATCCCGTGGCAAAGCGGCACCGCGCTGATGCTAACGGTCGTGCGCCGGCCGTCGAAGCCGAAGGAAGCACCCGCGCCAGAAGCCCCGGCCGCGAAGGAAACGCCGGCCGAGAGCGAAGCGCTCGCGACCGCGCAAGCCTCGAACCGCGAGCTGCGCTCGATTCTCGACACCGCGACCGACGGCGTCATCGTGCTCGGCAGCGACGGCAAAATTCACTCCGCCAACCGCAGCGCGCAGGCGCTGTTCGGTTACGAAACCGGCGAGTTCAATCAACTGCTCGAGCTGTTCGCGCCGGAAAGCCAGCGCGATGCGGCCGATTATTTCGAAGGGCTGACGCGCAACGGCGTCGCCAGCCTCCTCAACGATGGCCGCGAAGTGATCGGCCGCGAACGTCAGGGTGGCCTCATTCCGCTGTTCATGACGATGGGCCGTATCGGCGAGGAACGCTTCTGCGCCGTATTCCGCGACATCACGCAGTGGAAGCGCGCCGAAGAAGACCTCACCAACGCGAAGCGTCAGGCCGAAAAAGCCTCGTCCGCGAAATCCGACTTCCTCGCCGCGATCAGCCACGAAGTGCGCACGCCGCTCAACGCCATCATCGGCTTTGCAGAAGTGATGATGGAGGAGCAGCTCGGCCCGCTCGGCAACGATCGTTACCGCGAATACGTCAAGGACATCCACACGTCCGGCCAGCATACGATTTCGCTGATCAACGACCTGCTCGATCTGTCGAAGATCGAAGCCGGCCGCCTCGACCTCACCTTCACGAAGGTCGACATCAACGACGTGACGCAGCAATGCGTCGCCATCATGCAGCCGCAGGCGAACCGCGAGCGGATCATCATCCGCACCGCGCTGTCACCCACGCTGCCGTCGGTGGTCGCCGATCAGCGCTCGGTGCGCCAGATCGCACTGAACCTGCTGTCGAACTCGATCAAGTATACGGGCGCGGGCGGTCAGGTGATCGTCTCGACGGCGCTGACCGATCAGGGCGAAGTGGTCTTGCGCGTGCGCGACACTGGCGTCGGCATGAGCGAGAAGGACATCACGGCCGCGCTCGAGCCGTTCCGCCAGCTCTCGACGACACGGCGCGACGCGACCGGCAGCACCGGGCTCGGCCTGCCATTGACGAAGGCGTTGTCGGAGGCCAACCGCGCGGAGTTCCGCATCAAGAGCGCGGTCAATGCCGGCACGCTGGTCGAGATCGTTTTCCCGGCAACACGCGTCCTCTCGGAATAATGTCCGACAAAACGCAAGCGATCGCCGCCGAGGTTCTCGGCGCACTCTCTAACGTCAAACAGATCGAGGCGTTCACGCGCCGCGCCGGCGGCCTCTCGCTCGATGAGGCATACGCCGTGACGGCGGCCTTGCGTAACCTGCGCATTGCGCGCGGCGAGAAGCCGATCGGCCGCAAGATCGGCTTCACCAACCGCACGATCTGGGACGAGTATCAGGTCTTCGCTCCGATCTGGGGCGACATGTACGACACCACTGTCCAGTCCGGCGCGAAGACGCTCGCGCTGGCGCCGTTCTGCGAGCCGCGCCTCGAACCCGAAATCTTCTTCCGCTTCCGCGATGCGCCAAAAGCCGGCATGGACGAGCGCGCCCTGCTTGGCTGCATCGGAGGGGTCGGCCACGGCTTTGAGATCGTGCAATCGTTGTTCCGCGACTGGAGGTTCGGCGCCGCCGATTGCGTCGTGGGCGGCGGGCTGCATGGCGCTTACGTCATCGGCTCGACAACGCCGGTACCGCAAAACGCCGACGCGCTGTTCGCTCAGCTCTCGACGTTCGAGATCGAAATTCTCCGCGACGGCGAAGTGGTCGATCGCGGCCAAGCGCCCAACGTGCTCGACGGGCCGCTGTCCGCGCTGCGTCACCTCGTCGAACTCCTGGCAGACGACAGCAACAATCCGCCAATTCAAGCCGGCGAAATCGTCACCACCGGAACGGTGACACGCGCCTTCGTCATCAAGCCAGGTGAGCGCTGGCAGACGCGCGTGTACGGCCTGCCGCTCGACGGCCTCGACATCACCTTCGCTTAACGGCAGCGCACATTCGCGTGTGCCGCAATCACAGATCGCTTGCCAACTGTCATACTCCGCGCGATGCTGATCGCGAGGTCATGATGCCGCGATTGACACGCCGCCAATTCCTGACGACCGCAGCGCTCGCGGCCACCGCGCCTGCGGCCCTCGCCCAATCCAAGGAAGACGTCGACCTCCTCCTCGTCCTCGCGGCCGACGTCTCACGCAGTGTGGACGGGCCGAAATTCCAGCTTCAGCGCGACGGCTATGCTGCGGCGCTGTCTGATCCGCGCGTACTCGACGCCATCAAGTCGGGACGCCGCGGCAAGATTGCGGTGTGCTTCGTCGAGTGGTCCGGCTCATCGGCGCAGAAGGTCGTCATCGATTGGAGCATCGTAAAAGACGAGGCCAGCGCGCGTATCTTTGGCGACAAACTTGCCGAGCTGCCGCGCTCCTTCGCCGAACGCACGTCGATCAGCGCGGCTATCGATTACTCGGTGGAGCAGCTCAAACGCGCACCGTTCAAGGCCGAGCGCCATACGATTGACGTCTCCGGCGACGGCACCAACAATTCGGGTCGCGACGTGCGGGGCGCGCGCGATGAAGCCGTCGCGCAAGGCATCACGATCAACGGCCTCGTCATTCTGTCGGAGCGGCCGCTCGCCTGGAACCCGGAGCACACGCATCCGGAAGGCGGCCTTGGCAAGTATTACCGCGACAACGTCATGGGCGGCCCCGGCGCTTTCGTCGTCGAGGCGGAGAATTTTGCCGCATTCGGCAAGGCGCTGATCAACAAACTGGTCGCCGAGATCGCGCTGCTCGACGCACCCACGTCGGTTATTCGCTGAACCCGCGCCTTTTCTTTATATCTGTTTTGATATATACGTATGAAGCCTGTCGAATTTCTGGGTGACGCCCTGCAGTCCCTCAAGGCATTTCCGGTTTCTGTTCAAAAGGCTACCGGCGTGGAGCTTCACAAGATCCAGCTCGGTTTAGAACCCAGCGATTGGAAGCCAATGCCGTCAATCGGCGCAGGAGTTCGCGAGTTGCGGATACGCGACCGGTCTGGTGCATATCGGGTCGTCTATGTGGCTCAAGTGCGCGACGCGATCGTTGTGCTGCACGCCTTCCAGAAGAAGACACAGCGAGCCACGAAACGGGACATCGAGATCGCGGCCATGAGGTTCGGCCAAATTGATTGGGGTCGGAAATGAAAACGACGCGCTACGAGTCGGTTTGGGATGCGCTTGAAGAAAACGCAGCGGAGAGCGCCAGCATGCGCATGCGATCTGAGCTGCTCATCGCGATCGATCAGCGAGTCAGAAGCTGGAAGTTGACTCAGGCGGAGGCCGCGAAGCGCTTGGGCGTCACGCAGCCCCGCCTGAATGACTTGCTGCGTGCGCGTATTACCAACTTTAGTCTCGATGCGTTGATCGATCTTGCAGCTCGTGCGCGCCTCAACGTCCGCATCCGCATCACGCAAGCCGCATAGCGGAACGAAATGCCCGTTAGCGCACGACGCCCGAGATACAGCACGGCTTGCGCCGCGGGGCGGTAACGCGGTTTTTCAGGTAACAACGCGCCGATGCGCTGCCGTAGCCGGGCCGCGCGTAGGTCCAGGCGCGGCAGCCGTTCTCGGCCTTGCAGACATTCGCGCATGTCTCGCCGTGTTCGTGCGCTTCGACATCGAAGCTGCGCAGATCGCCGCCCATGCGATCGATGCCGTATTCGATATTCGGCAGTTGCGGTTCAACGACGCCCGAGCCTTTGACGCCGGTAACGCAGCAGGCGGACTGGACGCGGCGCGGCACGCGGCGCTTGAGCCAGCAGACGCCGGTGGCGGCGCCGGGATTCGGATACACGAAACTCCAGGAACGGCAGCGCCCCTCGCGATCGCAGCGGGCCGCGCATTGCGCGGGATCGCCCGACGCGATCGGGAAGCTCGTGAAATCACCGCCCGGGCGGTCGAAGCCCGTTTGCGCAAACGCGGCCGAGGAACTGATCACGAGCAGCAAGAGCCAGCAGGCGAACGCGCCGCAAACTGTGCGCGAGAAGGACGTCATGCTTTCCTCAACCCAAATCGCGCTATCGAAGCTTCGCGAATAGCATATGAATACACGCATACGCGCCGCTGCAAAGCACCTTCCGCCTTCGTAACGAACCTAGCGACTGCCGCGCGTTATGGCGCACCGCTTCAGTTCGGGCCAGGCACTGCGGAGCGAGCCGGTCTCGAAATCGGCAAAGATTTCGCGCGACGATAGGCGAAAGTACTTGGCGTCGATCAAGCGGTCCGCCGTCTCGTCGGAAATCGTTGCGCGCGTTTCGCTCGCCGGTGCCTGCGTTTGCTTCACCTTGGTGAGCTTAATCGGCACTCCCGGATCGTCCGGGCCGATATGGAGCACTCCCGGAATTGCGTCTTTCTCGCGAAATTTGATGTGCTTATGCTTGAAGCCGACGAAGGCATGATCGTCGCGATCGATGCCGACAATGATGGTCCAGGGTTCGCGATCGGCGCTCATCGCGCAGAAGGTAAAGTTCATGTCGCGGTACTGAGCGCTCCCCGTCCAATCGCCGACGATGAAGGCGCCTGGCCCTTTGAGCTCATCGAGCCACGGCCAGAGAAACGCAGCAAGCACACCCATAACGGCCAACGGATACGACATCGCAATATCTCAAAGGAAAGGCCTGGCAATAAAGCCAAGCCTAAGCTCGCGAATACGATGGCGTAAACACAAGAAAGGCGATCTCTAGGACACTCCTAGAGATCGCCGGTTGTATTCGCAGACGCCGTCAGCCCTGCTTCTTGAGCGCTTCGGCGGCCCGGTCGAGCGCTTCGATCACGCGCGTTTTTGCGGCCGGATCGCTCTTCAGCGTGTCACGAACGACGCGCGAAAGATCTTCGAACGCGCCGCGGATCGAGCGCGGCATGTCGTCGTCTTCGCGTGCCTCGCGGGCGTCACGCTCTTCGCCGCGGAAGTGCTTGCGGACGCGCTCGGCCTTCTCACCGACCGAAGCGAGACGCTCCAGCACCGCATCGACGAAGGCACGGTTCTCGTCGAGATGCGCGCGGCCTTCCGGCGTGATCGTGTAGAGCTTCTTGGCGCCGTCGGCTTCCGCCGTGACGTAGCCGGCCTCTTCGAGAAACGTCAGCGTCGGATAGACCGTACCTGGGCTCGGCGAGTACCAGCCGGCCGTCTTCTCTTCGAGCACCTTGATGATGTCATAGCCGTGCCGCGGCTGCTGCTCGATCAACGCCAAAGCCAGCAGTTTCAGATCGCCGGTCGCCAGCATGCGGCCCGCGCGCAGCATGTCGCCGCCGCCCATGCCGTGCTTGCCGCCCCAACCGCCGAAACCACGACTGCCGCGCCAACCGCGGCCGGATGCCCAACGCTCGCTTCCGCAACCTCGATGCATGCCAAACATGCGCACTCTCCTATGTTCGATGTATCGTAAGATAGTCGAGAGCAGTGTATTACGCAAGATATATCTTTAGGTGCGTCGAAAGATAGCTCTCGGTGGTCTTATCGACGGCTGTCTCCAGCTGTGGTCCCGGCCAGGCGAGGCGGCGCGCTACGCGCGCAACGCCGAGCGCGAGCCGGGATCCAAGTATCCCGGTAGATGCAGGGATACATGGATCCCGGATCAGCTTGCCGCTATGCGGCTCGCTGCCCGGGATGACAGCTGCGATGTGTTGGAATAGAAAGCGCGCCCTACTCGGCCGCGAGCGCCTGACCGTTGCGCGGGAGGCCGAGCCGGTCCCAGACGTCGACCAGCGCCTCGGCGAGGCGATCGATCAGGACATCGTCGTGATACGGCGACGGGGTGAGCCGCAGGCGCTCCGTACCCTTAGCGACAGTCGGATAGTTGATCGGCTGAATATAGATGCCGTGCTCTTCGAGCAGGATGTCGGTCGCCTCTTTGCACTTCTCCGGGTCGCCGACGAAAACCGGCACGATGTGCGTGTCGTTCGTCATCACGGGGAGGCCCTGCGAGAGCAGCACCGCCTTGGTGCGCGCCGCGCGCTCCTGGTGGCGCTCGCGCTCCCAAGACGATGCTTTGAGATGGCGAATAGCGGCGGTAGCGGCCGCGCAGATCGCCGGCGGCAACGCGGTCGTGAAGATGAAGGCGTGCGCGTAGGAGCGCACCGCATCGACCATCTTCGCCGAACCCGTGATGTAGCCGCCGAGACAGCCGAATGCTTTCGCCAGCGTTCCCTCGATGACGTCAATGCGCGCCGCAACGCCGTCACGCTCCGTGACGCCGCCGCCATGCGCGCCATAGAGGCCGACCGCGTGCACTTCGTCGCAATAAGTCATTGCGCCATAGCGTTCGGCGAGATCGCAGATCTTCGCCAGCGGCGCGACGTCGCCGTCCATCGAGTAAAGGCTTTCGAACACGACGAGTTTCGGGCGGTCGCCCGCCGCGATCAGCAACTCTTCGAGATGCGCCATGTCGTTGTGACGCCAGATGCGGCGCTCGCAGCCGGCTTGGCGCACGCCCTCGATCATCGAATTGTGGTTCAGCGCGTCCGACAGGATCACGCAGTCCGGGATCAGTTTCGCGATCGTCGCGATGCCGGTCTGGTTCGACACATAGCCGGACGTGAAAACGAGCGCGGCTTCCTTGCCGTGCAGCGAGGCGAGTTCGCCTTCCAGCTCGACGAGCGGGTGATTGGTCCCCGCGATGTTGCGCGTGCCGCCGGCGCCGGTGCCCATGCGGGTCGCGGTCTCGACCATTGCGCCGACCACCTTCGGGTGCTGGCCCATCCCGAGATAGTCGTTCGAGCACCAGATGGTGACTTCGCGCGGGCCCTGCGGACCGTGCCAGCGGGCGGCCGGAAAGCGGCCCGCAATGCGCTCGAGGTCGGCAAAAACGCGGTAGCGGCGCTCGTAGTGAAGGCGATCGAGGGCGGCGCTGAAAAACTGGTCGTACTGCATGGAGTCCCGGACTTCTTGAACGCAATCTCGGTAGCGGGAAACTGGCAGCTGGCGGTTCCCGGCAAGTCTTTACGGGTCCATTTAGAAGTGTTCGAACCTGTTTGTCGAGCCGTTATTGCCCCGGACTCACCCAGCTGTGACAGGTCTCCCTTCTCAGCGATGGATTCCCGCGATATGGCTGGAAGCATGCCGCAAACCACCATCGATGCCGCCGAAGTTGCGCGTTTCCAGAAGCTCGCCGCCACCTGGTGGGACGAGGCCGGCCCAATGCGCATGTTGCACCGGCTGAACCCGGTGCGGCTCGGTTATATCCGCGATCGCTGCGCCGAGCATTTCGGCCGCGACGCCAAGCAGCTCGATAGCCTCAAGGGATTGCGCGTTATCGATATCGGCTGCGGCGCCGGCATCCTGTCCGAACCCCTCGCCCGCCTCGGCGCCGACGTTACCGGCATCGATCCGGCGGAAGAGAATATCGCGCTCGCGCGCGAGCACGCGCAGGCCTCGGGGCTCGCTATCGACTATCGCGCCGAGACCGCGGAAGCGCTCGCGGACGCCGGAGAAAAATTCGATCTCGTCCTCGCGATGGAGGTCGTCGAGCATGTCGCCGATCTCGATCTCTTCGTTGCCAAGGCGGCGCAAATGGTGAAGCCCGGTGGGCTGATGATCGGCGCCACCATCAACCGCACGCTTAAAAGCTTCGGCCTCGCGATCGTCGCTGCCGAATACATTTTGCGCTGGGTGCCGCGCGGCACGCATTCCTGGGACAAGTTCGTCACGCCCGAAGAATTCGAGACAGCCATGCGCACCGGCGGACTTGCGGTGACCCACGAGACCGGCGTCATCTACAATCCGCTCGGCGATGCGTGGCTTATCAATCGCGACATGGACGTGAACTACATGCTGACGGCGGCGCGCACCTGACATGACCGAAGGCTGGCTCTGGGCGCTGTTCACCGTCATTGCGGCGGCGGCGCAGACCGCGCGCAACGCGATGCAGCGCGAACTCACCGCAACCCTCGGCACGGCCGGCGCGACGCATGTGCGCTTTCTCTTCGGCTTTCCCTTCGCGCTGATCGCGGTCGCCGCGATCGCGATCGTCAGCGGCCAGAAACTTCCCGTGCCGAATGCGGCGTTCTGGCCGTGGGTCATCCTCGGCGCGGCATCACAGATTCTGGCGACCGGGCTGATGCTCGCCGCGATGGGCGAGCGCTCCTTCGTCGTCACCATCGCGTATACGAAAACCGAGCCGATTCAGGTCGCGCTGTTCGGCCTGATCTTCCTCGGCGAACACATTACGCCGCTGCTCGCCGCCGCGATTCTGATCGCGACCGCCGGCGTCATGGTGATGTCGTTCAAGCCGGGCGCGAGCGGCACGCGGGATTGGAAACCAGCCGCGCTCGGACTTGCATCCGGCGCGATGTTCGCTTTCTCGGCAATCGGCTTTCGCGGCGCGATCCGCGCGCTCGACGGTCAGTTTTTCATGGTGTCGAGCTTCACGCTCGCGGTCGGGCTTGCGCTGCAGGCCGGCGCGCTGACGCTCTATCTGATGTGGCGTGAGCGCGCGATCCTCACCGCGATTCTGCAATCTTGGCGGCCATCGATGTTTGCCGGCTTCATGGGCGCCCTCGCCTCGACTTTCTGGTTTCTCGCCTTCGCGCTCGCCACAGCCGCCGCCGTGCGCACGCTCGCGCTCGTCGAAGTATTGTTCGCGCAAGGGGTGTCGCTATTCGTCTTCGGTCAGAAGGCGTCGGCACGCGACGTGATGGGCATATCGCTCATCGTGATCGGCGTCGTGCTCTTGCTCTGGGCGACCTGACGGCAGTAGGCTCACCGGATTATTTCTCCATCCGTTTTGGAAAATCCGATGACCGAGATTTTGCTGCAGCGTCGATCGCTGCTGGGCCTCTTCCTTGGTGGTGTTGCGGCGGCGGCGATGCCGCAAAGCTTGATCGCGGCTCATGCGGCCGCGAGCGCGGCGGATGGTTTGGTGCGCGCTTGGCCGGAAGATTTCGGCGTCTCGCCGTCCGCGATTCTAGCTTTCCTCGATGACGTTGCGGCACAAGGTTACGAGCTGCACGGCTTTATGCTAGCGCGGCGCGGGCACGTTCTCGCAGAAGGGTGGTGGGCGCCTTATCGCGCCGACCGCAACCACATGACGCATTCGCTGACGAAAAGCGTCACCGCGACTGCGGTCGGCATGGCGATCGCGGAAGACCGCTTCAAGCTAGACGACAGGGTCGTCTCGTTTTTCCCCGACAAGCTGCCCGAAAAAGTCAGCGACAATCTCGCTGCCATGACGGTGCGCGATCTGCTCGCGATGAAAACCGGTCACGCATCGATGACGTCAGGCTCCGTGTGGCGGCCGATCAAGACGAGTTGGGTCGCGGAGTTCTTCAAGATTCCGGTCGAGTTTCCGCCCGGCACCAAATGGGTCTACACGAGCGCCGCGACGTATATGCTTTCGGCGATCATCACGAAGACGACGGGGCAGCCGCTCGAAGAATATCTGCGGCCGCGTTTCTTCGAACCGCTCGGCATCGCGGGTTATGCGTGGGACATGGGCCCCGACAACATCAACCCGGGCGCCAACGGGCTGAGCTGGAAGACCGTCGACTCGCTCAAGCTTGGCATCCTTCATCAGCAATACGGCCAATGGAACGGCAAGCAGCTGTTGCCGCGCGAATGGGTCGAGCAAGTTCAGCACCCGCACACGCCGGGCAAATACGGCTGGCAGTGGTGGCGCGCACCGGACGATGTTCCGGCCTATCTCGCCGACGGATTGTTCGAACAGTATTCCGTCGTGTTTCCAAAGCACGATGCCGTCATCGCGGTGAATGCCGCGATCCCGTCGCGTAGCCGTTTCGAATACATGCTGTTCAAGCATTTCCCGGCTGCGTTCGGCGACGAAGTCGGCAAAGACGAGAAGAATCTCTCAAAGCTTGTGAAGCGCCTCAAGAATTTGGAGGTCGCTTCATTCGAACCATCGGAGCCTTCTCCCATCGTGCCGCACGTCTCCGGCAAGACGTACAAGGCGCTCGAGAACACGGACGACATCAAGTCGGTTCGCTTCGAGTTCTCCGGCGGCACTTGCGTCTATTCGCTCGAAGACGCAAACGGCACGCACACGGTCGAGGTGGGGCTCGTCGAGCCGATCGAAGGCAACACCAGCATGCCGGGCCGCGCGCTGCATCACGAGTACGCGCCCGCTTCGATGCGCGTCGTCGCCAGCGGCTTTTGGCAAGACGACCGCACATTCGTGATGTCATGGGCCTTCGTCGAAAGTGCTTTCCGCGACACCGTCGTCTGCCAATTCAACGGCGCGAATGTGCGCATCGATCGCAGCGTCAACGTCAATTCCGCCGCCACATCCTTGCCGGCGCTGAAGGCGCGATTGTAGCCCGCTCGAGCGCACGTTTTCCGACACGTCGAGCTTGACTTCGTCCCTACGTAGATACCCAATGCGCGCGCGGCCTTCACGCATTGGGAATAAACATGAGCGCGCAAAAACAGCGTCTAAGAAACGTCCTTACCGCAATCGCATTCGCGGCTACGGCTGCTTTCGCCGCATCGCCGGCGGCAGCTAAAAGTTTCACCATTGGAGATGACCGGCCGGTGGCCGTGATCGTCGTTCCGGATAGCTGGAACCCGCAGGCGATCGAAGATGGCGTCGAGGCGACGTCGCCGGACAACAAGGTTTACATCGCGGCCGAGGCCGTCGAGATCAAGGACGTTGCAGAAGCGCTGAAGCAGGCGATCGAGTTCTTTCAGGAGCAAGGCATCACGCTCGCGGGCGAGCCGAAACAGAGCGAGACGAAGATCAACGGCCTGCCGGCGATCGACGTCACTTGGAATGCGAAGGACAAAGACGGCCCGACCTATGCGGGCCTAACCTTCGTCATCCTCAACGAGCAAGACTCCGTGCTGCTGTATTTCTGGGGCGACGCCGAGGGCGTGAAGCTCAACGAACCCGCGCTTCGCATGATCAGCGACAGCCTGAAGGCCGTGCCGAAGTAAACGTTCGTCTTCAACACGCGAAACGAAAGGCCCGATCCACGATCGGGCCTTTTTCTTGGGTGCTCAACGCTCGCTATCAATCACCGTCATGGCCCGGCTTGTCCGGGCCATCCACGTCTTGGCCGAGTCGACCAGAAAGTAAGACGTGGATGGCCCGCATGAAGCGGGCCATGACGGAGAGCAAGACTAACGCGTCAGCTTGATGCGCTAGCGCCGCTTCTTCTTCGGCACGGGCAGCGCGTGAGCATGCGCGGTAATTAGCGCATCTTTTAGCTCCGCGATCTTCAGCTTCGACAATGTAGCAGTCGTCCAGCCTTGACGGCCCCAGCCATTCGGGATCGCCGCGAAGGCCTCCGGGGCGAGCATACATTTGAACTCTTGCTCGTCCGGCGTAAATTTGAAATTCGCGGTCTGACCGTCTGCCGCGAGCGTCACGAAAATGCGCCCGACGCGGAAGGCCGCACGATCCATATGCGGCGCTTCGCTCGCTCCCTCGAGCGACAACGCGATGCGGCGAAGATCCTGCGCGGTGGCCATCGGCAATCTCCAAGCTCAACGTTCGTCATGGCCCGGCTTGTCCGGGCCATCCACGTCTTGGCTGCGTAGCCAGAAAGCAAGACATGAATGGCCCGCATGAAGCGGGCCATGACGGCGTTGCTGCATCGAAAACAAAAAGGCCCGATCGAGGATCGGGCCTTTCCGTATCGAAATCAAATCGAGATCAGTTCAGCCGCGCCTTCACGTCGCTGATGCCCTTTGCAATCAGATCTTCGGCGACCTTGCCCTTCGACGTCACGGCGAGAATGTCGGACGCTGCCGCGATCGCGACGTCGGCCGCGGCGGAGCGAACTTCCGCAACCGCCTGCTGCTCTGCCTGCTGGATCTTCGTCTCCGCCATCTTGGTACGGCGCGTGACGAATTCGTCCATGCGCTGCTTGGCTTCAGCGGCGTAACGCTCCGCGTCGGCGCGCGCCTGAGCGATCAGCTCGGCCGCTTCCTTCTCGGCTTCCTGCTTCTTGCGCTGATACTCGGCCATCAACGCGAGCGCTTCGTCCTTGAGGCGCTTCGCCTCGTCGAGTTCGGCTTGGATGCGGACACGACGGCCGTCGAGCGCATCGGCGACCTGCTTGTGAACGCCGAGATAGATCAGCAGCCCGATGAAAAAGATGGTGCCGACCGCGACCCAAAATTCCGCTTCGTACAGCATCGCTTATCCCTTCAGAGCCCGATCGACCGCATCGTTCACCGACGGTCCGGCCGGAGCAGCGCCGGTGAGACGCTCGACAATCGCGCTTGCGGTATCGACCGAGATGCCGCGCACGTTGGTCATCGCGGTGGCTTTCGTCGCCGCGATCGACTTCTCGGCGTCGGCAAGCTTCGCGTTGAGCTGAGCCTCGAGCGACTTGCGCGCCGTCTCGGCTTCCGCCGCGAACTTGTCGCGAGTCTCGTTGGCGATCGTCTGCGCGCGGCCGCGTGCTTCGGCGAGCGACTTCTCGTAAGCCACGCCTGCGGCCTCCGCCTCGTCACGCGCCTTCTGCGCCTGCGCCAGATCGCCTTCGATCCGCGCCCGGCGATCGGCCAGGATGCCGGCAACGCGCGGCACTGCGATTTTCGACATCAGCCAATAGAGAATGACAAACGCGATCGCGAGCCAGATCAGCTGCGACACGAAATGTTCTTTCTCGAACGGCGGAAACGCCGGCTTACCGGACGCTTGCGTCGAACCATGGCCTTGCGTAGGGGTCGCCATCAGGCTCTCCGAATGAGATCCCCGCGAGAGTGCGGGACGACAGCCGGACGCGGTAAGCGTCCGGCCTCAACCGAAGCAACGTCGCGTTAGACGACGAACAGCAACAGAATCGCGACGAGCAGCGAGAAGATGCCGAGAGCTTCCGTCACGGCGAAGCCGAAAATCAGCGTGCCGAACTGGCCGGCAGCAGCCGACGGATTGCGCAGAGCGCCGATCAGGTAGTTCGCGAAGATCGTGCCGACGCCGATGCCAGCGCCTGCCATGCCGATGCACGCGATGCCTGCACCGATGAACTTGGCTGCTTGCGGATCCATTGTAGAAGCTCCTTGCTAGGGTGTTGGTTTGTGAGAGTGTTCAGCCGGGCTGATGATCAGTGACCGGGGTGAATAGCGTCGTTGAGGTAGATGCAGGTCAAAATCGCGAACACGTAAGCCTGCAGGAACGCGACCAAGAATTCGAGCGCCGTGAGGCCGACGACCATCGCGAACGGCAGAATGGCGCCGAGCCAGCCGCCGATGCCGAGTGCGCCGAGCGCGCCGATGAAGCCGGCGAACACCTTCAGCGTGATGTGACCCGCCAGCATGTTGGCGAACAGACGCACCGAGTGCGAGATCGGGCGCGAGATGAACGAGATGACTTCGATCGCGACAACCAGCGGCAGGATCGCGGCAGGCACGCCGCTCGGCACGAAGATTTTGAAGAACTTCAGCCCGTTATGCGCGATGCCGTAAACGATGACCGTGAAGAAGACGATCAGCGCAAGCCCGACCGTGACGACAATGTGGCTCGTGACCGTGAAGCCGCCGAGCGGCACCATGCCGAGCAGGTTGAGCAGAAGGATGAACATGAAGAGCGAGAAGACGAGCGGGAAGAACCGCATCCCGTCCGGCCCCGCCGTACTTTTTATCATGTCGGCGACGAACTCGTAGGAAAGCTCGGCGAGCGACTGCGTGCGGCCCGGAACCAGCGCGCGCTTTGCGGTCGCGCCGATCATCAGCAACGAGATGCCGACCACCGCGATGCCCATGAATAGGGCCGAATTCGTGAACGCGATTTCGTGGCCGCCGATCGAACCAAGCACGTGAAGCTTGTTGATCTGAAACTGATGGATCGGGTCCGCCATGACCTGACCGGTTCCTTCTCTGCGCGCCAGGAGGCGCTTGAATCAATCTTTGGTCGTTCGTTCCGGGACGACCCCGGCCGACCGCATCACCGACAACACCCCAGCTGCAAAACCGAGCAGGAAGAGCGTGATAAAGGCGAAAGGCGACGTGCCCAACGCATAGTCGACGATCCAACCGAGACCGCCACCCACGACCACACCGCCGATCATTTCGGCCGAGAGGCGCATGCCCTTGGCGAAAGCCGTCGGATCCCCCGTGGTACGGCTGGGCGGTGCCTCGTTCGCGCGGCGCACGCCGCTGCGGTCGAGACCCTCGCCAAGCTGCTTTAGCCTCGCGGAGAGACCGGCCTCGTCTGTGCGCTTGCTATCCCCACCCCGCGTGCCGTCGCTCATAGCTGCCAGCACCCACTCAAATCGAGGCAAATCAAGGCGTTTTCGCACCCCCGAAAACCGCGCGGAACATACGCACGAGGGTATACTGTGTCAAGAATTCGGCGCATCGATTTAAGTGATTGAGCGCGTTCTAAAAACCGGCGATTCACACGCACCGCGCTGTTGCGCCGCAAGATGAATCTTCGAGTGGTGCAGCGAAGACGCGAAATGTGCTGACAGTCCGCAAACTCCGGTTGTCGTCGGAGCGAAACTCAGCGCCAGCGTTCGTCATGGCCCGGCTTGTCCGGGCCATGACGGAGTGTGGGGCTACTGTGGCAGCGAACTAAGCCGCCTTGCCTTCATCGAGCACGCCGCGACGAATCTGATCTTCCTCGATCGACTCGAACAACGCGCGGAAGTTTCCTTCACCGAAACCTTCGTCGCCCTTGCGCTGAATGAACTCGAAGAAAATCGGCCCGATCACGGTTTTCGAGAAGATTTGCAGCAGAATCTTCGTCATCCCGCCCTCGACCACGCCTTCGCCGTCGATCAGGATTCCGTGCTGCTTCATACGCGCGATCGGCTCATCGTGGCCCTGCACGCGCTCGTGCGACTTCTCGTAGTAGGTGTCCGGCGGGCCCGGCATGAACTTGAGCCCATTCGCCGCGAGCTTGTCGGTCGCGTCGTAAATCGCATCGGTGCCGACCGCGATGTGCTGGATGCCCTCGCCCTTATACTTCTTCAGGTATTCGACGATCTGGCTCGTTTCGTCCTTCGATTCGTTGAGCGGAATGCGAATCTTCCCGCATGGCGAGGTGATCGCACGCGATACGAGGCCGGTGATTCGCCCGTCGATATCGAAGAAGTGGATCTGCTTGAAGCCGAATTTCTCGCGATAGAAATCCCACCAGATGTCCATGTTGCCGCGATAGACGTTGTGCGTCAGGTGATCGAGAAAATAGAAGCCGACACCGGCCGGGCGCGGGTTGTGCGCACCGAGCCATTCGAATTCGGCGTCATACGCCGAACCTTTCGCCCCATACTTCTCAACGAAATACAGGAGCGAGCCGCCGATACCGACGATCGCCGGCACATCGAGCGCCTTGTCGTTGCCCGTATAAGGCGTCGCGCCCTTAGCCACCGCATGATCGAAAGCGTGCTGCGCATCGACGACGCGCCAGGCCATCGAGGCGGCGCAAGGGCCATGCTCGCCCGCGAATGTCATCGCGTGCGAGGACGGCTCGGCGTTGATGACGTAGTTGATGTCGCCCTGGCGCCAAACCGTGATGGCCTTGGTCTTGTGGCGCGCCACCGCGACATAGCCCATGCGAGTGAACAGAGCCTCGAGCTTTTCGAGCTCCGGGTGGGCGAATTCGACGAACTCGAAGCCGTCGGTGCCGGCAGGGTTCTGCTCGCTGATCACGGCCGGGGGCGCATTGTGCGGAAACGGTCCCATCGCGCTGTCCTTTTCTCGAATACGAGCCGTCATGGCCGAATATTGGGCGCTTTCGGTCCACGACGGCAAAGGCATTGACCTCAACCGTTCTTCGTTGGGCGGTTCGGTTGGACGCTTCAAAACGGTTTGTCCGCACCTTCTTGGTGAGCGTCCTCTGCAAGCGCCTTCTTCAACGACGGATTGGTACAAAAGCTACGCGCAAAACCATGCGTTGTGTTTGCATTCTGCAGGAATATAGAGAAAGATATGCAATATTCTTGCATGAAATGAGCCTGACATGACGGATTTGGAGCATATCGACGGTTTTGACCGAAAAATCCTCGCGCTTTTGCAAGCCGATGCGCGACTTACGAACAACGATCTCTCGGAGAAAGTGAACCTCTCGCCCAGTCAATGTTCCCGTCGGCGCGCGCGCCTAGAGGCCGAGGGCTACATCGGCGGTTATCGCGCGGTGCTGTCGCGCGAGCGGCTCGGCTTCGGCCTCGTCAATGTGATCACGGTGACGCTCGCGACCCACAATCGCGACAACGCGGTGCGCTTCGCCGAACTCGTGAAGCGGTTGCCGGAGGTGCAGGAAGCGCACGCGCTCACAGGCGACATGGATTACATCCTCAAGGTCGTCACGCGCGATCTCAAGGCACTGTCCGAATTCGTCAACGGTGTGCTGCTGCCGCACGATTCCGTCCAGCATGTCAAAACCGCGATCGTTCTCGATACGTTGAAGGAAGAGAACGCGCTGCCGCTTTGACGACCGCTCGCAAATCAGCATGCTGGCGGTCCCTCGCCGGAGTTCAGCATGTCAGAGACGATCGACTACTACTTCTCCATGGTTTCGCCATGGGCGTATATCGGCACGAAGACGTTCAACGCGATCGTCGATCGTCACAAGCTCAACGTGAACTACAAGCCGGTCCCGCTCGGCCGCGTCTTCGCGGAGACCGGCGGACTTCCGCTCGGCAAGCGGCATCCGGCGCGGGTGCGCTATCGCATTCTCGAATTGCAGCGCTGGCGCGAGAAGCGCGGCTTGAACTTTCATCTGCGTCCGAAGCAGTGGCCGTTCGACGGCACGCTGGCCGATTGCTTTGTCGTTGCGGCACTCGCGGATGGTCACGACGTTCGCGAATTCGTCGCCCGCGGTATGGCCGCCGTGTGGGAAGACGAAGTCTCCTACGCGGACGGCGGCGAGCTGGTGAAGCTCGCGAATGCGCTGAAGCTCCCTGGCGAAAAACTACTCGAGGCCGCGAAAAGCGACGCGATCAATGCGCGCTACGAGCAGAATTACGCAGAGGCCGTGAAGGTCGATGCGTTCGGCTCGCCATGCTTCGTGCGCGACGGCGAAGTCTTCTGGGGCCAAGACCGCCTCGAATTGCTCGACGACGCGATCACGTCGGGCCGCGCCGGATTCAAGAACGACGCGGTCTAACGCGCGCGTCGAAGAAAAATAAGCGGAGGAAGCATGCCCGATCTCGCGGATCTTTTCCCGGGCTATGAGTCGCATTGGATCGACACGGACGCTGGGCGCATCTTTGTGCGCACCGGCGGCAAAGGTCCGCCGCTGCTTCTGCTGCACGGCCATCCGCAGACCAACGTGATGTGGCACCGCGTCGCTCCGGCATTGGCGGAAAAATATTCGCTGATCTTGCCGGACCTGCCGGGCTACGGATGGTCCGCCGCGCCGAAAGCAAAGCCCGACCACTCGCCCTACGACAAACGCTCGATGGCGAACGCGATCATCGCCGTGATGGAGCAACTCGGCCACGTGCGCTGGAAACTCGCTGGGCACGATCGCGGCGGCCGTGTCGGCTATCGCATGGCGCTCGATCACCCGGGCCGTATCGAAAAGCTCGCGGTCCTCGACATCGTGCCGACCTACAATATGTGGAAGGATCTCGACGACAATCTAGCGATGAAGATCTGGCACTGGACGTTTCTCGCTCAGCCCTATCCACTGCCGGAGAAAATGGTCGGCGGCGCACCGATCGATTATTGGAATCTCAAATCGTCGAAGCAGTCCGGCACGAAAGACATTTCGTGTTTCGATCCGCGCGCGCTCGCGCACTACCACACCTTCTTCAACGACCCGACGCGCATTCACGCACTGTGCGAGGACTATCGTGCCGGCCAAACGCGCGATCTCGAATTCGACAGCGCCGACCGCGATGCCGGCAACAAGATCACTATCCCGCTCTTCGCGCTGTGGGGCGACAAGGGCATCCCGAGCGAGAAGACCCCGCTCGATGTGTGGCGCCAATGGGCAACGAATGTGTCCGGCCATTCGCTCTCCTGCGGGCATTACCTCGCGGAGGAAAAGCCGGAGGAGACGCAGGCAGCGCTTCTGAAATTCTTCGCGTGACGGCACAACGGGCCTGACACTTGATCCGGGCTGCCCTCTTCCGGCAAAAGGGAGGGATTGCCGACCCATAAAGGCCATTGCGGGCCGCACGAGGAAACGATGACGGAAGCCAGTCGCCAGGAAACGTTCAGCGGCACCAAGGAAGTGGCCGAAGCGCTGCGCTTCGACACCTCGCGGCTCGAAGAATATTTGGCGAAGCACATTCCGGACTTCCAAGGCCCGCTGACGGTCGAGCAGTTCAAAGGCGGCCAGTCGAACCCGACCTACAAGCTCACGACGCCGGGCCGTGCCTACGTTCTCCGCCGCAAGCCGCCGGGCAAACTGCTCGCCTCCGCGCACGCGGTCGACCGCGAATATCGCGCGATGGCGGCGCTCTATCCGCAAGGCTATCCGGTCCCCAAGCCGTATCTCTACTGCGAGGACGAAAGCGTCACCGGCACCGCCTTCTTCGTGATGGGTTTCGGCGATGGCCGCATCCTGTGGGAAGCCGACATGCCGACGCTGTCCGGCCCGGTGGAGCGCGCGCAGGTGTTCGACGCGATGAACGCGACGCTCGCGCAGTTGCACACATACGATCCCGAGAAGATCGGCCTCGGCACTTTCGGCCGGCCGGAGAACTACGTCGCGCGGCAGACAGATCGCTGGACGAAACAGTACCGCCTCTCCGAGACCGAGAAGATCGACGACATGGAGCGGCTGATCGAGTGGCTGCCGAAGCATCTGCCGCCAGAGCCGAAAGCCGGCGTCGTGCACGGCGACTACCGCATCGACAACATGATCCTCGATCCAGAGAAGCCGAAGGTGATCGCAGTTCTCGATTGGGAACTCTCGACCATCGGCGATCCGCTCGCCGACTTCACGTATCACATGATGCAATGGTCGATGCCGCGCGGCGACGGCGGCCCGGGCTCCGGCTCGCTCCTCGGCCTCGATCTCGCTAAGCTCGGCATTCCGACGAAGGACGAATACATCGAGGCGTATAGCGATCGCACCGGCCTCGACCCGCGTCCCTATTTCGACGTGTACACGGCGTATAACTTCTTCCGCCTCGCCGGCATTCTGCAAGGCATCATGGGCCGCGTGCGCGACGGCACCGCGACCAGCGCGCATGCCGCGGCGCGCGGCAAGATGGTGCGTCCGCTCGCCGCCGCCGGTTGGGACTACGCCAAGCGCGCCGGCGCGAAATAACTATTCCGCCAGAAACTTCTGCACGGCACCGATGGTGCCGGCGGGATCTTCTTCCTCGGGCGCATGGCCGAGTTCGTCGAAGATCACGAGCTGGCTGCCGGGGATCGCGGCGTGCAGTTTGTGCGCCGCCTCGACCGGGATCAGCCCATCTTTCTTGCCCCACATAACGAGCGTCGGAACTTTGATCTCGCCAAGCCGCGACGGCGAAGCACCGCGTTGCCGCTGGCCGAAGCGATCGATGATCGCTTGGCGATTGCCTTCGCGTTGCGTGAGCTCGTAAGCACGATCGATATTCTCGTCGGTGATCTTGTTCGGGTCGCCCCACGCGGCGCGCATGCCGCTGACGATCATGAAACGCGGCAGTGTGTTGCGGAGAAGCGCGTTGATGCCGGGCGTTTCGAGGATGCGCAGACCGATTGGATCGCTGCGTCCGCCGAACAGCGGATAACCGCCGTCAACCAAGATCAGTTTCGCGACACGATCCGGATGCGAAAGCGCCGCCGCGACCGAAACGCCCGCGCCGAGCGAATTGCCGCCCCACACCGCGCGTTTGACGCTGAGCGCATCGAGGATCGCGATGACGAACGCGACGTCGCGATCGCGGCCGTAGTTGCGATCCGGCGCCGGTCCGGTCAGCCCGTAGCCGGGCAGATCCATCGTGATGACGCGGCGCTTGTCTTTCAGCAACCGAACCCAATCCTCCCACGCGTGCAGGGACGAACCCATGCCATGCATGAAGACGATCGGCTGCGGATCGTCGCGCGGTCCTTCGTCGCGCACATGCGCCTGCATGCCCTGAATCGCGACGAATTGTGACGGCGGCTTCGCCCAACGCGCCTTGAGTTCGTCGACCGGCTTCTCCGGCGCGTAATTCGCGACGAAGAACACGAGGGCGGCAGCAACCAGCACGCCGACAAAACCAAGAATGATCTTCAGCACCAGCATGGCGGCTTCTTATCACGTGAGGCTTCGCCATATTATGGCGGTCGATCACATCTATGCATGCAGACATGAAGCGCAAATCTTTCGCATTGGCACTCGGCGGCGGCGGCGCGCGCGGTCTTGCGCATATTCCGGTGCTGGAAGCGATCGACGCAATGGACCTCAAACCCGCGCTGATTTCGGGTTCCTCCATGGGGGCACTCATCGGCGCGCTCTACGCCACCGGAATGCCGCCGCGCGAGATTCGCCGCTTCGCCATCGCGAGCCTGCGCGACCGCGGCGACGTGTGGCGGCTGTTGATGAAAGCGCGCGTCGGAACGTGGTCGGACTTGCTCAGCCCCGGCCTCGGCAATCCAGTGCTGATGGATGCCGAAATACTCGTCACCACGTTTCTCGGCGAGCATTTGCCGGAGACATTCGCAGACCTAGCGATACCGCTAACCGTCACGGCAACCGATCTCTACGGCCGGCACGAACGCACCTTCGCGACAGGCCCCTTGCTACCCGCGCTCGCGGCCTCGATGGCGATCCCGGGCCTCGTCCGCCCGGTCGAGATCGACGGCCGTATTCTCGTTGATGGCGCAGCCGCCAACCCGCTGCCGTTCGATATCGCGCGTGGGCGTGCGGATGTGATCGTCGCGGTCGACACCGCGACCGGACCGACCGAACCGCGCGGTATCCCGGACCCGTGGGACGCATTGTTCTCTACAATCCAGCTGATGGGCCAGTCGATCACGGCCGGGAAGTTACGCGACGGGGCGCCCGATCTCATCCTGCGTCCGAATGTCTCGACATTCCGCCTATTGGATTTCCTCAGCGTCAGCGCGATTCTGCGCGTCGCCGATGCCATCAAGCCGGAGGTCGAAGCGAAGCTTGGCGCGCTTCTCTGAACTCGGCTAAAAGCGAGCCAACCAAAAAGGAAACGCGAGGATATCATGCGAGACGCCTTCATCTGCGACGCCGTGCGCACACCGATCGGCCGCTACGGCGGCGTACTCTCGAAGGTTCGCGCCGACGATCTCGGCGTCGTTCCGCTCAAAGCGCTGATGGAGCGCAATCCGAAGGTCGATTGGGAGAAGGTCGAGGAAGTCTTTTACGGCAACGTCAATCAAGCCGGTGAAGACAACCGCAACGTCGCACGCATGGCACTGCTGCTGGCCGGCATTCCGGCGTCGACCCCCGGCGTCACACTCAATCGCCTCTGCGCCTCGGGCCTCGAGGCCGTCGGACAAGCCGCACGCGCGATCCGCACCGGCGAAATGGACCTTGCGATCGCGGGCGGCGTCGAGTCGATGACGCGCGCGCCCTTCGTGATGGCCAAAGCGCAGGATGCCTTCTCGCGCTCCGCGGAAATCTTCGACACCACGATCGGCTGGCGCTTCGTCAATCCGGCGATGAAGAAGAATTTCGGCATCGATCAAATGCCCGAGACCGCCGAGAACGTCGCGCAGGATCATCAGATCAACCGCGCCGACCAGGATGCCTTCGCACTCCGCTCGCAGCAGCGCGCCGGCAAGGCCATCGCGTCCGGCTACTTCGCCGAAGAAATCGTGCCCGTGCAGGTGCCAGGCGGTAAAGCCGGCCCGATCACGGTCGACAAAGACGAACATCCGCGCCCCGACACGACGCCCGAGATGCTGGCGAAACTCAAGACGCCGTTCCGCGATCCCGGCACTGTCACGGCCGGCAACGCGTCGGGCGTCAACGACGGGGCCGCCGCGATCATCATCGCGTCCGAGAAGGCCGTGAAGGAACACGGCCTCACCCCGCGCGCACGCATTCTCGGCATGGCATCGGCCGGCGTCGCGCCGCGCGTAATGGGCATCGGCCCGATCCCGTCGACGCAGAAACTGATGGCGCAGCTCGGCCTCAAGATCTCCGACTTCGATCTCGTCGAGCTCAACGAAGCTTTCGCGGCGCAGGCCCTTGCGGTGCTGCGCGGCCTTGGCCTGCCGGACGATGCCGACCATGTGAACCCGAATGGCGGCGCCATCGCGCTCGGCCATCCGCTCGGCATGTCGGGCGCGCGTCTTGCCCTCACGGCAACGCACCAGCTCGAGAAAATGGGCGGCAAGCGCGCGCTGGCGACGCTCTGCGTCGGCGTCGGCCAGGGTCTTTCGGTCGCCATCGAACGCGTCAATTAAGCGAAAAGCGGCAAGGCTTTCGCCGAAATAGCCAACGGGGCCGGGTTTCAATCGCAGCCGGTCCCGTTTTACATTGAGCGCCGGAGGAAACCGATGAGCATCGTGTACCCAAGCGCGAGCCTGCGCGCGCACCCGCGTTATGACTTCGAGAAGTATCGCTCGACCGCGAAGCGATCGCCGAAGCAGCCGCTCATCATCCTTCCGCACACGCTGTCGGAACTTACCGGCCCGGCGTACGGCCACGGCGCGATCCGCGCCGGCGACGAAGACCTCACGCGCCAGCATGCCGGCGAGCCGCAGGGCGAACGCATCATCGTGCACGGACACGTGCTCGACGAGGACGCGCGCCCGATCCCCGACACGCTGATCGAAATCTGGCAGTGCAATGCGTCAGGCCGCTACATCCACGTCGTCGATCAGCATCCCGCCCCGATCGATCCGAATTTCACCGGCGCGGGCCGCTGCGTCACCGACGCGGACGGCCACTACAAATTCGTCACCATCAAGCCGGGTGCATACCCCTGGCGCAACCACCACAATGCGTGGCGGCCGGCGCATATTCACCTCTCGCTGTTCGGCAACGCTTTCGTTCAGCGCCTCGTGACGCAGATGTATTTCCCAAACGATCCGCTATGCGCCTTTGATCCGATCTTCAACGCGCCGGAGGATGCGGCTGTCGCGGCGCGCCAAGTCGCAAGCTTCGATCTTGACGCGACGGTGCCCGAATGGGCGCTCGCCTATCGCTTCGACATCGTATTGCGTGGCCGCAACGCGACGCCGATGGAGCACTGATGTCCGGAATCACGCCCTCCTCCACCGTCGGCCCGTATTTCCTCTACGGCCTCGTGCCGTCGACCTACGGCGGCACCGACATCATCTTCAATTCGCTGCTGACGCCGGACGTTTCGGGCGAACGCATCCGCATCGAAGGCCGCATCTTTGACGGCGATGGCGCGGTGATCCCCGACGCGATGGTCGAGACCTGGCAGGCCGACGCCGAGGGCAAGCTCAATCACGCGGCGGGCGCGAAGGCCGGTGCGAACACGGCATTCAAGGGATTCGGCCGCGCACCGACCAATGCCGAGGGCGATTACTCCTTCGATACGATCCGCCCCGGCTCCGTCGCTGGGCCGGACGGCAAGCCGCAAGCGCCGCACATAGCCGTCAATGTCTTCGCGCGCGGCGTGCTGCGGCACTTGACCACGCGCATTTATTTCTCGGATGAGAAAGCCAACGCCGAAGACGCGATCCTTGGCTTGGTCCCGGCTGATCGCCGCGATACGCTGATTGCCAACCGCCACGATCGTGATGGCGCGATCGTCTACCGTTTCGACATCCACCTTCAAGGTGACAACGAGACGGTGTTCTTCGAAGCGTAGCGCGCAGTCGCCAACATCCTTCGAGACGCGACCTACGGTCGCTCCTCAGGACGAAGGTTTGACTTTGGGGTAACAGCGGATCTTGCGCAACGTCACACCCGCCCTCATCCTGAGGAGCGGGCAGATCGCGAAGCGATCCGGCCGCGTCTCGAAGGACGAGGGCGGCCAGATCGCGAAGCGATCCGGCCGCGTCTCGAAGGACGAGGGCGGCCTATGGACGGCGCTTACGTTTACATTTTGAAGTGCGCGGACGGCAGCTACTACGCTGGGACTGCACGCGACGGGCTGCAGAGACGCGTCGATGAGCACAATGCTGGATCGTTTGGCGGTTATACCGCATTACGGCGACCAGTTGCGCTTGTCTTCTCGCAATGGTTTGAACGCGTGACCGACGCGATCGCGGCGGAGCGCCAGATCAAAGGCTGGTCGAGAGCAAAAAGGAAGCTCTGATCCGTGGCGACTTCAGTTCGCTTTCGACATTGTCGCAGCGCCGTGGCCTGCATCCTTCGAGACGCGCGGCTACGCCGCGCTCCTCAGGATGAGGGTTGAGTTTTCGAGAAAAAAAGAAAGCCATCAATGCCCCTCCCCCTCGAAGGTCTTCTCGTCGTCTCGATCGAACAAGCCGTTGCGGCACCGAAATGTTCATGCCGTCTCGCCGATGCGGGCGCGCGCGTCATCAAAGTCGAGCGGCCGGAGGGAGACTTCGCGCGCTACTACGACACCCTGGTGCATGGCGAATGCAGTTATTTCGTCTGGCTGAACCGCGGCAAGGAATCTCTCATCCTCGATCTCACCAAGGCCGACGACAAGGCGTTTCTCGAGAAGCTGCTCGCTAAGGCGGACATCTTCATACAGAACCTGAAGCCCGGCGCGATTGCGAAGCTCGGTTTTGCGGTTGAGCGGCTCCGGCAGGATTATCCGAAACTCATCTGCTGCTCGATCTCGGGCTACGGCGAGAGCGGGCCCTATTCGCAGCGCAAGGCGTACGATCTCCTGATCCAGGCTGACGTCGGCATGGCGCATGTCACCGGCGGGCCCGAAGCGCCGGCGCGCGTCGGCGTTTCGGTCGTCGACGTCGGCACCGGGCTCAACGCGTACTCGGCGGTGCTCGAAGCCGTGATCGCGCGCGGGCGCACCGGTGAAGGGTCTGCCATCAGGATCTCGATGTTCGACGCGATGGCGGACTGGATGACGGTGCCGTTGCTGCAGCACGAAGGCGGCAAGCCACCGGTCCGCATCGGCCTCGCTCACGTCTCGATCACACCCTACGGCGCCTTCAAGTCACGCGACGGCATCGACATCCTGATTTCGATCCAAAACGATCGCGAATGGCGCCGCCTCGCGGCCGAAGTGATGGAAACGCCGGAACTTGCGGCGCATCCGGACTTCGGCACGGCGGTCGAGCGGCTCAAACGCCGCGCCGAGACCGACGCACATGTCGCGGCGGCTTTCGCACGCCACGATGCCGAGCCGCTGATGCTGGCTTTGGAGAAGGCCGACGTCGCTTTCGCTCGTGTGTCCGATATGCCGGCGCTGGCCGAGCATCCGCATCTGCGCCGCATGACGATCGGTTCGCCGTCAGGGCCGCTCAGTTATCCGACGCCCGGTGCGATCCATGACGTGCCGCGCCGCCACGGCGACGTCCCGGCGCTCGGACAGCATTCGGAGAAGATCCGCGCGGAGTTCGGCTGAGACGCTCGCCGCGAGCTCGGGCTCACCTCTCCCATGGGGAGAGGTCGCGAGCGTAGCGAGCGGGTGAGGGGAAGTTACCTATTGAGGGAATGGAACCCCTCACCCGGACTGCTTCGCAGTCCGACCTCTCCCTATGGGAGAGGTGGGCACCTCGTGCGCGGAAGCTCTGAGCGATCAATCCACGTCGAGCGGAATGCGGCCAACAGCACCATAGCGGTGCAGTTCTGTGCCGCGCACGTCGAGCCAGACCTTCGCCTTCTCGTAGCCCGGATGAATCTTGCGCACGAGCCGCCAGAAGCGGTTCGAATGATTCATCTCCACCATATGCGCGACTTCATGCGCGGCAAGGTAATCGAGCACATGCGGCGGCGCCATGATGAGCCGCCAAGAATACGAGAGCGCGCCGGTCGTCGAGCATGAGCCCCAGCGGCTCGCCTGATCGCGGATCGTCAAGCGCTTGATGAAGACGCCGAGCTTCTCCGCGTAAGCACGGCTCGCGACCTCGAGATCGCGGCGCGCTTCGCGCTTGAGGTAATCGGTAACGCGGCGTTGCAGATATTCCGCATCGCCCGCGACGCAGATGATCGGCTTGCCGTTGTTGTCTTCTTCGGTCCACACCGTGCCGCGCTCGCCCTTGCGATGCACGATGCGATGCGGAACGCCGCGCAGCGGAATGATGAGGCCGTTACGAAACGGTGTGATCTCCGGCAGACGCCCGATGCGTGCCGCGATCCATCCGCCATGCTTCTCGGCAAATGCTTTCGCTTCCTTCACGGTGCCGCGCGGTGGCAGCGTGAGGATCACTTCGCGGGTCGCGGCTTGAATGCGCAACGTGTAGCGGCGCGCCTGACGGTGACGGCGCAAACGCACCAGAAAAATCTCCCCGTCGAAGGGAAGTTCAATCGCCTGCGGCTCAGTTGGCCGCCGATAAAGCATCGCACGCAACATGGGTTCTAACCGGGGTATCGAGAATGTGCCCCGAGTCTGCCAAACTTCGGCTCGGCGATGCCAGATGCAATCTTGCATCACTGTTGCATTTCAAGATTCGGTATTCGCGAGCCGTTCCATATCCCTAGCTTTAGTAGCTAAAAGCTATGATTCCGGAGTCAAAGCTTGTTCCGGTATCTAAATCTAGCCACAAAGAATCGTTGACTTGAGGCGGGATTCGGGTCTTCCCCGCCCCTAGGGCGACCAATAAAAAAGACCGGCCTGAGCCGGTCTTTTCGTCCGCGTAATCTCTTCAACAAAAGCGCGATCAGTGCGTCGTCGCGGTCTTCGTTTCGTCCTTCGTATGCGAAACGATCGCGGCATCCGACGTCTTCGGCGTGCGTTCGCCGTTACCGCTTGCGCTGCGCGACTTCTTCGGTGCGCCGCCGTGCGCACGAACGAAGGCTTCGATGCGCGGCACGATCTCCTTGCGGAAGCGCGAACCGTTGAACACGCCATAGTGTCCGACCGCCGGCTGTAGATGGTGCTGCTTCTTCGACGGCGGCAGATTGCTGCAGAGACGATGCGCAGCTTCGGTCTGGCCGACACCCGAGATGTCGTCGAGTTCACCTTCGACGGTCAGCAATGCGACGTTGCGGATCTTCGACGGGTCGACCTTCTCGTCGCGATACATCATCTCGCCCTTCGGCAGAGCGTGCTTGCAGAACACCGTATCGACGGTCTGCAGATAGAACTCGGCGGTCAAATCCATGACCGAAAGATACTCGTCGTAGAATTCGCGGTGCTTCTGCGCCGACTCGCCGTCGCCGCGCACCAGATGGCCGAACATGTCGCGATGTGCGCCGACATGGCGGTCGAGATTCATCGACATGAAGCCGGAAAGCTGCAGAAAACCCGGATAAACCGGGCGCATCATGCCGGCATGCGGGAACGGCACATGCGTGATCACGTTCTCGCGGAACCACTCAATGCCCTTCTCCTGCGCCAGCTTATTGACGGCGGTCGGGTTCGAGCGGGTATCGATCGGGCCGCCCATCAGCGTCATCGAACGCGGCGCGAACTTGTCGCCGCGCGCTTCCATGATCGCGACGCCAGCGAGCACCGGAACCGACGGCTGGCAGACCGCAACGAGATGGGTATCCGGTCCGAGGTGGTGCAGCATCTCGATGATGTAGTCGATGTAGCTGTCGAGATCGAAGTCGCCCTCATCGAGCGGCACCGAACGCGCGTCCACCCAATCCGTGATGTAGACTTCGTGGCGCGGCAGCAGAGCTTCAACCGTGCCGCGCAGCAGCGTCGCATAGTGCCCGGACATCGGCGCAACGATCAGCACGCGCGGATCCTGCAACGGCTTCTCGGTGACGCGCGCGAAGTGCGTGAGGCCACAGAAAGCGCGCTGCCAGACGGTGCGCGTGTGAATCGCGACGCGATCGCCGTCGATTTCGGTATCGTCGAGACCCCATTCGGGCTTGCCGTAGCGGCGCGTGACCCGCTCGAACATTTCGGCAGTCGCGGCAACCGATTTGCCCCACAGCGTGTGCGAGAACGGATTAACGGGGTTTTGGAAGAGAAGCTTCGACGCGTCAGCTACGGCCCGAAACGGGCTGAGCGCCGCGTGCTGCATCTCGTACAGTTGATATAGCGGAAAGGTTTTCATGCGGAGGCAACCCCACTCGAAACACGGAGTCGCCATTTCAGATGCCCAAGCTGATGCAAGGCACCTCGCGATCTTCGTGACCAGCTCCCGGCCGGTGGTCGTACAACTGGACGCTCGTCAAAGCGCCTGTTGCAAAGCAAAATGTATCGCTTTCGGTTCCCGATACAATCATCCCAAAGATTGAGATACCGTAAAATCCCGTACAGACAGGAAGTTAAGTCATTGATTTTACTCATCTCAACTCTAACGCGCGTTAGAATGTGATTTAGCTATGTCAGATATGTCACAGGCCGATTGGACACTTGATTCGCGTCTCGCGGGTGATACCGACCCAGTTATCGACCTGCCGTTGTGCCGCCTTTTGGCAATGCGGGATGCCAATTACCCCTGGCTGATCCTCGTCCCGCGGCGAGTCGGAGCGGTCGAAATCATCGATCTCGACGCCGAGGACAAAACTGGGCTGATGGCCGAAATCACTTGGGTCTCGGAGGCTCTGCGCGAGGTGACGGAGTGCGAGAAGCTCAACGTCGCGGCGCTCGGCAACACGGTCCCGCAGCTGCACGTCCACATCATCGCGCGTTTCCGCAATGATCCGGCTTGGCCCGGTCCCGTCTGGGGCAAGATCCCGGCGAAGCCTTATGCCGATGGCGCAATGCAGAGCTTCATCGGCGCGATCAGAGCCAAGCTACCGCTTTCGAACTCAGCGTGAGCCTTGTATTGCTTCCGACATACAAAGGAAGAACCGAGGGAAACGGAGTGTCATCCCGGCCGAGCGAGGTTCGCGGCGCGCAACGCGCGCTGCGCGAACCGCGAGAGCCGGGACCCACGTATCCCTGCGGTCACTGGGGTACATGGATCCCGGCTCGTCCGGCTGCGCCGGCCGTCCGGGATGACACTCTGAGGGTTTGGGCAGCGCTACGACACCCTTGTCGGAGAGGCATGCGTCTCACACGCTTGCGTGTCGCCGCGACCTCACGCTACCTGTCGCGTCTCACCAGCAAGGCTCTCCATGTCTGACCTCGGCCCGCTTCCGCATCTCGGCTACACCGACAGCGCGCTCGATCGCGCGGCCGAACATCGCGCCGACGACGCGTTTCTCGACAAAGCGTGGGACCGCGCCGACGCCGGCGTCTATCTGATCGCCGGCGAGCTCGTACTGATGCAGCGCCAGCAGGGCGAGACCAATCCGCTCTTCCCGACCAGCGCGGTCCGCTATTTCGGCGAGCCGCGCGGCACAGTCTTTCTCGGCCTCGACCGCAACGGCGCGGCCCGCTTCGGCATCGCACTCGACGCCAAAGAAGGCGAGGCGCTGAAAGCCAACCCGGAATACGTCGTCACCGACCTGCGCACGATCGCCGTGCAGGGCCTAGTCGATCCGGTGCATCTGCCGCCGCTCGCCGAAGCCAAAGCGATGCTGCACTGGCATCTCGGACACTCCTTCTGTTCGCGTTGCGGCACCGCGACGAAGTCGAAACAGGCCGGCTGGAAGCGCGAATGCCCGCAATGCAAGGCCGAGCATTTCCCGCGCACCGACCCGGTCGTCATCATGCTGGCGATCGACGGCGACAAATGTCTCCTCGGCCGTCAGACCCGTTTCGTGACCGGCATGTGGTCGTGCCTCGCCGGCTTCTGCGAGCCGGGCGAGACGTTGGAAGAAGCGACGCGCCGCGAAGTGCTGGAAGAAGCCGGCATTCACTGCGGCAAGGTGAAATATTTCCGCTCGCAGCCCTGGCCGTTCCCGATGAATCTTATGATCGGCGTGCACGCCGAGGCGACCTCGCGCGATATCACGGTGGATCGCGCCGAACTCGAAGACGCGCGCTGGTTCACCCGCCAGGAATGCGCCGACATGCTGATGCGTCGCCACACTGATGGGCTCGGCACGCCGCCACCGGTCGCCATTGCGCACCACATCATCCGCGATTTCGTCGATCACGGTGCCGATGTCCTTTCCTGAGTTTGCTGCGCCTGAGCGCGCGCGCCGCGTGCTGTGCGCCGGCATCGCGGTGTTCGATCACGTCTACCAGATGGACGCGTTTCCGCCGCCGGGCTCGAAGACGCGCGCGAAGAACTACGTTGCGGTGAGCGGAGGCTGTGCCGGCAACGCCGCGATCGCGCTCGCGCGGCTCGGCGGTATCGCGGCGCTGACGGCGCCGCTCGGCGATCCGGACGCCGACCCGGTCGGGCAGCAGATTCTCGACTATCTCGCGACGCAAGATGTCGATTGCTCGCTGTCGGTGCGGGTGAAAGGCGCGACCTCGCCGATCTCCGCGATCATCGTCGATGGCGCGGGCGAGCGGCTTATCGTCAACCACCGCGACGAGCGCTTGTCTGCGGCACGGCTCGCCGATCCCGCCAAACTTGCGCGCGAAACCGACGCGATCCTCGCCGACAATCGTTTCGCCGAATTCGTTCTGCCGCTGTGTCACGCGGCGCGCGAGGCGAACAAGCCATGCGTGCTAGACGGCGACCGCCCGACCGAAGCCAGCAGTTTGCTGCTGCGTGCCTGTTCGCATCTCGTCTTCGCGGCCGACGGCCTGCGCGCAACAGCTCAATGCGACGATCTCGGCGAAGCGTTGCACCGCATCGCGCGCGAGACAGAC
Organism: Variibacter gotjawalensis; assembly: GCF_002355335.1. Classification (GTDB taxonomy): domain Bacteria; phylum Pseudomonadota; class Alphaproteobacteria; order Rhizobiales; family Xanthobacteraceae; genus Variibacter; species Variibacter gotjawalensis. Next base: position 451,398 of record NZ_AP014946.1, read on the forward strand.
TCTTTCATCGCAGTCACCGACAACGCCAACGGCACATATTGGCTGGACGACGGCAAGGTCCGTCATATGCCGACGTATCGCGTCAACGCGATTGATACGCTTGGTGCCGGCGATACATTCCACGGTGCGTTTGTGCTTGCGTTGGCGGAGGGGCACAACGAAGTCGACGCGATCAGCTTTTCGACAGCGGCCGCCGCGATCAAATGCGAACGCTTCGGCGGCGTTCTCGGCGCGCCGCATCGCCAAGAGGTGCTGGATTTCTTGGCGAAGAACAGCTGAAGGACTGGATTGCTTCGTCGCTTCGCTCCTCGCAATGACGCTGAGAGTCTTCGTCATTGCGAGAAGCAAGTCGCGCAGCGACTGCGACGAAGCAATCCAGATCTTATTTATTAGAACTTCGGATCGCCGCTTGATGCAGCTTCGCGCTGGCGTCCGAGAAGCAGCAGAACACGACGCGATCGAACGCGTCCGGCTCCGACTTCACAACATCAGCCACCGTACCGACCGCGATGCGCGCCGCCGGCTCAGCCGGAAACTCATAAACGCCGGTCGAGATCGCCGGGAACGCGACCGACTTCAGACCATTCGCGCGAGCAACATCGAGCGAGACCCGATAGCAGGACGCGAGCAGCGCTTCTTCGTCGCGGCCGCCGCCGTGCCACACCGGACCGACCGTGTGGATGACGTGACGCGCCGGCAACCGATAGCCGCGCGTGATCTTCGCCTGCCCTGTCTCGCAGCCGTTCAGCGTCCGGCATTCTTCGAGCAAATCAGGACCGGCCGCGCGATGGATCGCACCATCGACACCACCGCCACCGAGCAGCGACGTGTTCGCCGCATTCACGATCGCATCGACATCGAGCCGCGTGATGTCGCCGGTGACGACCTCCAGCCGCGTCGCGCCGATCGTCGTCATCCCCACTCCGCCTGCACTTCCGCGTCGAGATCGACCGTGGACTTGACGCCGATGTCGTCGAAATGCGCGTCGAGGAAACGCCGCGCCGCGCGAACGCCGGCTTTGCGCAGCGTCAGGAAAAAATCGTAGTCGTTGTTGAGTTTGCTGTCGGCATCGAGCCCCATCGAAGTGCCGAGCACGATGCGATGCACGTTGATGCGGCGATACTCGTTCTTGCCCGTCCCGCACGTGACCTGACCGGCCTCGATCAAACGCGAAACGAGCGCGATCTCGCGCAGCTCCGAGAGCAGCGAGGAATTGAACGTCACCTCGTTGACGCGGTTCATGATGTCTTTGTGAGATGTCGGCGTGCCGGTCCGCTCGAGCGGATTGATCTGCACGATCAAAACGTCGGTGCAGTCGCTATCGGTCTTCTGAAACAGCGGAAACAGCGTCGGGTTGCCGACATAGCCGCCATCCCAGTACGGAACGTTGTCGATTTCGACCGCGCGGAAGAGCTGCGGCAGACAGGCCGATGCCGCGATCACGTCGGCCGACATTTGTTCGCGCGAGAAAACGCGCAGCTTGCCGGTCTGCACATTTGTGGCCGAGACGAACAACGGATTCTTGGCTTTGCGGACGGCTTCGAAATCGACGAAACGCTCGATCAGATCGCGTAGCGGATTGAGGTTGAGTGGATTGAGATCGTAGGGGGAGAAGACCTGGCTCCAAGCTTCGTACCACGATTGCAGCGGCGAGCCGGCCATCGGCATGAACCAGAACAGACGGTCGACGACCGCTCGCTCGCTGTTCGACAAGCTGCCGTCGCGGCTGGTCGCGCGCCAGAAGTCGGCGAGCCGCTTCTCAGCTTCGCGCGGCCCGCCGCGCGCAAGCCCGTCGACCAGCAACACGGCGTTGACGGCGCCGGCCGATGCACCGGAAACGCCGTCGATGGCGAGCTTCTCTTCGTCGAGAAGACGGTCGAGCACGCCCCAGGTGAACGCACCATGCGCGCCACCGCCCTGCAGAGCCAGATGAAGCTTTTTGCGTTTCATGATACTGCGGCCGCCCTCGTCCTTCGAGACGCGCCTCCGGCGCTCCTCAGGATGAGGGCGGAGGAAGCACGGCGTTTCCCCTCATCCTGAGGAGCGCGGCAGTCGGCGTAGCCGATGCGCGCGTCTCGAAGGATGAAGGCCACAAACCAATTCCAGCAGACGGCTAAGCCGCCGTCCAGCCGCCGTCGATCGAGAGATTGGCGCCCGTGATCGACGCCGCCGAGTCCGTGCAGAGATACATCGCAAGCGAGGCGACCTGATCGACCGTGACGAACTCCTTCGTCGGCTGCGCGGCAAGCAGCACGTCCTTCTTGACCTGCTCTTCCGTCATGTTGCGCGCCTTCATCGTATCGGGAATTTGCTTCTCGACCAGCGGCGTCCAGACGTAACCGGGCGAGATGCAGTTGCACGTGATGCCGAAGGTCGCGGTCTCGAGCGCGACCGTCTTGGTCAATCCCGCGATGCCATGCTTTGCCGCGATGTAGGCACTCTTGAACGGCGAGGCGACAAGCGAATGCGCCGATGCGGTCGAGATGATACGGCCCCACTTGCGCTTCTTCATGCCCGGCACCGCGGCGCGAATGCCGTGGAAAGCCGAAGAGAGATTGATCGCGATGATCTGATCCCACTTCTCGACCGGAAACTCTTCCACCGGCGAGACGAACTGAATGCCGGCGTTGTTCACGAGAATATCGACCGAGCCGAACATCTTCTCGGCGTCCGTCACCATCGCGGCGATCTCGGCCGGCTTCGTCATGTCGGCGGCGGAGTAGAGCGCCTTGACGCCGAATTCTTTCTCGATGCCGGCACGTTCCTTCTCGATCGCGTCCTTGTCGCCGAAGCCGTTGATGACGACGTTGGCGCCCTGCGCGGCAGCCGCACGCGCGATGCCGAGACCGATACCGGATGTAGAGCCCGTGACGACAGCCGTTTTGCCTTTGAGCATTGAGAACCTCGAATTTCTGGAGACTCGATTGGGGGTCGATAAGCGGCCGGAAAGGCCTACATGAGGTCGTGCCGATCTAATGTGACACGATTTATTGCGACGCAATATGCAATTTCGTGATTGCTCCCGTATGGTGTCCTGACTTGCCCATATGGTGGCTGCAGCCTTGCGAATTTCGAGCGAAACGCTCGCGGAGACCGGATGTCCGAGCCTTTGTTTCAGCCTCCCGGCCATGATCACGCGCATTGCGAGGCGTCCGCGCTCGACGGCGCCGAGGCCCGCTGCCGCGAAATGGGGCTGCGCCTCACGCCGATCCGCCGCCAGGTGCTTGCCGCGCTGACGTCGGCGCACCGGCCGTTCGGCGCCTACGAGATTATGGACCGTCTGGCCGAGAAAGGCCCGCGCCCTGCCCCGATCACGGTCTATCGCGCGCTCGATTTTCTGCTCGAGCACGGCTTCGTCCACCGCATCGCGAGCCGCAACGCTTTCGTCGCCTGTCACCACCATCACGATGCGGGCGAGAGCGTCGTCTTTCTGTTGTGCGAGAGCTGCGGTTCGGTCGGCGAAGCGCATTCGGCGCCGTTGCACCAAGCGCTGAACGCAGCGTCCCGCGCGGTCGGTTTCACACCGAAGAGTTCGACGCTGGAAGTTGCCGGACTCTGCGAGCATTGCGCCAAACACGGCAAGACGAAGTGACGGTATCGACCGGAGCCAAACTCTCCGCTCGTCCCCGCGAAAGCGGGGACCCAGTGAGCGCGCGGATGCGCGCTATCAAAGTATTTGCCGCGTGCTTGCGCACGCCGACTGGATGCCCGCTTTCGCGGGCATGAGCGGAGTTTTTGGAAGCGCTTCATGCTCGATCCCGACAAAACCGTTGCGCCGTCAGCGACCGCGCCTTTGTCTTCAACGACGCGGCCGCTCGACACTGTCGCGCTGCTTGTCATCTTCGTTTGCGTCGTGACGTGGGGCTTCAATCAGGTCGCGATCAAACTCACGCTCCCGGAAATTCCCCCGATGATGCAGGGCGCGCTGCGCTCGGCCGGCGCTGCGATTTTCGTCGCGATCTATATGCGCATCCGCGGCATCCCGATCTTCAATCGCGACGGCTCGCTCGTCGCCGGCATGATCGTCGCGGTGCTGTTCGGCATCGAATTCATGTTGATGTATCCGGCCTTGAAGTGGACGACGGCGAGTAGAGCCGCCGTCTTCCTCTACACGATGCCGTTCTTCGTCGTGATCGGCGCGCGCTGGTTTTTGCCCGCCGACACGCTGCGGCGCTCGCAATGGCTCGGCCTGCTGCTCAGCTTTGCCGGCATTTTGGTTGCCTTCGGCGTTCCGGAAGCCGGAGCCGACCCGCGGCAATGGATCGGCGATCTGATGGTGATCGGCACCGCGATCGGCTGGGCCGCGACGGTGGTCATCATCAAAGCCAGCGTGCTCTCGCGAGTCCGTCCCGAGAAAACGATGCTCTATCAGCTGGTCGTCTCGGCGCTGATGATGGGCGCCGGCGCCCTCGTTCTAGGTGAGCGCGGGGCCTGGCCGCCCTCTGCATTCGCCCTCGGACTGATGAGCTACCAGGCGTTCTGGGTGGTCGGCGTAACTTTTCTCGCTTGGGTAACACTATTATACCACTATTCGGCATCCCGCCTCTCGGCTTTCACCTTCCTGACACCTATTTTTGGCGTATTGGCCGGACATTGGGTATTAGGTGAACCGATGACCGCCGCTTTCGCGGTTGCGGCTGCTTTGGTGGCCGCGGGCCTGATCCTGGTCAACCGGCCAAGCTAGTTTTGTGTGTTCGCATTTTCTTGGACAGTGAACGTGTATCCACTTCACTTGAAAATGCTTCAGGGCGCGAGCGGCGCAGCGACGAGATAATGATGAATATCCAGACGAAAGTTTCCGAATCGCCGACCCAGCCGAGCGCCGGCCCTGCCGCGCGCCGCGAAAGCGTCGCCGTCTCAGTTGGTGGCGTTCAGGTGGGCGGTGGCGCCCCGGTCGTCGTGCAATCGATGACCAACACGGACACGGCCGACATCGAGGGCACCGCGCGCCAAGTGGCAGCGCTGACCCGCGCCGGCTCCGAACTCGTCCGCATCACGGTCGACCGTGACGAAGCCGCTGCCGCTGTTCCGCACATCCGCGATCGATTGCTGAAGATGGGCGTGAAGGCACCGCTCGTCGGCGACTTCCATTACATCGGCCACAAACTGCTCGCCGATCATCCGGCTTGCGCCGAGGCACTCGACAAGTACCGCATCAATCCGGGCAACGTCGGCTTCAAGGACAAGAAGGACAAGCAGTTCTCGCAGATCGTCGAGACGGCGATCAAATACAACAAGCCCGTGCGCATCGGCGCCAACTGGGGCTCGCTCGATCAGGAATTGCTTACGCACCTGATGGACGAGAATGCGCAATCCGCAAAGCCGATGGAAGCGCGCGCCGTCATGCGCGAAGCCATGGTGCAATCCGCATTGCTCTCCGCCACGCGCGCCGAGGAACTCGGCCTGTCGCGCGATCGCATCATCCTATCGGCGAAGGTCTCCGCCGTGCAGGATCTGATCGCGGTCTACCAGGATCTCGCACGCCGCTCGAACTACGCGATCCATCTCGGCCTCACCGAAGCCGGCATGGGCTCGAAGGGCATCGTCGCATCATCCGCCGCGCTCGGCATTCTGCTGCAGCAAGGCATCGGCGACACGATCCGCGTTTCGCTGACGCCGGAACCGGGCGGCGACCGCACGCTCGAAGTGAAGGTCGCGCAGGAAATCCTGCAGACGATGGGCTTCCGCACCTTCGTGCCGCTCGTCGCCGCATGCCCGGGCTGCGGCCGCACGACCTCGACGACCTTCCAGGAACTCGCCCGCGACATTCAAAGCTACATCCACAACACGATGCCGGAGTGGAAGACACGCTATCCGGGCGTCGAGAACCTCAACGTCGCCGTGATGGGCTGCATCGTGAACGGCCCGGGCGAGTCCAAGCACGCCGACATCGGCATTTCGCTGCCGGGCACCGGCGAGTCGCCAGCCGCTCCCGTCTTCATCGACGGCAAAAAGGCGAAAACGCTGCGCGGCGACGGTATCGCGGCCGAATTCAAACAGTTGATGCTCGATTACATCGAGCAGCGCTACGGCCAGGGCAGCCGCACCGCGGCGGAGTAAGATCCAGGCCTGCATCCTCCGAGACGCGCAGGGCCGGCTTCGCCGATCCCCGCGCTCCTCAGGATGAGGATTGGCGCTCGATCACGACATTCCTTGCAACGCCCTCCGCCCTCATCCTGAGGAGCAGCTCCGGCGGCGCAGCCGCCGCGGCTGCGTCTCGAAGGATGGCGTTAGGTCGCTTATTGTGTTTCCCGAACGTAAAGTTCTGCGCCGTTCCGCCGCAGGCCGCTTGTCCGCCACAATCGGCGCTCTAGATTTAAAGGCATGAGCCCGAACCCCAACCAGCCGGAAACTCCGCGCGTCGAGCCGGAAATCATCCCGCCCGGTGCCGAAACCCGGCAGCGCAGGCGCGGTCGCGTCGAGGACTTCGTCTTCGTCGACGGCCAGGGCCGCATGCATTCGGCGCGCATCAAGATGCCGGGACCGTTCGCGATCGGCATCGGCGTCGCGATTTTCGCCGTCATTGCGATCCTCGTCCTCTCGCTGGCGGTCTCGTTCGCGCTGATCCTTGTTCCGGTGGTTGTCGTCGCGATCGCGGGCGCGTTCGCCTACGGCTATACGCGCCGCTGGTGGAACCGCGTCCGCGGTACCGGTTATCCTGCGCCTAGGCGTTGATCGGCAGCGGTGCTAAAACCGCCGCCATGCAACGCCTCGCCGCAACACTTCTGATCTCGACCCTCTCGGCCACGGCCGCCAACGCGCATGCCGTCATCACGCCGCGCGAGGCGCAAGCCGACTCCTACGCACGTCTCGCGATCTCGATCACGCACGGCTGCGATGGCTCGCCGACGAAAGTCGTGCGTGTGCTAATCCCCGCCGGCGTCAACGGCGCACGGCCGCAGCCGAAGGCCGGCTGGACGCTCGACGTCACGAAGGAAAAGCTCGCGACGCCGATCTCCGGACCGCACGGCACGACGATCACCGAGCGTGTGACAGAGATCACTTGGACCGGCACGCTCGACGCAGACCACTTCGACGATTTTTCGATCAACGTGCGTCTGCCGGACGCGCCGAACAAGACGCTGCATTTCGCGACGCTGCAGGAATGCCAAAGCGGCAAGATGGATTGGTCGGAGATTCCGGCGAACGGAAAATCTGCGCACGAGCTCCGCTATCCGGCGCCCTCGCTCAATCTCCTGCCGAAAAAGCCTACGCACGCGCACTAAACGCTACTTCCCTCTCCGCCGCTTCGGACGCACACTGCGAAAAAAGCGGGAGAGAAACCGGATGGCGGATCGCCTCAAGAACAAGATCGCGCTCGTTGTCGGCGCGGGTTCCATCGGACCCGGCTGGGGCAACGGCAAAGCGGCGGCGGTCGCCTTCGCGCGCGAAGGCGCGAAAGTCGCCTGCGCCGACGCGAACCTCGCGGCCGCTGAAGAGACCGCTGCGATCATCGTGAAGGAAGGCGGCGACGCGATTGCGCTGCGCGCCGACGTCACCAAGGCCGCCGAAGTCGAAGCGATGGTGAAGGCGACGCGCGCAAAGTATGGCCGAATCGACGTGCTCGACTACAATGTCGGCATCGCGGTGGTCGGCGGCGTCGTCGAACTTTCCGAAGCCGAATGGGATCGCGTCCACGACGTCAATCTCAAAGGCGCTTTCCTCACCCTAAAGCACGTTATCCCTGCGATGCAGGAGGTCGGCGGCGGCTCGATCATCACGATCTCGTCGATCGCCGCGATCCGCTACACGGGCGTCCCTTACGCGACCTACTACACGACGAAGGCAGCGCTCAGTCACCTCACCCGCACGACGGCGGCGCAATACGCCTCGCAGAAAATCCGCGTCAACGCGATCCTACCTGGTCTGATGCAGACGCCGATGGTCGAGAACGCCGCTCAGCTCGCGCAGGCTTACGGCAAGGGCGATGTCGACACGATGTGGAAAGAGCGCGCGCGGCAGATCCCGATGGGCTTCGGCGGCGACGCGTGGGATGTCGCCAACGCGGCGGTCTATCTTGCGTCCGACGAGAGCCGCTACGTCACCGGCATCGAACTCGTGGTCGACGGCGGCCTGACGCTGAAGTATTCTTGAGCCACAACAAGAGCGCGGAGAAGCGAGATGGCGAACGAAGCGCTGACGCTGCAATTCCTCACCTGGATCGCCGAAGCGCCGCGCACTTACGGTGCCGCAATGGAAGCGTGGCGTACCTCCTGCCCGCGCCTCTCGATCTGGGAAGACGCCATCGGCGAGGAGCTCGTTCGCCTCGAGCCGCGTGAAGGCCGCCCAATGCGCGATGCGCGTGTTGCCATCACGCCGCGCGGTCTCGCCCGCATGGCGCAGAGCGGCTTCAACGCGCCGGCCACCGACGCCGTATCGGTCGCGCGCTAAACGATGCAGCACGATTACATCGTCATCGGCGCGGGCTCGGCCGGCTGCGTCATCGCGGCCCGGCTCGCAGAAGCCGGCTACACCGTCAATCTTATCGAAGCCGGCGGTGCCGACAGTCATCCTTGGATTCAAATTCCGGCCGGTGTCGCGAAGCTGCTCTACGATCCGCGTTTCAATTGGATGTATGCCTCGGAGCCGGAGGCCGGCACCGACAATCGCGCGATCCATACGCCGCGCGGCAAAGTGCTCGGCGGCTCGTCGTCGATCAACGGCATGCTGTATGTGCGCGGCAACCCGGCCGACTACGACGGTTGGGCGCAGCTCGGCAATCGCGGCTGGAGTTTCGACGACGTCAAACATCTGTTCCGCCGCTCGGAGACCTACGAGCAAGGCGGCGACACGACGATCCGCGGCGACAGCGGCCCATGGCGTATTCAGGACTATCGCACGATCCTGCCCGTGACGCATATGTTCGTCCGCGCCGCGCAGGAAGCCGGATTTCCATTCACGCCCGATTACAACGGCGCGAGCCAGGAGGGCGTCGGCTATTCGCAGATGAACAAGCTCGGCCGCTGGCGCGGGTCGAGCTATCGCGCATTCCTCGCCAGCGATGCCGCCAAACGCAACGTGACGATCACGACCAACGCGACCGTCTCGTCGCTGCTCATCGAGAACGGCGCGGCGATCGGCATTCGCTTTTCGCGCGGCGGCCGCAACGAAGAGGCGCGCGCGAACCGCGAAGTGATCGTCTCCGCCGGCGCGATCGGCTCGCCGCAAATTCTGCAGCTCTCCGGCATCGGCGATCCGGAGCATCTGGGTAGCCTCGGCATCAAAACGCAGGCGGCGGTGCCGGGCGTCGGCCGCAATCTCTCGGACCATTACGTCGGCCGCCTCGTCGCGCGACTGCGAGGCCTCGAGACGCTCAACGAACTCTCGCGCGGCTGGCGGCTCGTCCGCGAGATCGCGAAGTTCGGCCTCATGGGCAATGGCGCGCTGACGATGGGCGTCACCAGCGCGATGGTGTTTTGCCGTTCGCGCGAAGGCCTCGCGAGCCCTGATCTGCAGCTGCTGTTCACGCCGGCGAGCTACGTCTTCGGCAAGGCGCTGGTCGTTGAGAAAGAGCCCGGCATCACCATCGCGGTGTGTCCGACACGTCCGTCGAGCCGCGGCACCGTGATGATCCACAGCGCCGATCCGAATGCGCGACCGAAGATCCACTATCGCTATCTCACCGACCCGGACGATATCCGCGTCTTGCTGGCCGGGCTCGACCATTCGCGCCGCATCTTCGCGGCGCCGGCGTTCCGCGATCATCTGATCGAGGAGACGCGGCCGGGCGCGAGCATTACTGCGCCGGACGACATCGAAGCCTTCGTGCGCCGCGAGGGCACGACGCTGTATCACCCGGTCGGCACCTGCCGCATGGGCATCGACCCGAACGCCGTCGTCGACCCGGAGCTGAAAGTACGCGGCATCCGCAATCTGCGCGTCGCCGACGCGTCCGTGATGCCGTATCTCACCACCGGAAACACGCAGGCGCCGACGATCATGATTGCGGAAAAAGCGTCGGATATGCTCCTCGCCGACGCCAAAGCGGCGCGCGCCGCGTAGAAAATCACCGCGCGGGCGACTACATTCGCCTCATGCCAACGAAGCCCAAATGTTCGGTCTGCGGAAAACCGGTCGACCCGGCAACGCGACCGTTTTGCTCGAAACGATGCAGGGATGTCGACCTGCACCGCTGGTTGTCGGGCCGCTACGCGATCCCGGGAGTCGAATCCGCCGAGGACAGCGACGAGACCCCGCCGCTCGCCCCGCGCGACTGATGAGCCGGTGCCGATTTTACCCGCGAATCCTTGGCGTTAAGTCTTTCGCCGCCAGCGCTGGACAGGCGCGATCCCACCCCCTATAAACCGCCCGCTCCGGCCAGCACTCGATTGCAGGCTCCGGACGCCCGGGTAGCTCAGTTGGTAGAGCATGCGATTGAAAATCGCAGTGTCGGTGGTTCGATCCCGCCCCCGGGCACCATTCGTCTTCAACGCTACGATTTCAGTGCATCGACGGTGGACCTCGCGTCCTACGCACGCCCCAATCAATTCAACAAAGTTTTTCGGATCAAGACATGCAGCACGATTTCGCTGTCCGCATTGCCAACCGTGGCGATCTCAAAGCCCTCATCAATATTTATCCGCAGCTGCAGCCTGACGATCCGGCCTTAGCGCTCGATGACGCCGAGCGAATTTGGGAACAGATCTCGCATTATCCTGGCAGCGGAATCTTTGTGGGCCTGGTTAGCGACATCTTGGTAAGCACCTGCACGTTGATAGTCGTTCCCAATCTAACGAGAGGCGGCGCCCCTTACGGGCTGATCGAGAATGTGGTCACGCACGCGTTCCATCGTAGGCAAGGTTATGGGCAAGCGGTCTTGCGAGCGGCAATTGCCTCAGCATGGAACTCCCGCTGCTACAAAGTAATGCTTCTAACTGGATCGAAAGAGCCTACGACGTTGAAGTTCTATCGCGACGTCGGTTTCGAACAGAACAAGACGGGATTCCAAATTCGGCAAATTCCGGCGCGCGCCTGACGCACGCCGGATTTGATCGCTATTGCGCGCGCTTGCCGCGCGAGATCGCATAGGCCGGCGAGCGGATTTCGAACATCGGATCGTCCGCCGGGCCCGCGACACCTTGCGGGAGGTTGGCGACCGGATCGGTCGGCTTCTCGTCGCAGATGGTGTTCGCTTGGATCGCGGAGATCGCGATCGTGCCCAGCTTCACGGTCTTGCGGTTGTCCTCCGGCCACATCGCTGTCGAGTCATTGGTCGGATCGCCAGGCTCACCGAGGATCGCGACGAAGTCGAACGTCATCGGCCCTTTGCCGAGCCGCTCCGTCAACTCGTCCGCGTAAAAGCTATCCGGCTTCGCTTTGAGTTCGTCGTCGCTCAAGCCGAGCTGCCCCGCAGTCGGGATCGCTTTGAGCTTCGTGATCGTGGGCTTGCCGGCCGCATTGGTGAGCGTGAAAGCCTGAACGCCCCAATAGTTGACGCCGCCGAAGCTGGCAGGCACCGGTCGAGCATTAAGCCATGCAGCCTGCCGCGTCGTTTCCGGATTGGCGGCGACGAAAGCCTTTATCTTCTCGGCGTCCGGTTTGCCGTCCGGCCCCGGCAAACGCGCCGAGATTCCGTCGTGCAGCTGACGTGGCGTTCTCGCGCCAAACACCGGCGCGGAGATGAAGTAGAAGACCATCGGGTCGTTGGCGATTTCGAACTCCATGGCGAAACCGCGCGTCGTCGGCTTCGTCTTGTCCGAGATGTTCGGGTTGCCGCCACCCATGGAGAAGCGGGCGGTCATCGGAACCGGCTTGGCAAAATGCGGCGCTTTCGAAAGGCTTGCCGCCTCGGCCGAAGGCGTGAACTCGCCTTTGACGCAGACGCCCTTGGCGCCGCTCGCGCGCACCTTCTTGTGGTTGCCCGCGATGGCAAACTGCAAATCGACGATGGCTTGCGGATCGACCTCAGCGGCGGCCGGCTGCGCCGGAGCTGCCGGCGTCTGTGCGAGAGCTGGGCCGGCCGACAGAAGCGCGGCGGCAGTCGAAAACATCAAGGCGACGATTTTCGTCATTCTTATCCTCCAGTCCCCACTGAGAGAAAACACTGTCGCACAGTCATACCGAAGTCGACAACCAATTGTGGAACTCTTCTAACAAAGGCCGAGAACCGAGCCACGAACAGACTTTCGACCGAACTGGTGCTCGGTAGCCTTTGCCGCATATGTGGCGGTTACATTTCGTGAATGGCTCACTTCTTACGATCGGAACGGCTCGCCGCGGGTCGCGTTTCCAAGACAGCCGCGCGATGGTCGTGAGGGCCTCGCGTTGGAAAATCCACTCCCAGAATAGTGAGCATGTCGGCTCGCGAAAACAGGAGGTAATATGACTCGCATTGCAAAACTTCTGACCGCTGCAACCATCGGCGCCGGGGCTCTCATGATCGCAGCCCCGGCTTCGGCACAGGTCGAAATCGGTGTCCCGGGTGTCGGCGTTCGCCTCGGCGGACCGGCTTACTATTACGACACGCCGCGTAGCACCTACTATTACGACACTGAGTATCGCACGCGGACTTACCCGGCGCGCAGCTACTGGAACCAACCCGAGCGCGTCTACTACAACGACAACTCGGATTGCTCTTACCGTGTGGTAGAGCGCGTTCGTCCGGACGGCACCGTCGTCACGATGCGCGAGCGCGACTGCGACTAACCTTCAGTCTGCCGAACAAACAGAGCCCCGCGCTTCACGGCGCGGGGCTTTGTTTTATCTGCGTGCGTTTGTGCATCGGGCTAGGCTAGCCCTGACTACGAGGTGATGAAAGGGCCTAATCGCGTTGAGATAGATCAGGCCGAAGATATTGTGGGTGCGCACGACGGTTGTCGCGAAAAGCATCGTACTGTCGGCAGACGAGCGTCGCAGCAGAGACAAGCGAAAGTCCAGATGTCGATCATCCGCACCGAGAACTATCTCGTCCTCACTCTCCGATAGCACCGGAAAGAAATCTATGCGGTCGCCGTCTGCTCGGGACCTCCTTACCGCGCTAGAGGTCTTGAGGCCGAACGGCGCGACGATAGCATCGCGGAGCGCGATTAACCCCTTCTGCCACGTAGACGGATTGCCGACTGCCAAGATTGCCAACTCACGCATACTGAGTCGGTCCGCGGCGATCAAATCGATGCTGTAGCTATCGAGCAAGTTTGCGTTTTCGTACCAGTCAGCAACCACGCTTTCCGACGGCGGGATCGCCCTGCGCACCTCACCCTTTGCGCTGCCCAATATCGTATGCGTTGTCATGAATCTGTCGAACACAGCAAGATCGATAGGCATATAGGTCAATTAAATTGTCATGCCCACGAACCACAATGCAAAAATTTTGCGCGCAGCCACGTAATTATTCAGGGAACGACGGCCCAGCGTTAGGCGTTGTCCGCGCAGTTCAAGACAAGTTTATCGCGGCACGAGCCGCTTTTGCGGCTGAGCGATCGCCGCCAGTAGAATCATGGAGAACACCATGCGAAAGCTTCTTTGCGCGTCTTTGATGGGCGCTTCGCTTGCGTTGCCGCTTCCCGCCGTGGCGCAGGTTCAGGTCGACGTTCCGGGCGTAGGCGTCCGCATCGGCGAGCCGCCGGTCTATGAGCGCGAGCGTTATCGTGATCGCCGTGAGGACGTCGAGGTGCGCGAGCGCCGCGATTACAACACGGGCGAATGCCGTACGCGCACGGTTCAGCGCGAGCGTCCGGACGGCACGACCGTCACGGCACAGGATCGTGTTTGCGACTAGTTGCGAAGAGCCATTCGCAACGGTTGTTGAGAAGAACCCGCGCCCACACGGCGCGGGTTTTTCTTATGCTTTGGTAGGTGGGACTAAAGCGAACGCGTCGCCTGCGCGGTGCGCGTGCCTTGCTTCTTCACCTTGCGCGTTTCGCCGGTCATCTTCCGATCGGCCCAGCGCTTCAGGCCGCCTGCCGTTACGCCATCGAGAAACGGATTGGCTTTTACGAGCTTGTCGCGCGACATCTTTCCGGTCGAATCCGCAAGCGCGAGAGTCGTTGCCGCATCCTCGTGCTCTTTCGCCGAGAGGATTGCGACTGCGCCGGCGCCACCCGCAAAATGCGACAGATACAGCGTGCCGGCCGTAATCGGCTGACCGCTGCGCTTGAGCACCTTAGCGTTGCGCTCGATGAGATACGTCGTGACTTCGCGCGCAAGTTTCGGATCGCGGCGCAGTTCGAGAAGTTCCGGCTCGGGTCGGGCGGCGAGATCGGCGCGATGCTTGCGGATAAGTTCGAGCCACGTCGCGTCGATGAACTGCGCGGCGCCCGTTGCGGTCGAGCGCGGATTCTTTGCATTCGGATCGCCGCCGGATTCGACCTGCACGATGCGCTCGACGACGGAAGTCACCATCGCTCGCGCTTTCGCGATCTCCTGCTGGTCGACGAAATAGGCGAGCGTGTAGCCAAAGCACCAGGCCATCACGGCAGCGCCGATCGCGATCATCGTCTTCTTGGCGGAGCGGCCGAGCGTGTCCGGCCCCGACGCGACCTTCACGCGGCGCGGCAGCCGGAACGACCATGCGGCCTGCGGTTCGGTAGCGCCTTTCCGCGCATCGTCGCGCGCGTTCTTGCGCGGCGCGGCGGCTTTCGCGGGGGTTGTTTTGACGGTTTCGGCGCTCGGCATACGGGTTCTTTCGGACACACCCGATAATCTTCTTCAAATCTAAATCAAACTTTAAGGATTGCCGCCTTGTTTCGGCCGCAGCCCTGAATCGGACTTTGATTTCGTTGACGAATTAGCGATTGGCGCTCGCCATCACGTAAGCCTTGAGATCAAAATTTTCCGCCGCGACCTCGTCCGGCGACAGGCTCGTCGGTTGCGCCAGCAAACGCCGGCCCATCACATGATCGGACGCGCGGTTGACCGTCTCGATGCCGAGCAGCTTGCCGCCTTGGAAGCAGAATACCGAGAAGGCGCGCTCGGCCGGGTCGCCGCGCACGACGGTCTGGTCGTGACCGGCCGTCAGACCGACCATCTGCAGCTTGAGGTCGCCCTGGTCGCTCCAGAACCACGGCACCGCATTGTAGCTGATGCTCTTGCCCATCAGCCGCGCCGCGATCGCCTTGCCCTGATCGACCGCATTCTGCACCGACTCGAGCCGCACCGATGCACCGGCGAAATGGCTCGGGAAATTGACGCAGTCGCCGACCGCCGATATCGCCGCGTCGGCGGTCGAGAGTTGCGTATCGACTACGATGCCGTTTGCGACTCTGAGACCCGCATCGCTCGCAAGCTCCGTGTTGGGAACAACGCCGATGCCGACCGCAACGAGATCCGCCGGAATGACACGCCCGTCCGACGTCTCGACCTCGCTGACGTGATCGTCGCCATCGATGCGCTTGAGCGTCGTGCCGAATAAAAGTTCGGTGCCCCAGGCGCGGTGTGCGTCCTGGAAGAAATCCGAAATCTCGCGGCTGATGGCGCGGCCCATGGCGCGCTCCGTCGACTCGATCACCGTGACCTTCTTGCCGCGCTTCGCCGCGACGGCAGCGAATTCGAGCCCGATGAACCCCGCGCCGACGACAACTATGTTTTGAACCATGTCGATGCGTTCGCGCACGCTGCGCGCATCGGCGAGGGAGCGCAGATAGACGACGCCATCAAGCTCGTTGCCCGGCACCGGCAGCAGACGATTGCGCGCGCCCGTCGCCAACACGAGGTGGTCGTAGTCGAGACGCCCGCCCGAGCCGAGCGCGATCTGCTTGGCGACGCGATCGACCCGCGTCACCATCGCGCCGGTCATCAGTTCGATATTGTGCTGGGCGAAGAAAGTGTCTGGCCGCAGATAGATGCCGGAATCCAGCATCGTACGGTTCATGTAGGCCTTGGACAGCGGGGGCCGCTGATACGGAAGTTCGGGTTCGTCGCCGACGAGCACGATACGCCCGTCGAACTTTTCGTCGCGCAAGGACGCCGCGACCTGAAACCCACCTTGACCCGCACCCACAATGACGACTGTACGCAACCGGCACCTACGCGAAAGGATGCATCTTCGTGCATCAAAGCACGTTAGAGCGCAATCCCTCCATTTTTAAGACAATGCCCATTCCATCGGCAGTCCAACGTAATTCTCCGCAAGCGACGTCATCGCGGCGCGCGAGCCCGTGAGGTAATCGAGATCGGCCAATTGCCGCCGCCGATCGAACGCGGAGTCGTCCGGGAAGCGGTGCATCAGCGACGTCATGAACCACGAGAAGCGCTGCGCCTTCCAGATGCGGCGCAGGCACACTTCGGAATACGCCGCGAGCTGATCGTCGCGGCCGTCGCGATAGAATGCGTCCAAGGCGCGCGCCATCACGCGCACATCCGCGAACGCAAGGTTCATCCCCTTCGCGCCGGTCGGCGGCACGATATGCGCGGCATCGCCGGCGAGCAGCAGCCGACCATACTGCATCGGCTCGACCACGAAGCTGCGCATCTGCGTCACGCCCTTCTGCAGGATCGGCCCCTCGGGCAAACCCTTGCCGCCGGCGAGGCGCAGGTTGAGCTCCTCCCAGATGCGGGCATCCGGCCAGTTGGCGAGATCCTCTTCGGGATCGCACTGGAGGTAGAGCCGACCAAGCTCCGGCGACCGCATCGAGAGCAGGGCAAAGCCGTTGTCGTGGTTTGAGTAGATCAGCTCTTCGGAGGCCGGCTGAGCTTGCGCCAAAATACCGAGCCAGCCGAACGGATAGGTGCGCTCGTAAGTCTTGAGCACGCCCTCCGGGATCGCCGGGCGGCAGATACCGTGGAAGCCGTCGCAGCCCGCGATGAAATCGCAGACGAGCTCCTGCGCCTGGCCCTGATGCGTGAACCGGACCGTCGGCGTCTTCGTGTCGAGCCCATCGACCGCGACGTCGCTGACCTCGAACAACAGCGGCGCACCGCTATCGAGCCGCGCCTGGACCAGATCCTTCACGACCTCATGCTGGCCGTAAACCATCACGCCTTTGCCGACCAAATCCTGGAAGTCGATGTGATGCAGGCGCTCGTTGAAGCGCAGATTGATGCCGTGATGGATCAGCCCTTCGCGGTCCATCCGCGCGCCGAGCCCCATCTGGCGCAGAACGTCGGAGCTCTCCTGCTCCAGCACGCCGGCGCGGACACGCTCCTCGATGTATTTGCGGCTGCGCGTCTCGATGACGACGCAATCGATGCCGGCACGCTGCAGCAAATGCGACAGGAACAGCCCGGCCGGCCCGGCCCCCACGATGCCGACTTGCGTGCGCATTGCTCCTCCCAGTTGCTTGATCAACCGGGCTAAACCATTGCAATGCAACACGGAATGAACCCTGCGGGCTTTCGCTGGCCATTTCCCGTTGGTCGCCCTGGGTCTTTCCGCGGCGCAAAATAGCCGATACGATTAAATCCGTGCCCGGTTAAGGGCGTTGCAGGTTTGCCGCGTCATGAGTGCCATCGATATTGCCAAGCGTGTCTACGACCACACGTGGAAGCTCGATCCCATCGTCCGCAGCCTGCTCGACACGGACTTCTACAAGCTGCTGATGCTGCAGATGATCTGGGGGCGCTACCCAGAGGTCCAGGCCACCTTCTCGCTGATCAACCGCACCAAGCGGGTCCGCATCGCCGACGAAATCGACGAGAAGATGCTGCGCGACCAGCTCGACTATGCGCGCACGCTCCGGCTCACCAAGAAAGAGATGATCTGGCTGGCCGGTAACACGTTCTATGGCCGCAAGCAGATCTTCGCGCCGGAATTCCTCGAGTGGCTCTCGCACTTTCAGCTGCCCGAATACGACCTGCGCCGCGAGGACGGGCAATACGTTCTCGAATTCCACGGCCCGTGGACTCACACGTCGATGTGGGAAATCCCGGCGCTCGCAATCATCACCGAGCTGCGCTCGCGCGCGGCTCTGCGCGGCATGGGCAAATTCACGCTCGACGTCGTTTACGCGCGCGCCAAGGCGAAACTCTGGAACAAGGTCGAGCGCCTGCGCGCATTGCCGGAGCTTCGCATCTCGGACTTCGGCACGCGCCGCCGCCACTCGTTCTTGTGGCAGCGCTGGTGCGTCGAGGCGCTGAAGGAAGGCCTCGGCAAGGCGTTCACGGGATCGAGCAACGTGCTGCTCGCCATGGACAACGACCTCGAAGCCATCGGCACCAACGCGCACGAATTGCCGATGGTGTTCGCCGCATTGGCGCAGACCGATCAGGAACTCCTGATGTCGCCCTATGAGGTGTTGCAGGATTGGCAGTCCTACTACGGCGGCAACCTGCTGATCGTGCTGCCCGACACGTTCGGCACCACGTCGTTCCTGCGCCACGCGCCCGATTGGGTCGCCGACTGGCGCGGCTTCCGCCCGGACTCAGCGCCCCCGATCCAGGGCGGCGAGCAGATCATCACGTGGTGGCAGATGCGCGGCCGCGACCCGAAGGAGAAGCTGCTGGTCTTCTCCGACGCGCTCGACGCCGAGACGATCGAGTCGACTTACAATCACTTTCACGGCCGCGTGCGCATGAGCTTCGGCTGGGGCACCAACCTCACCAACGATTTCCGCGGTTGCGCGCCGACGCCGATTTCGAGCCTCGATCCGATCTCGCTCGTCTGCAAGGTCTCAACCGCCAACGGCCGCCCGGCCGTGAAGCTGTCCGACAATCCGAGCAAGGCGACCGGCGATGCGGAGGTTGTCGAGCGTTATCTCCGCGTGTTCGGCCAGGAGGGCCGCGTGAAACAGGCGGTGGCGGTTTAGGCCGCTCTAGCCGGCGCGAGCTTCAACCGAAGGCCGAGTGCCCGCAGCGCTTTGTTGACAGTCTCGATTGTCGGATTTCCGCCGGGACGAAACGCTTTGTAGATCGCCTCGCGGCTCAGTCCCGTCTCGCGCGCAAAGGCCGTCACGCCGCGCGCTTTCGCGACGTCGCCGAGCGCAGCAGCGATAAAGGTCGCATCGTCTTCGTCCAGCGCCGCTTCGAGATAGGCGATCTGTTGTTTGATCGTCTTAAGATGATGCTGAACGTCGAATTTCGTGGTCTTCAATTTTGCCACTTCAGATCTCCTTCGCGATGCGCTGAGCGAGTTCGATATCGCGCCGCTGCGATTTTTTGTCCCCGCCACAGAGCAAAACGATGAGCTTCCGGCCGCGCTGTGTGAAGTAGATGCGATAGCCAGGCCCGTAGTCGATGCGAAGCTCGCTCACACCTTCGCCGACTGACTTCGCGTCGCCCAGATTTCCGAGTTCGATGCGACGAAGCTTCGTGATGATGCGAACGGCTGCTGTGAATTCCTTGAGGTGGTCGAGCCAATCCGTGAAACGCTCGGTTTGGACGACCTCGAACATGTGTACGATAATACACAGTCACAGTGGACTGTCAACTATCGTACACATTCGTCTATCGCCGCAACCTCGCATCCGGGGCGTTGGATTGCAGCGAGGCTTGGATCGCCTCGCGCAGCGTCCGGTGCTCCGCGGCGGGCCAGTCCGACACGCGGATATCGGCGAGCAATGACGCGGATTTTCCGAACACAACGATGCGATCGCCGACCGCGATAGCTTCTTCGAGCTGATGCGTGATGAGGATCGCGGTCGACCCCGACTCGCGCGCGAGCGTCACGAACTTCGTCCGCAATTCTGCCGCCGTCACTTCGTCGAGATGACCGAAGGCTTCGTCGGCGAGCAAGATCGCGGGCTGCACGACAAAGGCGCGCGCGATGGCAACACGTTGGCGCATGCCACCGGACAGTTCACGCGGATACGCATTGGCGAAGCGCTCAAGGCCGAGCCGCTTGAGCCAATCGAGCGCGCGCGATTTTTGCTCGGCTTCCGGTACGCCGGCAAGTTCGAGCGGCAGCCGCACATTGTCGAGCGCAGAACGCCACGGCAGCAAGCGGTCCTGTTGAAACACCGTCGCGATGCGACCGCGGAAATAATCGAAGTCGCCGAACGGCGCTTTACCGCCGATGCGGATCGCACCGCCGCTCGGCGCTTCGAGACCGATCAGAAGATCGAAGAGCGTCGACTTCCCGCAGCCGGTCTGCCCGACGATGGCGATCAGCTCGCGCGGCGCAATCGTCAGATCGAGGCGATTGATCGCGACGATTTCATCGCCGCTCGACGTTTGCCGAAAGACTTTACGTAAGCCCGCGATGTCGATCGCCATACCTTCGTTCATGCGCGCCATCGCAGCACGTAGGTCTCCAGGCGCACAACGAGGCTTTCGAGCAAAAACAGCAGCGCGACCAGAATGAGCGTCCAGGCGAACACCTCGGCGACCGAGAATAATTCCTGCGCGACCTGCAGCTTGTGGCCGATGCCCGTGACCGCGCCGACAAGCTCCGCGATGGTGACGACGCGGATCGCGAGCGAAAGCGTAATCTTCCAGCTCGTGAAGATGCCCGGCATGATCGCGGGCAGCATCAGCTTGGAGAAGAATTGCCAGAAGGTCGGCCGGAACGAGCGCATCATCTGACGCAGCTCTTTCGGCACATCGCGCATCGCATCGAGCGTATCGACAACGAAGACCGGCGCGCAGACGACCACGAGCACAAAAACGATGCGGAACTCGACGCCCTTGAACCAGAGCACCGCGAACAAGATCCACGACACCACCGGCACCGCCATCAGCAGGCGGATCAGCGGGCGCAGATAGCGTTCGACAGCGCCGGAGAGATACATCGCGATCGCGACCGCAACACCGATGACGAACGACAGCACCAGCGCCGCGATGACGCGCGCGAGCGTCACCGCGATATCGAGGAAAGTGACGGCCGAAAGGCTTGCCCAGATTTTCGTGAAGCTCGGCACCGCGAAGGGCGGAATGCCGAGCGTCGGCGCGAGTTGCGCCAATATTTCCCACAAAACCGCAAAGCCGATGATCGAGATGATGGCTTCGCGCGGCAGTTTCCCCGCAAGGGTCGCGTGACGCGGCTCCTCAAGGGACATAGATGATGCCTTCATCCGGCAGCTTCGGATGGAAACCGGCCGCGACCGCGCGCTCGAACATATCCCACAGGCTGGCGCGCTCGGTGCCCCACGCGGGCAGCGCTTCGAAATCCCAACGCTTCGACTCGACCGCGGCTTTGAGAATACCGGGCGGCAATTTCACGGTGTCGACCGCGATTTTGTCCGCCTCGTCCGTGTTGCTGCGCATGAAGGCCGCGACATCGGCGAGCGCCGCAATGAACATCTTCGCGGCGTCCGGCGTGCGCTTGAGCGTGTCCTCGCGCATCGCGTAGACGAGCTCCCAGCCCTCCTTGCCGGTTATCTCCTTCCAAGCGTCGTTCGCCTGGAAGATGATCTTCAGAGCGGGATTTTCTTTGATCATCATCGTCGCAATCGGCTCGATGATCATCGCGGCCTGCACGCGATCGGCGGCGAGCTGCGCGCGCGCCACCGCGAAATTCGCGCTGACGAGCTGGATGTCCTTCGCGAGATCGATGCCCTTCGACTTCGCGTAGATCGAGAGCACTTGGAACTGGCCCGAGCCCATATCGGCGGCGAGCTGCTTGCCTTTGAGGTCCGCGAGCGAGTTGACGGACGGGTCTTTCGTGATGATCACGAGGTCGGACAGCTTCGCGCCGGTCGAGATGATCTTAATCGGCACATTCTCGAGCCGCAGCTTCTGGAAATATGTCGGCCCACCGATCAGCGTGTCGATCTCGCCGGTCGCGAGCCCCGCATAGTAAGCGGCGATCGATGGATAGGCCGTGATCTCGAGATCGAAGCCGGCTTTCTGGTCGAAGCCCTTCGCCTTCATCACGTTGGCGACGATCGGCGCAAACACCGGAAGCGTGAGACTGCCGACTTTGATTTTCGGCTTGGCTTGCGCGACGGCGCGGCTGCTCACGGCGGCCGCTGCGCTGGATGCGAACGCGAGAGCAACGAAACGACGACGACCAATCATTCGAACCTCCGGTTTCTTTTCGTAAGTCTAGCGGCCTTTGCAGATTGGATGCCAACCGATGCGTCAATCCGTCATCCTGAGGTGCGAGCGGCGACCGCAGGTCGCTCGCGAGCCTCGAAGGACGACGGCCAAAACGTTGCGGCTCATCCTTCGAGACGCGCCCTATGGGCGCTCCTCAGGATGACGCGACAGAATGCTACGCAAAATTTGTTTGTACACAAATGATTTCTATGTTTTGATCTTCGGACAGTGTCGTTCTGTCGCGGATTGAGGGTCATGCCAAAGATTTCCTCCGGTGATGGTACAAAGCTCTATTACGAAGAGGCCGGCACCGGGTCGGCCGTGATCTTCGTTCACGAATATGCGGGCGACTACCGCACGTGGGAGCCGCAGCTGCGGCATCTCTCCCGCAATCATCGCTGCGTCACCTTCAGTCAGCGCGGCTACCCACCGTCCGACGTTCCCGCCGATCCCGACCGTTACAGCCAGGACATCGCGCGCGACGACGTGATCGCCCTGATGGACGCGCTGAAGATCGAAAAGGCCCACATCGTCGGCCATTCGATGGGTGCCTACACGGCGCTGCATGTCGGCATTCATTATCCAGGCCGCTGCCTTTCGGTGACGGCGGCGGGCTGCGGCTGGGGCTCGAAGCCCGATCCGAAAGAGCGCGAAGCCATGAAAGTCATGGCGGCCGAGACCGGCAAGATGTTCGCCAAAGACGGGATCGAGAAGGCGGCTGCCGTCTATGCGGATGCGCCGATGCGGCAGGCGCACAAGAACAAGGACCCGCGCGGCTGGGCCGAATTCGCCAAGATGTTGGGCGAGCATTCGGCCGAAGGCCATGCGCACACGATGCTCAATCTTCAGCTCAAGCGCCCGACGCTGTGGGAGCTTGAAAGCGAACTCAAAAGCTTCAAGGTGCCGCTGCTCGTCATCGTCGGCGACGAGGATGAGCCTTGCCTCGAGGGCTCTTTTTACATCAAGCGCACCGCGCCGACGGCCGCACTGATGGTCGTGCCGCGCACCGGCCACACCATCACGAGCGAGGAACCGGCCGTGATGAATGCCGCGCTGATGGAGCTTTTCGCCGCCGCCGAAGCGGGCCGCTGGATGGCCCATAAGGCGAGCTAATCGAAGTTCGGACACAACGGGGAGACCAGAATGGACCTGCAGCTCAAAGGCAAAACCGCAGTCGTCACCGGCGGCAGTGAAGGCATCGGTAAGGCGATCGCGATGACGCTCGCCAAGGAAGGCGTCGACGTGGCGATCTGCGCGCGCCGCAAGGAGCCGCTCGAAGCCTCCGCGCTCGAAATCGTCAAAGCGACCGGCCGCAAGATCCACGCGATCACGGCCGACCTCACCAAGGACGAAGACTGCAAGAGCTTCATCGAGCAGGCCCACAAGGCGCTCGGCCGCATCGACATCATGATCAACAACGCGGGCTCGGCGCCCGGCGGCGTGATCGAGCACCTGACCGAGAAGGACTGGGAACAGGCGTTGCAGCTCAAATTTATGGGCTATGTGCGCTGCCTGCGTTACTCGCTGCCCATCATGGTCAAGCAAGGCGGCGGCCGCGTCGTCAACCTCATCGGCAACGACGGCGTGAAGCCGAGCTATTGGGAAATCGCACCCGGCGCCGCCAATGCGGCCGGTCAAAACCTCACGATCTCGCTCGCCGGACAATACGGACGCCACGGCGTCTCGTTCTGCGCCGTCAATCCGGGTCCGGTGCGCACCGAGCGCTGGGCCGGCCTCGTCAACGCGATGTCGCGCGACATGAAGATCTCGTACGAGGACGCCGATCAGCTCGCGCCGCGCTCGATCCCGATGGGTCGCATCGCCGAGACCGAAGAAGTCGCCAACCTCGTCGTCATGCTCGCATCGCCGCTCATGATGATGGCGAACGGCACCATGATCGAAATCGACGGCGGCCAGGACAAGGCCCTCATGGATCGCTTCCGCGATCGTTGATCGCAACGCGCGCGACGCCGAGTCGCGCGCGCATGCCTTGACTAACGGCAACCCGCGCTCAGAATATTTGCACACAAACAATAGCGCCGGTTGAACGTCGCGTTACACTGCAAGGAGCGAAAACTTCCGCTCGGTTCATGCAGCATAAGATGCTAGGCCGTTCGCGATTGCGGATCGGCTTGGCCAGCCGACGATAAAACAGGGGAGCCGCTTTGATGATGACGAGACGTACTCTATCCGCTCTCGCAGCCGCCGGTGCTGCATCAGCGATTTTGACCGGAAGCGCGCTCGCGCAGAGCACGATCAAGATCGGCGAAATGAACTCCTACAAGGCGCAGCCCGCCTTCCTCGATCCTTACAAGAAGGGTTGGGAGCTCGCCGTTGAGGAAATCAACGCGGCCGGCGGCGTTCTTGGCAAAAAACTCGAAGTCGTCTCGCGCGACGACGGCGGCAATCCGGGTGACGCGGTGCGTGTCGCCGAAGAACTCGTGACGCGCGAGAATGTCGCGCTGCTCACCGGCACTTTCCTCTCGCATGTCGGCCTTGCCGTAACGGAATTTGCCGGACGCAAGAAAGTCTTCTTCCTCGCCTCCGAGCCGCTGACCGACAAGATCACGTGGCAGAACGGCAATCGCTACACGTTCCGTCTGCGCCCCTCGACCTACATGCAGACCGCGATGCTGATCCCGGCTGCGGTCGCCGCGAAGAAAAAGAAGTGGGCGATGATCTACCCGAACTACGAATACGGACAGTCGGCCGCCGCGACCTTCAAGGAACTCCTCAAGAAGGCGCAGCCGGACGTCGAGTTCGTGACCGAACAAGCGCCGCCGCTTGGCAAGGTCGACGCCGGCGCAGTGCTGCAGGCGGTTGACGATGCAAAGCCGGACGCGATCTTCAACGTGCTGTTCGGCGCCGATCTCGCTAAGCTCGCGCGTGAAGGCGCGACGCGCGGCGTCTTCAAGGATCGCTTCGTCGTCAGCCTGCTCTCGGGCGAGCCCGAATATCTCGATCCGCTCAAGGAAGACACACCGGCCGGCTGGGTCGTCACCGGCTATCCGTGGGACGAGATCAAAACGCCGCAGCATCAGAAATTCGTCGATGCTTATCGCAAGCGCTGGAACGACTATCCGCGCCTCGGCTCGATGGTCGGCTACGACTCGATCAAGGCGATTGCGGCCGGCATCGCGAAGGCGGGCTCGACAGATCCTGAGGCGCTCATCAAGGCGTTCCGTGGCTTGAAGGTCGACGGCGCATTTGCGTCTTACGATTATCGCGCCAGCGATCAGCAGGCGACCGTCGGCGCTTATGTCGGCACGCTCGCGCTGAAGGACGGCAAAGGCACGATGAAGGACTTCCAATACGTCGCGGGCGACAAGGTTCTTCCCTCGGACGAGGAAGTGAAGAAGCTGCGTCCCGCCGCGGCGATGGAGTAGCTAAAATACCTTGAGGGCACCAAGCGCGCGCCAAAGCACGGCGCGCCCCCTCTCCCGCAGGGTTCGCGTCGCGAACCGGGGGAGGGTTGGGGAGGGGGCAACTTTGCGAGCATTGCGGTCTGGTTTTTCCCCCTCCCTATCCCTCCCCCGCAAGCGGGAGAGGGAACGCTGGAACCGCACCGGCGTCGCCCTTGGCGCGAAAAGAACCGTTCCCGCGCTCGCATGAATCTCCAAGCCTTCCTCTTCCAAGCGCTCAATGGCCTCTCGGCGGCATCAGGATTGTTCCTCGTCGCCGCCGGGCTATCGCTGATCTTCGGCGTTACGCGCATCGTCAACATCGCGCACGGCTCGCTCTACATGGTGGGCATCTATCTCGCGTGGACGTTCGCGACAAAGTTCGGCGGCGTACTTGGCTTCTGGGGCGGCATCGTTGCGACCGCCCTACTCGTCGCCGCGCTCGGCGCGCTCATCGAATTCGTCCTCCTGCGCCGCATCTATCGCTCGCCCGAACTCTTCCAACTGCTAGCAACTTTCGCGCTCGTGCTCGTCATCAATGACGCGACGCTCTACTTCTGGGGTCCGGAAGATTTGCTCGGCCCGCGCGCACCGGGTCTCTCTGGCGCCGTCGAAGTCCTCGGGCGCCGCCTGCCGAGCTACGACGTTTTCCTCATCGTCGTCGGTCCGCTTGTTCTCATCGCGCTGCATTTCCTCCTCGCCAAGACGCGCTTCGGCCGCCTAATCCGCGCCGCGACGCAGGATCGCGAGATGGTCGGCGCGCTCGGCGTCAATCAGGCGATGCTCTTCACGGCCGTCTTCGCACTCGGGGCTGGGTTAGCCGGCCTTGGCGGCGCGCTGCAGGTCGCGCGCGAACCCGCCAACCTCGCGCTCGATCTCTCGGTGATCGGCGACGCTTTCGTCGTCGTCGTGGTCGGCGGCATGGGCTCGATCTCCGGCGCCTATCTCGCCGCCGTGATCATCGCGGAGGTCAAAGCCCTCTGCATCGCGATCGGCACCGTCAACCTTATGGGCGTGCCGGTGAACTTCTCGAAGTTCACGCTGGTCGCCGAATTCCTCGTCATGGCGCTGGTGCTGATCTTCCGTCCCTACGGCTTGATGGGCAAAGTCCAGGGCGCGGTGCGCAGCGTCGCGGACCCGGAAGATCCGATCCGCCCAGCCGGCATGACGCTGAAAGTGCTCGGCCTCGCGCTCGTCATCGTGCTCGCGCTGCTGCCGGTGCTCGCCAAGGGATCGCCGTACTGGCTTGTGCTCGGCACCGACGTGCTGATCGCGATCATCTTCGCGGCCTCGCTGCATTTCATCATGGGTCCGGGCGGTATGCATTCGTTCGGCCACGCCGCTTACTTTGGCCTCGGCGCTTATGGCGCGGCGCTGCTTGTGAAATGGGGCGCGGCGCCGATGAGCTACGCGCTCGTCTTCGCGCCGCTCGCCTCGGGCCTCGGCGCACTGCTGTTCGGCTGGTTCGCGGTGCGCCTCTCGGGCGTCTATCTCGCGATGCTCACGCTCGCCTTCGCGCAGATCGTCTGGGCGATCATCTATCAGTGGGAAGATTTCACCGGCGGCTCCAACGGTGTCGTCGGCGTCTGGCCGAGTGCGCCGTTCGACGACCGCAAAGCCTACTTCTGGCTCGCGCTGACGCTCGCGATCTTGAGCGTGCTGATCCTGCGCCGCATCCTGTTCGCGCCGCTCGGCTACGCGATGCGCGCCGGCCGCGACTCGCCGCTCCGCGCCGAAGCGATCGGCATCGATGTCAAACGCGTGCACTGGTTCGGCTTCGTCATCGCGGGTTTCATCTGCGGCATCGCGGGCGGCCTCTTCGCCTTCGCCAAAGGCTCGATCTCGCCGGAGACGATCGCAGTCGGCCGCTCGATCGACGGCCTCGTGATGGTGCTGCTCGGCGGAATCCAGAGCCTGACCGGCCCCATCATCGGCGCGTCGACCTTCGCGATCCTGCAGGACACGATCATGCGGCAGACCGAATATTGGCGCGCGCTGCTCGGCGCGATCATCTTGGTCCTCGTCCTCGTCTTCCCGGGCGGACTTGCCGGCACGCTGGACAAATTGATCTCCCGCAAGCGCGACAATGCGGGGGCGCCGTCGTGAGCGTGCTCTCTGTCCGCGATCTCAGCAAGGCCTTCGGCGGCGTCCACGCGGCCCGGGAAGTCACGTTCGATGTCGCGAAGGGTGAGTTCCTCGCGCTGATCGGCCCGAATGGCGCCGGCAAGTCGACGACCTTCAACATGATCAACGGGCAGCTCAAGCCCGACAGCGGCGACATTCTGCTCGAAGGCGCGAGTATCGCGGGCGCGGCACCGCGCACGATCTGGCGCCGCGGCGTTGGTCGCACATTCCAGATCGCCGCCACCTTCGGCTCGATGACCGTGGTCGAGAATGTGCAGATGGCGCTGATCTCGCATCACCGCGAGACCTACAGCCTCTGGCGCGCCGCCGGCGAGCATCACCGGGCGCGCGCGCTGGAACTCCTCGGTTACGTCGGCATGCAGGATGCGGCGGACCGCGCCTGCCGCGAGCTCGCTTACGGCGACGTCAAGCGCGTTGAGCTTGCGATCGCGCTCGCCAACGATCCGAAGCTGCTGCTGATGGATGAGCCAACCGCCGGCATGGCGCCGCGCGAGCGAAACGATCTCATCGCGCTCGTCAAACGCCTCGTGCTCGACCGCGGTATTTCGGTTCTGTTCACCGAACACTCGATGGATGTCGTCTTCGCTTTCGCGGACCGCATCATCGTGTTGGCGCGCGGCCGCCTGATTGCGGAAGGCAACGCCAAGACGATCCGCGAACATCCGAAGGTGCAGGAAGTCTATTTCGGCACCGGCAAGACGTTCGAGAAGGTGACGTCATGAGCGATGCCTTGCTCACGATCGCTAATCTCAACACGTGGTACGGCGCCGCGCAGATTATCTACGATCTGTCACTCAACGTGCAGCGCGGCGAAGTCGTCGCGCTGATGGGCCGCAACGGCGCCGGCAAATCGACCACGATGAGATCCGCGATGGGCATGATCGCGAAGAAGACCGGGAGCGTGCAGTTCATCGGCCAGGATATCTCGCACGCCAAGCCGTACGAGATCGCGCGGCTTGGCCTCGGCTTCACGCCGGAGGATCGCCGCGTCTTCTCCGATCTCACCGTGCTGGAGAATCTCGACATCGGCCGTCAGCCGCCGCGCCGTTTTCCGAACGGCAAGGATGCGCCGCTGTGGACCGAGGAGCGGCTATTTAAACTTTTCCCCAATCTCGGCGAGATGCCGGACCGCCCCGGCGGCGCGATGAGCGGCGGCGAGCAGCAAATGCTCGCGGTCGCGCGCACGCTGATGGGCAACCCGTTGATGATCCTGCTCGACGAGCCGTCCGAAGGTGTCGCGCCGCTGATCGTCGAGCAGATGGCGAACACGATTCTCGAACTGAAGCAGCAAGGCCTTTCTATCCTGCTGTCGGAACAGAATATTCATTTCGCACAGCTCGTGTCGGACCGCGCTTATCTGCTCGAAAAAGGCCAGCTGCGTTGGGAAGGCAGCATGGCCGAGCTGACAACCAATACAGAACTCCAGCGCACCTATCTCACAGTTTAACGGCACGGTTGCAGCCAAAGACTCTTGCGCGTGCTTCAACAACGCGCCAAGAAGAGTGCTGAGGAGCCCGCATTGCTGACTCGCCGCAAATCGACGCCGGCCGATGATTCATCCGGCTACGTGCTGGACGAACAAGTCGGCTTCCGCCTGCGCCTCGCAATGCAACGGCACACCGCGATCTTCATGGCGCGCATTCCGGAAGGTTTGACGCAGACGCAATTCGCCGCGCTCGCCAAGCTGCACGAAGTCGAACCGTGTTCGCAGAATCAGCTCGGCCGTTTGATCTCGCTCGATGCCGCGACGATCAAGGGCGTTGTCGATCGTCTGCATTTGCGCGGCTTCGTCACCATGGTCGCCGATCCGAACGACAAGCGCCGCCGCGCTATCATGCTGACAGCCGAAGGCCGCCGCGCGACCGAAGCCGCCGAGCAGGTCGCCGCCGCGATCAGCGAAGAGACGATGAAGCCGCTCACGCCCGAAGAGCAGCGCACAGTGGTGCGGTTGCTGAAGAAGCTGAGCTAGCTCTTCCCATACACCGGCACGACCGCGCCGCGCGTGACGCGATTTTTCGGCGACGCGAGAAACACGATCGTCGCCGCCACTTCCTCGACCTTCGGCCAGAGATCGAAATCCGCTTTCGGCATCGCTTTGCGATTGGCCGGCGTATCCATCGTCGACGGCGCGACCGCATTGACCAGAATGCCGTCGGCCGCGACCTCTTCGGCCAGCGCCACCGTCAGAGCCGCGACGCCTGCCTTCGCCACCGTGTAACCAACCATGCCGGCACCCTGCCGCCACTCAATCCCCGGCCGCGACGCAACATTGACGATGCGCCCGCCCGTGCCCACCGCCTGCATAGCGGCGACGGCGGCCTGACTGCACATCAGCGCGGTCATCAGGTTGGTGTCGATCTGGTCCCGCAAGCTCTCCGCCGTCGCTTTCGATAGTTTCCCCATCGCGAAGCCACCCGCGAGGTGGATCGACGCCCAGAGGTTCGGCACGCCGGCAAAAAGCTTCTGAACGGCAGCAGGGTCGGCGAGATTGCCGGCCTCGACCCAGTTCAGCCGCTCGCGCTTGGCGAGACCCGCCGCCTTTCCGGCATCACTATACGGCACATGGCAGATCGCGCCTTCGCCGAGCAGCGCATCGACGACCGCATGCCCCAATGCTCCGGTTCCGCCGGTGACCACCACGTGCCGCTGCGCGAAATCCATGACTTCCTCCGAGTAGCGCCCTGGTTGGACTTGAGCCGATGCACAATCCAAGGCAAAGCTTCGCTATGGCTTGGGCAATGACATAAGACCGGAATGGCAGATTTCGATCTCGCAATCATCGGCGGCGGCATCAATGGCGCAGGAATCGCCCGCGACGCGGCGGGCCGTGGCCTGAAGGTTCTGCTGGTCGAGCAGAACGATCTTGCGTCCGCCACCTCGTCCGCCTCAACCAAGCTGATCCACGGCGGCCTTCGCTACCTCGAACATTATGCGTTCCGCCTCGTGCGCGAGGCGCTGATGGAGCGAGAGGTGCTGCTGCGCATGGCGCCGCACCTCATCCGCCCGATGCGTTTCGTGCTGCCGCATCACAAAGGCATCCGCCCGGCCTGGCTATTGCGGCTCGGTCTCTTCATCTACGATCACCTCGGCGGCCGCAAACTCCTGCCGCCGACCGCGACGATCGATCTTACGGCAAGCCCGCTCGGCAAACCGCTGAAGCCCGAATACGTCAAAGCCTTCGAATATTCGGACGGCTGGGTCGACGATGCGCGCCTCGTCGTGCTCAACGCGCTCGATGCTTCGGAGCGCGGCGCCAGCATCCGCACCCGCACCGCCTGCACGCATGCAGAGCGCCACTCCGACCACTGGCGGCTGACGCTTGTCGCCGGCGCCCGCAGCGAGGAAGCGACCGCGCGCATTCTCATCAATGCAGCGGGTCCGTGGGTCGCGAACGTCGTGCAACATGTCATCCGCGCCAACGAGACCGCGCCGATCCGTCTCGTCAAAGGCAGCCACATCGTCGTGCCGCGCCTCTACGATCACGACCGCGCGTATTTCTTCCAGAATGCCGACGGCCGTCTCGTCTTCACGATCCCCTACGAGCATGCTTTCACGATGATCGGCACCACCGACATCGACTACCAAGGCGATCCCGGCGGTCCGCAGGCTTCCGATGATGAGGTGAAATATCTCTGCGCGCTCGCGAGCGATTATTTCCGCAAGCCGGTATCGCCGAGCGATGTCGTGTGGCGCTTCTCCGGCGTGCGGCCGCTCTACGATGACGGCGCTTCGAAAGCCAAAGACGCAACCCGCGACTACGTCCTCGCGCTCGACGACAAGGGCGGCGCGCCGATGCTCTCAATCTACGGCGGGAAAATCACGACCTATCGCCGCCTCGCCGAAGAGGCGCTCGAGAAGCTTGAGGATCATACCAAGGCCACGAAGGCCTGGACCGCGGCGTCACATTTGCCGGGCGGCGACTTCGCGTGGGACGGTGTGCCGCAGATCGTCGCACAGCTCCGCCAACGCTTTCCGTTTCTTGGCGAGCAGCATGCACTGCGGCTCGCGCGCGCTTACGGCACGCGTGCCGAGAAAGTTCTCGACGGCGCGACCGAAGACCGCGCATTCGGCGGCTTGATCACCGAAGCCGAAGTCCGTTACCTGATGCGCACCGAGTGGGCGAGCGAGCCGGAAGACATTCTCTGGCGCCGCACGAAACTCGGACTTCACCAAACGCAAGAGCAGAAATCCGCCTTGGCCGATTTCATGTTGGCTGAGGCTGGGAGACGAGCAGCGAGCTGATATGCCGAGCTATCTTGTTGCGATCGACCAAGGCACGACATCGACACGCGCGATCGTGTTCGATCAGTCGTTGGCGCCGATCGCGACGAGCCAGATCGAGCTGCGGCAGATCTTTCCGAAGTCCGGTTGGGTCGAACACGACCCGGAAGACATTTGGTACGCGGTGCGCGAGACGGTGCGCAGCGCGATCCACAAAGCCAACATCTCGCCGCGCCACATCGCCGGCATCGGCATCACCAACCAGCGCGAGACGACCGTCATCTGGGAGCGCGATACCGGGCGGCCGATTCACAACGCGATCGTCTGGCAGGATCGCCGCACAGCCGATATCTGCGCCAACATGCGCCGCTCTGGTCATGAGCCGGCGATCAGCGCCAAAACCGGGCTGCTGCTCGACTCATACTTCTCCGGCACAAAAATTCGCTGGCTGCTCGACAACGTGCCGGGTGCGCGCGCGGCGGCAGACGCCGGCAAGCTCGCCTTCGGCACAATCGATACATTCCTGCTCTGGCGGCTGACCGGCGGGAAAGTGCATGCGACCGACGCGACGAACGCCAGCCGAACGCTGCTCTACGACATCCATAAAGGCACGTGGGACCCGGACTTGCTGCGTCTCTTTCAGGTGCCGGCGTCGCTACTACCGGAAGTCAAGGACAGCGCGGCCGACTTCGGCGAGACCGACCGCGACCTCTTCAATCATCGCTTCCGCATCCTCGGGATCGCGGGCGATCAGCAGGCCGCGACGGTCGGCCAGGGCTGCTTTCGCCCCGGCATGATGAAGTCGACCTACGGCACCGGCTGCTTCGCGCTGCTCAACACCGGCGACAAGCCCGTGATGTCGACCAACCGGTTGCTGACGACGGTCGCCTATCAGCTCAAGGGCAAACGCACTTACGCGATCGAAGGCGCCATCTTCGTTGCCGGAGCCGCAGTGCAGTGGCTGCGCGACGGCCTGAAATCGATCAAGCAGGCGCCCGAAAGCGACCTCCAAGCCGCTAAGGCCGATCCGCAGGATCGCGTCTATCTCGTGCCGGCCTTCGTCGGTCTCGGCGCGCCGTGGTGGGACCCGGATGCGCGCGGCGCCCTCTACGGCCTTAGCCGCAAGACCGGGCCGAATGAGATCGCCCGCGCCGCGCTGGAGTCGGTTGGCTACCAGACCCGCGATCTGCTTGACGCGATGCGCGCCGACTGGCCCGACGGCGGGACCAACATGGTGCTGCGCGTCGATGGCGGGCTCACGGTCAGCGATTGGACGATGCAGTTCCTCTCCGACATCCTGGCCGCACCGGTCGACCGCCCGGTCATCATGGAGACGACGGCCCTCGGCGCCGCTTACCTCGCGGGCCTCAAAGCCGGAATTTGCCCCGACCTCGACGGCTTCGCGGCCTCCTGGCGGCTCGACCGCCGCTTCCAGCCGCTGATGGACGTCACCGAACGCCGCGCCAAGCTCGCCGGCTGGCAGGATGCCGTGCAACGGACGCTGACCTCTCAGGGGTAAAGTCTTGCCTATTGCTGTATTTCATGTATTTTCCATGAAATACAGGAAATCTGAATGACCCGTTTTACCACCAGCGATTTGAGCCGCAAATCCGGAGATATCATCGCCGAGGCACTGCGCCATCCGGTGACGATTACCCAGCGCAACAAGCCGCGACTCGTGATGCTGAGCATCGAGGACTATCGCAGGCTGACCGAACGCGGCGACAGCCGCAAAGCCGGAACGCTATCGTCAATAGACCAGGGGCTGCTGAACGAAATCGAAACGGCAGTCGCCGACTACGAACAAGACGGCGACGACCGATGACTTACGCCGACCTGCAGACGGGTGTCGTGATCGTCTACCCGTTTCTGTGGGCGCGCGAGCAACAACGCGGCGAGACCGAAGGGCGCAAACCGAGACCGACAGCCGTCGGCGTGCGTCTCCGCCGTAACGACGGCGATACGATCCTGTTGTTCCCAATCACGAGCCGCGCTCCCGATCGCGACCGGTTCGCAGCCGAGATTCCCGAGACGGAAAAGCGTCGCGCCGGTCTCGATATCGGCATGCGCCT
Organism: Variibacter gotjawalensis; assembly: GCF_002355335.1. Lineage (GTDB taxonomy): Bacteria > Pseudomonadota > Alphaproteobacteria > Rhizobiales > Xanthobacteraceae > Variibacter > Variibacter gotjawalensis. The sequence goes on from NZ_AP014946.1 coordinate 485,086, forward strand.
CTGGATCATTCTCGACGAATACAATACCGACAACGTCGGGCACTCTTTCTATCTTGAGCCTACGCCACCACTCGGTCGATTCAGCAAAGCCTTCTTCCTCCCCCTCATGAAGCAATTCATCGCGCGCGCCGGCGAAACACGCGGCGTATCTCGTCGAGGCTGAACGCCGCACCATGTCGTCCGACTTCCTCCATATCGATCGCGTCAGCCGGCGCTTCGGCGCCTTCACGGCCATCGACAATCTGTCTCTCGACATCGCGCAAGGCGAGTTCTTCGCGCTACTCGGCCCCTCCGGCTGTGGCAAGTCGACCCTGCTGCGCATGATCGCGGGCTTCGAAGAACCCGATGCCGGCACGATAACGCTCGACGGCAAAGCCTTGACGCAGCCGCCGCATCGCCGGCCCGTCAACATGATGTTCCAAAGCTACGCGCTCTTCCCGCACATGAACGTCACGCGCAATGTCGCGTTCGGGTTGCGGCAGGAGGACGTCCCGTCATCCGCGGTCCGCGAACGCGTCGCGGCAGCGCTGTCGCTCGTCCAGCTCGACGGCCTCGGCGACCGCAAACCGCATCAGCTCTCGGGCGGCCAGCGCCAGCGTGTCGCCCTCGCTCGTGCGCTCGTCAAACGCCCGAAGGTGCTGCTGCTCGACGAACCGCTCGCCGCGCTCGACAAGAAGCTGCGCGAAGAGACGCAAAGTCAGCTTGTGCGGCTGCATCGCGAACTCGGCACCACCTTCGTAATCGTCACGCACGACCAGGAAGAAGCGATGATGATGGCGCAGCGCATGGCCGTGATGGATCACGGCCAGATCGCGCAAATCGGTACGCCGGAGGAAATTTACGACCGCCCGGTCTCGCGCTATGTCGCAAGCTTCATCGGCAACGTGAATCTCATCGAGGGCGTGATCGCGCGCATCGACCCGCTCGGCTCGCAGATCGATTGCGGACCCGCCGGCTATTACCGCATCGAACATCCGAATCGTGTGGCACAAGGCACACCGGTGTCGATCGCGATCCGGCCCGAGAAGCTGCGCCTTACCATCGACAATCCGCCCGGCAAGGCGATCAACGCGATGCAAGGCACGCTGGTGGAAATCGGCTATCTCGGCGACTCGACGCACTATCGCGTGCGCACCGGCGATCGCCTGATGACCATCGCGCTCGCCAACCAAGGCAAGATGCCGCGCTTTGCGATCGGCGACGCCGTGTGGGTGTCGTTCGCGCTCGATGCCGCGATCGTCCTGGAGCGCTGACGATGGCGAGCGCCGCGCCCGAGGAAAAGCGAAGAGTATCCCGCGCCGCGCTGTTGCCGCTGCTGTGGCTTGTCGTCTTCTTCGCGCTGCCGACGCTGATCGTGCTGAAGCTCAGCATCTCGCAGTCTGCCATCGCACAGCCGCCCTACACGCCGGTTTTCGACATTCGCGCCGGCGTCGACGGCGCTCTCGCTTTCATCCAAGGCTTCACGCTCGACAATTATGCGTCGCTGTTTCGCGACACGCTTTATGCATCGACCTATCTGCGCAGCCTCGGCGTCGCCGCCATCTCGACCGTGATCCTGCTGCTGATCGCCTATCCGATCGCCTATGCCATGTCGCGCGCGCCGAAGCGGATGCAAGGCGTCCTGCTGATGCTGATTGTGCTGCCGTTCTGGACGGCGTTTCTCATTCGCGTCTACGCGTGGATCAACATCCTGCAGCGCGACGGATTGCTCAACCAATTCCTGATGGCGTTGCGGATCACCAACGAGCCCATCGCCTGGCTCGCCAGCGACAGCGCCCTCTTCCTCGGCATCGTCTACTCATATCTGCCGTTCATGATCCTGCCGCTCTTCGCCAGCCTCGAGCGCATCGATCCGGCATTGCGCGAGGCCGCTGCCGATCTTGGCGCAGCGCCGTGGAAGATTTTCTGGCGGGTGACCTTCCCGCTCTCGACGCCGGGCGTCGTCGCGGGCGCGCTGCTCTGCTTCATCCCGATCGTCGGCGAATTCGTCATCCCGGATCTGCTCGGCCCGTCATCGTCGCAAATGATCGGGCAGACGCTGTGGAGCGAGTTCTTCCAAAATCGCGATTGGCCGCTCGCGTCCGCGCTCGCCATCGTCATGCTGGTGCTGTTGATCTTGCCGATCGTCTACTACCAGCGCCTGCAAGGTCGCGCCCTCGCGGATGACCGCGGCGGCCGGCGGCAAGGCGCCTTCGCGCGCCCCGCACCGAACGAGCAATGACGATGCGGCACGGTCTCTCGCGCTTCAACATCGTCTCGCTCTCGCTGGGCCTCGCGTTCCTTTATCTGCCGATCGCGATCCTCATCATCTATTCGTTCAACGCCTCGCGCCTCGTCAGCGTTTGGGGCGGATGGTCGCTGCGCTGGTACGCGGCCCTGTTCAACGACAGCCCGCTGGTCGAGGCCGCATGGCTCTCGCTCCGCATCGCCTTCGTATCCGCATCCATTGCGACCGTACTGGGAACGCTCGCCGCCATCGCGCTGGTGCGAAGCGGATACTTCCGCGGCCGCACGGGATTCGCCGCGCTCATCTACGCGCCGATCGTGATGCCGGAAGTCATCACGGGCCTGGCGCTGCTGCTGTTGTTCGTTGCCATCGATCTCGGCCGTGGCTTCTGGACCGTGACCATCGCGCACACGACGGTGACGATGTGTTTTGCCGCGCTGATCGTGCAGTCACGTCTCGTCAGCTTCGATCGCAGCGTCGAAGAGGCGGCCGTCGATCTCGGCTGCCCGCCGATCCGCACCTTCTTCGTCATCACGCTGCCGCTGATCTGGCCTGCCATCGCAGCGGCCTGGATCTTGGCGTTCACACTGTCACTCGATGATTTCGTGCTGGCGAGCTTCGCGGGTTCGGGCGTCACCACGTTGCCGATCCGGATTTATTCGGACGTGCGCCTCGGCGTGAAGCCGGAGATCAACGCGATTTGTACGCTGATGATCTTGTTCGTCGCGGTGGCGCTCGTCGCCTTCTCGTGGCTGACGCGGCGGCGCGAAGCTTAGCGCGGAGAAGCTGCGGGCGGAGCCGTTGCCGGCGCATCCGTGCCGCTACGCATCTGCTCGATCGCTGAGCGCACCGCTTCTCGCGCGCGGCCGCCGCGCGCGGCATCGAACAACGGCGCAGCCGCGCCGGAACGCTCCATCAAACGCTGAATGTCCGGCACCAGGCTCGGATCGCTCCAGCGTCCGCGCACGACAAACGGAAGCTCGAAATGCGCTTCGCGTGCGACCGCGAGACTCGCAATGCCCTTGAGCGCGACGACGCGTTCCGGGATCGATGCGGTGCCGTCCATCGCGGTGCGCACGCTGCCGCTGTCGATGACAACCTGTTCTGCTTCGATCATTCCGTTCGCGATCTTGAGTTTCACGTCGAGCTTCTCGAACGGGGTCCGCCCGCTGCGGAAATCGCCCGCACCTGAGAGCGGGCGGCGCTCGAGACGGCGCAGCAACTGCTCGACGTTGAGGCCCGAGATCGCGCCGCGTTGCGCGGCGAGCGATGCATCGCCGCTGAGCGTATGTACGAGATCGGCAACGCTCGCGCCGTGCCCTTCGAGCGCCATCTGCATGTCGCCACGACCGGACAGCCGGCGGATGCCGAACAGCGACGACAGCGTGCTCTCAACGTCGACGTCCTCGAAGGCGAGCTGCGCCTTCATGTCGGCGCCCTGCGCTGATTTCCCAAGCGCGATCTGACCGCGCAGCATGCCGCCGAAGGCCTGCGCTTCGCCGATCGAGAGATTGAGCTGGCCGCCACGCAACGTCGCGCCAAGCGCCGAGCGGCCGGCGCGATGTGGACCCAAAGTGGCATTCGACGCCGAGAGACGGAGATCGAAGTCGAACGACTCGAAACCATCGAGCGCGATCGGCGCGGGATTCCACTCGCGCTCGGTCGGATCGTTGAAACGCAAACCGGCGATGTAAGGCGTGAGATTGACTTCCCCGGCGGCGAGCGTGCCCTGCAGCGTCTTACGCTGATCGCCCGTGAAGGTCAGGACGCCTTCCGCGGCATTGCCGTCGAGTTCGAGATTGACGTTGGAGAGCGCGACGGTCGCACCGAGCACACTCGTCTGCGCCTTCATCGAGAAGCGCTCGAAGCCGCTACCCGGCAGCGCCCTCTGACCCGCCCAAGCGACAACCTTGCGCAACGAGGTGGCGTCGGCCGCAAGCGTGCCATCGATTTTCAGCACCGGCTTGTGACCGACTTGACCGTCGAAGGCGAATTTAAACGGCGCGCCGCTAAGCCGAAGCTTCGCCCCGGACCGATCGCCCGCCAGCGCCGCGTGGAAGTCGGCGACCGAAAGGCTGCCGTCGAGCCGCTCGCCACGCCACGAGAAGCTACCGGTGGCGCCGAAGCTGCGCGAAATCGACGGCCATGCGAGCGATGCCTCGACATCGGCGAGCGTTTCGATCTTCGTCCGCGACGGATTGCGGATTTCGATCGTGCCGTCGACAAGACGAATGGCCGAGAAACCAATCGGCCGCGCACGCTCCGGCCCATTCGGCGCAAGGTTGGCGCGCACCGCATGCAACGCCGCCGACCAGTTGGACGAACCGTGGTCGTCGAATTGGATCGTCACCTGTGGCTGCGTCAGAATGATTTCGGAAATGTCGACGCGGCCGACCAGCAGCGGCAAGAAGCGCAAGTGAGCGGTCAGGCGCGGCGCGGCGACAAGCGGCGAGTCACCTGGACGCAAACGTAGGACGACATCGTCGAATGTGACGGCGCTCGACGGAAAAGCCGACAGCGCGGAACCACCGCGCAACTCAGGATCGAGCCCCGTCGCGAGCTTGATCTCGGCGCGCAATGCGGCGCGCACCGCCTCGGTGCGCAGCATGCCCGGCACCACGAGCACTGCACCGACCGCGACGAGCACGGCCAGGCAAGCGCCAACGGCTAAACGTTTGAGACCGCGTGTACGCGTCAACGACTGAAGCTTCCAGTAAGGAGCTGATCCGCTCCGCCAAGCAGGTCAGGTCCGCGATTCGAGTATCATCGCATAAGCGGAGTGAGCCTCCGCGCGTCCCCCGAATGAACTGGCGGCACCATGTAAAGCGTCTGTGACGCTTTCAAGGCCACCGCCTCGTTTCGTGGCCGTTAGGCGACCCCGGCCGCGACGCTGAAGGCCGCTTCGGTCTTCTGCTTGATCTCGTCGAGTGTGACGCCGTCGGCGAGTTCCGTCAGCGTGAGGCCGCCCGAGCCTTTCTTGTCGATCGTGAAAACACCGAGATCGGTGATCACCAAATCGACGACGCCGGCGCCGGTGAGCGGAAGGTTGCACGATTTCAACAGCTTCGACTCGCCCTTCGCCTCGTGCTCCATGACCACGACGACTTTCTTGACGCCGGCGACGAGATCCATCGCGCCGCCCATGCCCTTCACCATCTTGCCGGGGATCATCCAGTTGGCGAGATCGCCGTTCTGGGCGACCTGCATGGCGCCCAGGATCGACAGATCGATATGGCCGCCGCGGATCATCGCGAAGCTATCCGACGAGGAGAAATAGCTCGTCGTCGGGATCTCGGTGATCGTCTGCTTGCCGGCGTTGATGAGGTCCGGATCTTCGTCACCCTCGTACGGGAACGGGCCGAAGCCGAGCATGCCGTTCTCGCTCTGCAGCTGAACGCTCATGCCGTCCGGAATGTAGTTCGACACCAGCGTCGGAATGCCGATGCCGAGATTGACGTAGAAGCCATCGCGCAATTCCTTGGCGGCGCGGGCGGCCATCTGTTCGCGGGTCCAGGCCATGCTGTGTCTCCCTTAAGCGCGCTTGCGCACGGTGCGCTGTTCGATGTGCTTGGGCGCATTCGGCACGTGGATGATGCGCTTCACGTAAACGCCCGGCGTGATGATGTGGTCGGGATCGATCTGCCCCGGCTCGACGAGATTCTCGACCTCGGCCACCGTGAACTTCGAGGCCGTCGCCATCATTGGGTTAAAGTTGCGCGCGGTTTTGCGGTAGACGAGGTTGCCCTCGGTGTCGCCCTTCCAGGCGTGGACGATTGAGAGGTCGGCGACGATGCCGCGCTCCATGACGAACAGATCGCCGTCGAATTCGCGCTGCTCTTTGCCTTCGGCGATCAGCGTGCCGGCGCCCGTGCGCGTGAAGAAAGCCGGAATGCCGGCGCCGCCCGCGCGAATGCGCTCGGCCAGCGTGCCCTGCGGGTTGAATTCGATCTCGAGTTCCTTGGCGAGATATTGCTGCGCGAAGGTCTTGTTCTCGCCGACATAGGACGAGATCATCTTCTTCACCTGCTTGGTCTCGAGCAGAATGCCGAGGCCCTTGCCGTCGACGCCCGCATTGTTGGAGACCAGCGTCAGGCTCTTTACGCCGGAGTCGCGGATCGCGAGAATGAGGCTCTCCGGAATACCGCAGAGGCCGAACCCGCCCGCCATGATCAGCATGCCGTCCTTGAGCCGATCCGCGAGTGCGGCCCGCGCGTCGGGGAAAACCTTCTTCATGCTCAATGATCTCCGAGGAAAACCGAACGATAGCGGCTTCTGAGCGGCCGCGATTTTGCGCTGCAAACTATGCGATGCGGCAGGCCCGGATCAAGGAGTTTCCCAACGGATCCGTCATTGCGAGGAGCCGCGCAGCGGCGACGTGGCAATCCAGTTTTTAGACAAAGAGCTGGATTGCTTCGTCGCGTCGATGCGCTGCGCGCTGACGCTCCTCGCAATGACGATCGAAAATGCCCGGGATGAGGCTAATTCACCACCCGCCGCCCTTCCGTCGCATCGAGCGAGAAGGCCGGAACCGCGATATCGAACGTCTCGCCGATATCGCTGACCATGCCGTAAGTTCCGACCATGAAGCCGGACGGCGTCGCGAGCGGCACGCCGCTTGTGTATTCATAGGATTCACCCGGTGCGAGGACGGGTTCCTCGCCGACGACGCCGGCGCCACGCACCTCCTGCGTCTTGCCGTTGGCGTCCGTGATTCGCCAATGCCGCGTCTTGAGCTGCACGGTCTCGCGTCCGTGATTGGCAATCGCGATCGTATAGGCCCAAAAATAGTAACCCTTCTCGGACGACGAGCGTTCGGGCACGTATTTCGGCGTGACTTTGACTTCGATGCTTCGGGTTTCGGCGCGATACATATGAATCCAGGGGTTGGCTCATGGTGGAAGAAAACGCGGCGCGCCGCAATCTCCACAGACAAGCGCAGCGGACACGCGCAATGCGGCGCCGGATCGGCTAGTCTCCGGACCGCATGCAGATGAACGCGCCGGTCAAAACCGCAACGTTGTCAGGGTCTCCGGCCGTCGCGGCCGAGCGCGACCTGCGGCTCGACTTGTTTCGTGGCCTCGCGCTCTGGCTGATTTTCCTCGATCACATTCCGTCGAACATCGTCGCCTGGATCACGATCCGAAATTACGGCTTCTCGGACGCGACCGAGATCTTCGTCTTCATCTCGGGCTATACGGCGGCCTTCGTCTACGGCAAGGCGATGCTGGAACGAGGCCCGGTGGTCGCGACCGCGCGCATCTGGCGGCGCGCCTGGACCGTCTACATCGCGCACATGTTTCTGTTCGTCATCTTCATGGCGGAGATTGCGTATATCGGTGCGAGCTTCAAGAACCCGCTCTACGCAGAAGAAATGAACATCCTCGAGTTCTTGCAGCAGCCGGACGTCACGTTGCTGCAAGCGCTGCTGTTGAAGTTCAAGCCCGCCAACATGGACGTGCTGCCGCTCTACGTCGTACTGCTGCTCACCTTGCCGCTGGTGCTCTGGATACTGCAGCGCGCACCTTGGTTTGCGCTCATCGGCAGCATCGTGATGTGGGTGATCGTACAGCGTGTCGACATCAACTTCCCGGCCTATCCATCGGGCGGCTGGTATTTCAATCCCTTCGCCTGGCAGGTGCTGTTCGTCTTAGGCGCCTGGTGCGCGATTGCGGGCAAACAGACGCTAAATTGGATATTGCGGTCGCGACTAGTACTCCTGGTTGCGGTCGCCTATGTAATCTTCGGTTTCGCGATCACGCTGACGTGGCACCTGCCCAACTTGGCAGGCTACATCCCCAGGTGGTTGTTCAACCGCATCTACCCGATCGATAAGACGAACCTCGATATCTTGCGGTTGTGCCACTTCATGGCACTCGCCGTGATCACTGTCCGTTTGATCCCGATCACCTGGCCGGGGCTGAAATCGCCCCTGCTCCGCCCGGCCATTTTGTGCGGGCAACATTCGCTGGAGATCTTCTGTCTCGGGGTGTTCTTGGCGTTCACGGCGCACTTCATCCTGACCGAGTTCTCGAACAGGATATCGATGCAGGTAACCTTAAGTGTAGTGGGTATCTTAATAATGGTTGCGGTTTCTGCCCTCTTGAGGTGGTATAAGGTGATAGAAGGACGGCGCCCCGGACAAAAGCCACCAAAGGCAGGCGCCAGTCTCGCGGGGGGCGAGGCAGCATGATGCGTATCGCTGGACTTGCAGCGGCTCTATTTCTGTTCGCGACCCCACTTGGCGCCGCCGACGACCCATGCGCCGTCCCCGAATACATCACCAAGGTTGAAGGCGCTCTCCCGCAGACCGCGAAAGCGATCAAGAGCGGCAACCTGAACGTGCTGATTTTCGGCACGCGCTCCTCAACGCTGCCGGGTACCGAAGGCGCGAAGAATGCTTATCCGGCGCGCTTCGAAGCTGCGCTGAAAGCCAAGCTCCCGAAGGCCAACGTTTCGGTGACGCTCGAGATCGCGCTGGCCAAACTCACCACCGACATGGCCACGCAGCTCAAGGAGCTTGTCGCGCTCCGCAAACCAACGCTCGTGCTTTGGCAGACCGGCATCTTCGATGCGATGAAGAACGTCGATCAGGATCAGTTCCGCGCCGCGCTCGATGAAGGCATCGCAGCCGTGAAGGCTGCCGGCGGCGACGTCATCCTGATCAATCAGCAATATTCGCCGCGCACCGAGTCGATGATCAACATCCCGGCTTATGCCGAGGTGATGCGCTCCGCCGCGCGCGAAGCCGACGTCCCGTTGTTCGATCGTCTCTCAGCGATGAAGTACTGGAGTGAGCAGGGAACGTTCGATTTTACCGCGCACGGCGCCGACAAAGGCAAGCTCGCGGAACGCGTGCATGAATGCTTCGGCAAGTTGCTGGTCGACCTGATTGTTGATACAGCAAAGCCAACAAAAACAGGGTTCAGCCGTCAATGACGTTTCGCTGGGTGCTTTCGCTGGCCATTGGTCTGACCGTCGTGTCGTCCCAAGCCCCAGCCGAGACAGTATCGCCGCCGTGTCAGGCGCCGCATGAAATGCTCACGCTCGATCAGCCGCTGACGCGCACCGCGCTCGCGCTGGCGTCGGGCGAGCCTGTCGTCATCGTCGCGCTCGGCTCGTCGTCGACCGCGGGCGCCGGCGCATCGAGCCCGGAGCATTCGTATCCGGCGCAGCTCGAGATGCAGCTGCGTCAGCAGTTTCCGAAAGCGCTGATCACCGTCATCAATCGCGGCGCCAACGGCGAAGAAGCCGCGCAGATGGTCGCGCGCATGCAGGAAGACGTGCTCGACGGTCAGCCCGATCTCGTGCTCTGGCAGGTCGGCACCAACGCGGTGCTCCGTGATCTCGCCGTGTCGGGTCAGGCCACGATCATTCTCGACGGTCTCGCCAAGCTGAAGGCTGCCGGCACCGACGTCGTCCTCATCGACTCGCAGTATTCGCCGAAAGTTCTCGCCAAGAAGAATCTCGACGAGATGACCACCCTGCTGCATCGCTACGCGCGCGATCAGAAGGTCGGCCTCTTCCGCCGCTTCGCGATCATGCGTCACTGGAAAGAGAATGCCGGCATTACGTTCGAGCAGACGCTGTCGGACGACCAGCTCCACATGAACGATTGGAGCTACGCCTGCGTCGCCAAGCTGATGGCAACCTCGATCGTCGACGCGATCCGCTCGCCCACGATGGCGAAAGTGCCTGTAGGCGTGCGCTAAGCGCGCACGCACATCAGCATATACTTGACATATGCCTTTGACATATGCCAAACAGGTGTATGGCAAATGTCCAGAGTCGTCATGTCAAACTTTTCAGAAATAACCGCAATCAAGCGGTGCGGATTCCGGTTGAGTTCGAACTCCCGGGAGACGAGGCCATCATCACGCGCGACGGCGACAAGCTGATCATCGAGCCGGTGAAAAAGTCTGGGTTGCTTGCCTATCTGGCAACACTCGAACCTCTCGATGAGGATTTTCCAGATGTCGACGAGAGTCTGCTACCGCTCAAGGATATAGAGCTTTGACGGCTCCTCGATTCGTTCTCGATACGAATACGGTTTCTGACCTCGTCAAAAACCCGCAGGGTCGTGTCGCTCAACGACTGGCAGAGATCGGAGCGGACGGCATTTGTGTAAGCCTCATCGTGGCCGCCGAATTAAGGTACGGCTGCGCAAAGCGCGCATCAATGCGGTTGACCGAGCGTGTCGAAGGTGTGCTTAGCCGCCTACATGTACTCCCACTGACTGCGCCGGTTGATCGCGAATATGCCGAGATCAGAACCGACGCCGAGCGAACAGGACGAAACATCGGCCCTAACGATCTTTGGATCGCTGCACATGCACGTTCCCTCGGTGTCCCATTGGTCACCGCAAACGAACGAGAGTTTCGAACCGTTCGCGGACTAAACATCGAAAATTGGCTGCGCTGACTAAACCTGCTCCAGCGCCGCGAAGAGATCCTCCGCAAGATCGTCTTTGTGCTCTAACCCGCACGACAGACGCACCAGCCCATCCGTAATCCCGAGTTCGAGACGCTGCGGTACCGTGAGACGCTGATGCGTCGTCGTCGACGGATGCGTGATGAGGCTCTTCGCATCGCCGAGATTGTTCGAGATGCGGATGAGCTTGAGCGCGTTGAGGAAGCGGAACGTACCTGCCTTGTCGGCGTCGAGTTCGAACGCGATCAGGTTCGATCCGCCTTCCATCTGCTTCTTGATCGTCGCGGCCTGCGGATGATCGGCTCGGCCCGGATAGATCAAGCGCTTGAGCTTCTTGTGGCCCGCAAGTTTGTCAGCCACGGCGGCCGCGTTCGACGTTTGCTTCTCGACGCGGAGCGGCATCGTCTCCAGCGATTTCAGCATCACCCACGCATTGAACGGCGAGAGCGACGGACCGGTCTGCCGCAGAAACTGATGCACGTTGTCGGTGATGAACTTCTCCGACGCGAGCACGATACCGCCGAGCACGCGGCCTTGTCCGTCGATATGTTTCGTCGCCGAATAAACGACGCAGTCGGCACCGAGCGCGAGCGGATGCTGATACATCGGCGTCGCGAACACGTTGTCGATAACGAGTGTCGCGCCGCCCGCATGCGCGATCTTCGCGATCTCGGCGATGTCGTAGACTTCGAGCGTCGGGTTCGTCGGCGTCTCCAGGAAGCACGTCTTGGTATTCGGCCGCATCGCATCGCGCCACTGCGCGAGATCGGCACCGTCGACCAAAGTCGACTCGACGCCGAAGCGCGGCAGCAATTCTTCGACGACGTAGCGACACGAGCCGAACAACGCTTTCGCCGCGACGACGTGATCGCCGGCCTTCACCTGCCCCATCAGCGAGGCGGTCACGGCAGCCATGCCGCTCGCGGTCGCGCGCGCGGCCTCGGCGCCTTCGAACGCGGCCATGCGCTGCTCGAACATCGAGACGGTCGGGTTGGAGAAGCGCGCATAGATGAAGCCGGGCTCGGAATTGTTGAACCGCGCCTCGCATTGCTCGGCCGTGTCGTAGACGAAGCCCTGGGTGAGGAAGAGGGCTTCGGAATTCTCGCCGAACTGGGAGCGCAAAGTGCCGCCGTGAACGAGGCGCGTTTCCGAACGATAAGCCATCGGCAATTTCCTTCCCGACTTCCCGAGCCGGGCAAATAAAATCCCGGCGTGTTGGCGCCGGGTCATCAAAACCCCGGCCCTTTAGCGATTTGTTTTAAGTGGCTGCAAGCCGGCCGGCTCAAATGACCACGGGCAATTTCGTAGCCGCCAGAATCCGCTCCGTCAAGCATTTCGTTCGCTAAAAAGAACGATTTGCAGGTCTCCCATTCCGTCCGGGCGGACCCGATCGGAAATCTCCGGACAACTCAGGGAGCGGGCCCGGCATTGATTGATCACGGGTTTCGCCCTCTCTAAGAAGGCTTATGCACCAGGGACCAGCCGCGTGAGCCTGAACTTCGCGCCGACCGACGCCGGCATCCTGCCGGACCAGATGATCCACGCGCTTGCCGAAGCGCGGGCGATCAAAGCCGCGCCGTTCGCCGCCGATCAGGTCCAGCCCGCCAGTCTCGACCTCCGCCTCGGCGATGTCGCTTACCGGATGCGCGCCAGCTTTCTGCCGCAGCGCGCGACCGTCGCGGAGCGCATCCACGCGCTCAAGCTGCACGAAATATCGCTTGAAGGCGGCGCGGTGCTGGAAACCGGCTGCGTCTATCTCGTGCCGCTGCAGGAGAGCCTGGCGCTGCCGAAGGATATCGCCGCCTCGACCAACCCGAAAAGCTCGACGGGGCGCATCGACGTTTTCACGCGCGTCATCGCCGACAACGCCCGCGCTTTCGACCAGATCGAAGCCGGCTATCACGGCCCGCTCTATGCGGAGATTTCGCCGCGCACATTCCCGGTGCTGCTGCGCAAGGGCTCGCGTCTCTCGCAAATCCGTTTCCGCCGCGGCTCGGCCGCGCTCGATGCGGTGGCGCTCAAGGAATTGCACGCGCGCGAGCGGCTGGTGAACACGGCGGACGCCGATCTCACCAACGGCGTCGCGGTGTCGGTCGATCTCTCCGGCTTCACATCCGGTAACAGCAAAATCGTCGGCTACCGCGCCAAGCGCCACACCAGCGTCATCGACGTCGATCTGCGCGACGGACAATCGGTCGCGGATTTCTGGGAGCCGCTTGAAGCGCACAAATCGCGCGCGCTGATCCTTGATCCGAACGAGTTCTACATTCTTGCGTCGAAAGAGGCCGTGCAGGTTCCGCCCGGTTACGCCGCCGAGATGGTGCCGTTCGATCCGCTGGTCGGCGAATTCCGTGTGCACTATGCGGGCTTCTTCGATCCCGGCTTCGGCCATGCCGGCGCGGGCGGCGGCGGCGCACGCGCGGTTCTCGAAGTGCGCTCGCACGAAGTGCCGTTCATTCTCGAACACGGGCAGATCGTCGGCCGCCTCGTCTACGAGTCGATGCTAGCCGCGCCATCACGGCTTTATGGGCAAGGCATCGGCTCGAACTATCAGGCGCAGAGCCTGAAGCTCTCGAAGCATTTTCGGTAGAAGGGCAGTCGGGCGTAGGCAGTGGGCAGTCGAAACACTGCCTACTGCCTACTGCCTACTGCCGCTCGTGACTTCTTTCCGCAGCGCCGCGATCTCCTGACGCATCGCGACGAGTTCGCGCATCATCGGACCAGTTTCGTCGTGCAGCATGTCGCGCTCGGCGGCGCGCTCTTCCTTCTGTTCTTTCTCGTGCTCGGTCTGCATCGCATTGACGATGATGCCGATAAACAGATTGAGGATCGTGAATGTCGTGCCGATGATGAACGGAATGAAGAACGTCCATGCGTACGGGAATTTCACCATCACGGGTTTGACGACGCCGTCGACCCAGCCTTCCAGCGTCATCACGGCGAACAGCGTGAACAGCGACGCGCCGAGCGTACCGAACAGCTCCGGAAAGTCTTCGCCGAAGAGGTTCACGGCCATCACGGCGCAGACGTAATAGATGAGCCCGATCAGCAGCACGATCGAGCCCATGCCGGGCAAAGCCGCTATCAGGCCGCCGACAACCCGCCGCAGCGACGGCACGATCGTGATGAGCCGCATCAGACGCAGCACGCGCAAGGCACGGAGCACCGTGAATGAGTCGGTCGCCTGCACTGGGATCAGCGTGATGCCGACGACGAGGAAGTCGAAGATGTTCCAGCCATCCTTGAAGAAGGCGAGGCGCTGGATCGCGATACGCCCGAGCAGCTCGACGACGAACACCGTGATGACGATCCGATCGACGATGTGGAGCAGCCAGCCCCAATTGTCCGTCACGGTTTTCGATGTTTCGAGGCCGAGCGTGACGGCGTTGAGAATGATCAACGCCATGATCACACGCTCGGTGATCGGCGACTTGATGATGCGGTGGAGCATGTCCATGCGGGATTCCTGCAAGTGGCAGTAGCCAATCGGCAGTAGGCAGTAGCAAAAATCGCGATCGCGTTATCGCGGCGTTTAGCCGCGCTTCCAACTGCCGAAGCCCGACTGCCGATTGCCTATTCGGGTTTCGTGACGGCCTTTTTCAGCTCGGCGATCTCCCGCCGCAGCGCCCGCACCTCGGCCAATAGCGGCTCGGTCTCGTCCTGCACGAGTTCACGCTCGGCTTTGAGCTCCGCCCGCGCAGCCTTCTCGTGCAGCTCCTGCATCGTCGAGACGATGACACCGATGAACAAGTTCAGCACCGTGAAGGTCGTCGCGATGATGAACGGGATAAAGAACGCCCACGCGTAGGGGTACTTATCCATAATCGGCTTGACGACGCCCTCGACCCAGCCCTCCAACGTCATGATCGTAAACAACGTGAACAGCGACTTCGGCAGCGAGCCGAATAGCTCCGGGAAATCGTGACCGTAGAGGTTCACGGCCATCACGGCCGAGACGTAGTAGATCAGCCCGATCAGCAGCGCGATCGACCCCATGCCGGGCAGCGACGCGATCAGCCCGTCGACGACGCGGCGCAATGTCGGCACCGCCGTGATGAGACGCAGCACCCGCAGGATGCGCAGCGCGCGCAGCACCGAGAAGGCTTGCGTCGACGGCATCAGCGCAACGCCGACGACGACGAAGTCGAAGATATTCCAGCCGTCTTTGAAGAACTTTCCGCGCTGGACGATCATCCGCGCCGCGAGTTCCAGCACGAACACCGCCAGGATGACGTTGTCGATGAAATCGAGCGTCGGCCCCCAGGTCGCGACGATGCGCTTCGAGGTCTCGAGCCCGAACGTCACCGCGTTGAGCACGATCAGCGCCATGATCAGGCGATCCGTGCGCGGATCCTCGACGAATTTCTTCAGCCAGGTCATGTTGAAAGCATCATCTTCGGAAAAACCTCTGCCATATCGGCGCGCGGGATTTGCCATGCCGCACCGCATTCCGACAAGCCCATCATAGAAGCATTGGGCGGAAGAATGACCGGCGCGTGGCGCAGCCCGGCAACCGCTGGGCGCGTGACATCGGGGCCCGGAACCGGTATCAAATCGCCGAACGCGGGCGTAGTTCAATGGTAGAACGGCAGCTTCCCAAGCTGCATACGAGGGTTCGATTCCCTTCGCCCGCTCCAAACTGGAGGCCGCTATGCTCGCCCGCGTCGCTGCTTTCGTTTTGCTCGCCGCGCTGACGGCCGCCGAGCCGGCCGCGGCGTTCCAAGAGCGGCACGATCATTGGCATGTCATCGGAAGTTCCAGCGCCTGCGCGGCCTTCAATCGGCCGCTCGAGGAATGGAATGCCTCGCCTTACGCATCGGTTTCGCTACGCCAGCGCCGCGGCCAGCCCGCAAAGCTACAGGTGTTCGCTTGGCCGGGCGTCTTCAAAGCCGGCGAGCGAGTCGAAATCCGCGTCGGCCCCAATCTCGGCACCGTGATGACCGGCGACGCCGCCGACACATACCTCGTCGAGGCGAAGGAGCCACTGCCGAAAGAGCTGATCGCCGAGATGAAAAACGACCGCGTCCTGCGCGTGCGTTTGTTCACCGACACCGAAAGCCGCATTGGCGTTCGATTTCGGTCAGATCGAAAATATTCTGAAATCGCTCGACACCTGCGCGCGCCAATTGCCGGGCTGATGTTGCAAACAGCCGGAGATCGAAGACCTCCGGCTGAAAGCATCTCGTGCCAGCGCATCAGTTCACGACATTGAAAAACAGTTCATAGTGGCCACCGTCGCCGCGCATCTGCGTCGAGACGACGGTGGTACCGCCGCGTCGCGCAGCGTTGCGAACATCGACTACCTGCACGTCGATCAAATCGTCCTTATTCGGAATTCCGATCGCGATCGGCCCCGTCAAAGCCTCCAGCATCGTTTTCTTCAGGCGAGCGACCACCGTTTCGCGCGGAACTTCCAGTCGATTGACGCCGAGAGCGGCCACGAAGTCGGCGTACAACATCCCATTCAGGCCAGCGCGAACGGCGCCCGGATTGCCATTGTCGTTTTCCATCAACGCGGCAAGGAAGATGACGTGTTCAGGGTTCGGCATCTCGTCGTTCCAGAAATTCTCCGGCGGGATCAGCGGCGCGCCGCCGGGTCCGGCGAACACCATGCCGGTACGGCCGGTGTCGCCCGAGTCGGTGTTGCCCCAACGGCCGTAAAGCGTGGTGTTGGCTTTCAGGTTTTCGCGATCGGCTGCAAAGACGAGGACATACGGCTCGTCGGAATCAACTTCGCTGGTGTCGCGATAGCATTTGAAGGACTTCATGTAGATTTTCATGGCTCTGTTTCCTCAGCCGGAAATTCGGCTTCATCTGAGGAAACGGAAACCGCATCGAAATCCGGACACGGCTTGCCTGTCGCCATCGCGCCTGAGCATGATAGGCCGATAAGGGATGGAAACCATGGTCAAAGCTCTGATTTTCGACGTGTTCGGCACGCTGGTCGATTGGCGTTCTTCGATCGCGCGCGAGTCGCGCCTCGTGCTCGAACCGCTCGGCTACAAACTCGATTGGGACGCCTTCGCGGATGCATGGCGCGGGCGCTATCAGCCGACGATGGAGGAGGTGCGCTCCGGCCGCATTCCGTTCTCCAAGCTCGACACGCTCCACCGCATCAATCTCGATTACATCCTACCGCGCCATGACGTGAAGCCGCTTCCCGAAGAGACGCTGCGGCATCTCAACAACGCGTGGCACCGGCTCGACGCGTGGCCCGAAGTGCCGGAAGCGCTGCGCCGTCTGCGCAAGAAATTTCTGCTCGCGCCCTGCTCGAACGGCAACATCGCGCTGATGGCCGATCTCGCGCGCCGCAACGATATCTGGTGGGATGCCATCCTCGGTTCCGACGTCGCACGCGACTACAAGCCGAAGCCGATCGTTTATCTCGCCTCGTGCGACGCATTTAATCTCACGCCCGGCGAAGTGATGATGGTCGCGGCGCATTCGAGCGATCTCGCCGCCGCCGCCGAGCAAGGTCTCAAGACCGGCTTCATCGGCCGCCCGAACGAGCACGGCCCTGGCAAGGGCGAGACGAAGCCCGCGACGAAAGTCGACTACGCGGGCAGCGATCTCGCCGACCTCGCCACGCAGCTTAGCTGCTGAACAAACGTCCACACGAGAAGGCACGTCATGACGTCTCTGCTTCCTCTTTCGCGTTTCAAGGTTCTCGATCTCACCCGCGTGCGCGCCGGCCCGACCGCCGTGCGCGTGCTTGCCGATTGGGGCGCCGAGGTCATCAAGGTTGAGATGCCGGACGAAGCCGGCGACATGCTCGGCAGCCGCGACGGGTCGGACTTCCAGAACCTCCACCGCAACAAGCGCGCGATCACGCTGAACCTTAAAGAAGAGGCTGGCCGCGAAGTCTTCTACGAACTCGCCAAGAATGCAGACGTCGTTGTCGAGAACTACCGCGCCGACGTAAAGCACCGCCTCAAGATCGATTACGAGACGCTGAAGAAGATCAACCCGCGCATCGTCTACGGCTCGGTCTCCGGCTTCGGCCAGGATGGGCCGTATGCGAAACGCCCCGGCTTCGACCAAATCGCGCAAGGCATGGGCGGCATTATGTGGATCACGGGTCTGCCTGAGCAGGGCCCGGTGCGCGCCGGCCTCCCGATCGCCGATCTCGGCGCCGGAATCTTCTGCGCGATGGGCATCCTCATCGCGTTGCTCGAGCGTGAGGTCTCCGGACAAGGCCAGTGGGTGCAATCGTCGCTGCTGCAGGCGCAGGTCAACCTGCTCGACTTCCAGGCGACGCGTTGGCTCATCGACGGCAAGGTGCCGCCGCAGGCCGGCAACGACCACCCGACCTCGATCCCGACCGGCGTGTTCGAGACGAAGGACGGCTTCATCAACATCGCGGCCGCCGGCAAGATCATGTTCAAGCGCCTCGCCGACGCGATCGGCGCGCCGGAACTCTTCGACAACCCGGATTACAAGGACGATGCATCGCGCTCGGCCAATCGCCATGCCCTCAACGCTTCGATCGCCGAGAAGACGAAGCACAAAACCAGCGCCGAATGGATCGAGCTGCTCAATGAGGCCGGTGTACCCACAGGGCCGATTTACAAGATGAACGACGTCTTCGCGGACCCGCAGGTGAAGCATCTCGGCATGGCTGTCGATGTCGAGCACCCGCGGCTCGGCAAACAGACGCTAGTCAGCCAGGGCATGAAGCTGTCGCGCACGCCGTCGAGCATCCGCTCTGCGACGCCCGAAAAGGGCGAACATACCGACGAGATCTTGTCCGAGATCGGCTACGACAAGGCGAAGATCGCGGGCCTGCGTGCGAAGGGGATCGTTTAGCGCACCGTCTGTGCCACCCACCGGAACTCCGCCCGCAATTTGCGCATAAGCACATGACGTAAAAGCGTTTCGGCTTTCTCTTCGCTGCGCTAGAACAGCCGGAAAGAGATAAGGAAACGCGCGTGGCAGAGAGAAGCATCGTCGCCGAAACAGCGGAGAAAATCTTCGCCGATCTGGCCGATCCGCAAACCATCAACAAGGCGCCGGCGGAAAAGTGGCGTCCCGCCCTCTGGCAGACGCTGGAAGAATCCGTGCTCACGCTCGCCTGGGTGCCGGACGATCTCGGCGGCGCCGGAACGAGCCTTGCCGAAGGCTTCGAAGTGCTCGACGTCGCCGGGCGTTTCGCAACGCCGATCCCGCTCGCCGAAACGCTGCTCGCCGGTTGGCTTCTGTCGCGCGCGAAAATCGCTTCGCCGCAAGGCGCGATGAGCGTCATCCCGTGCCGGCCGAACGACACGATCACGGTCAACGCCGACGGCACGCTCTCTGGTCGCGCGCAGACGGTGCCCTTCGCGCGCGAGACCAAACATCTCGCCGTGCTGGCGACCGGCAAAGGCGGCGTCTCGATCGCGCTCGTCGAGACCGACAAGTGCCAGCTCACCGAAGCGCGCAGCCTCGCGCGCGATCCCGCCGACAACATCGTGCTCGATCGCGTGATGCCGAAAGAGATCGCGCATCCGGCCGGCGAATTCGATCAGACCGCGCTGATGCTGATGGGCGCCGCCGTGCGCGCGCAGCAGACCGCCGGCGCGTTGCAGCGCATCCTCGATATCTCGGTGCGCTACGCCAACGAGCGCATCGCGTTCGAGAAGCCGCTCGCGAAATTTCAGGCGATTCAACACAATCTCGCGCGCCTGGCCGGTGAAGTCGCCGCCGCGATGACGGCGGCAAGCTCCGCCGCCGACGCAATCAGCAACGCGGACGCGTTCGACGAAGAGATCTACCTCGAAGCAGCCTCCGCGAAGATTCGCACATCGGAGGCCGCCCAGGAGAGCGCCGCCATCGCACACCAAGTGCACGGCGCGATCGGATTTACCGACGAACACATTCTGCATCGCTTCACGTTGCGCATGCTCGGCTGGCGCGACGATTTCGGTTCGGAAAGCTACTGGGCGGTCGAACTCGGCCGCCGCGTTGCCGCACGCGGGGCCGATGCGTTCTGGCCGCTGCTGGCGTCCCGGTAAGGAGAGAAGACGATGTCATCCGCACTCAACTTCGATCCGATCCGCCTGCCGCCCGAATGCGAAGCGCTGCGCGCCGAAGTGCGCCAGTTCATCGCCGAGGAAATCCGCAGCGGCACCATCGATCCGTCGAACGGCCTGATCGGCGATCAAGCCGACAAGGAATTCTCCAAACGCCTCGGCGCCAAGGGCTGGCTCGGCATGACGTGGCCGAAGAAATATGGAGGCCACGAGCGCACCTTCCTGGAGCGCTACGTCGTCACCGAAGAGCTGCGCGCCGTGCACGCGCCGATTTGGTACCACTTCATCGCGGACCGCCAGAGCGGCCCGATCCTGCTCAAATACGCGCCCGAAGACATCAAGATGAATATCCTGCCGCGCATTTGCGCGGGCGAATGTCTCTTCGCGATCGGCATGAGCGAGCCGGGTTCCGGCTCCGATCTCTTCGCGGCGCGTTCCAAGGCGACGAAGGTCGACGGCGGCTACAAGATCAACGGCACGAAGATCTGGACCAGCTACGCGCATGTCGCCGATTACATGATCGGCCTCTTCCGCACGTCGGCACCGACCAAGGAAAACCGCCGCCACGGTCTGACGCAATTTCTCATCGACATGAAGAACAGCCCGGGAATTAAAGTGAGCCCGATCGGCCAGATGACCGGCCGCGGCGACTTCAACGAAGTCGTGTTCGAAGACCTGTTCGTGCCGGACGATCACGTGCTCGGCGAAGTCGACGGCGCCTGGAAGCAGGCGACTAGCGAACTCGCTTACGAACGCTCCGGCCCGGAGCGTTTCCTCGAGACGTCCTACGTCCTCACCGAACTGATCCGCACGCTCGGCCCCGAGCCAGATACGCGCGGCGCCGAAGGCCTCGGCCGCCTCGTCGCGCAGCTGCACACGCTGCGCCGCATGTCGGTCTCTGTGAACGGCATGCTGCAAGCCGGCAAGGAGCCGGTGGTTGAGGGCTCGCTGGTGAAAGACCTCGGCACGATCTGGGAACAGAAGCTGCCGCACAAAGTGCGCGATCTCGCGGCCTTTTCGGAAGGCGAAGCCACCAACCGCGCAACGCTGGAAGAGCAGCTGATCTACGCCACCGCGACGGCGCCGAAGCTGACGATCCAGGGCGGCACCACCGAGGTGTTGCGCGGCATCATCGCGCGCGGGTTGGGGTTGCGGTAGCCCCAATCTCAGCTGTCATCCCGGCCAAGCGATGCGCGAAGCGCAGAGTGCGAGCCGGGATCCATAATCCCCAGTATCAACGATAAGCACTGGGAATATGGATCCCGGCTCGGCTCGGTCTGCGCGTTGCGCATTCCTTCGCCGTCCGGGATGACAGCCGAATGTGTTGATCGCATCCCGGCACATCGCTAAAAGCCGCGCATGTCCGAAAAACCTGCGCGCTCTTTCGACCACGTCGACACTTGGGTGTTCGACCTCGACAACACGCTGTACTCGCATCATCTCAACCTCTGGCAACAGGTTGACGATCGCATTCGCAGCTACGTGTCGGAGTATCTGAAGGTCTCGAAGGAAGAGGCGTTCCGCGTCCAAAAGGACTACTACAAGCGCTACGGCACCACGATGCGCGGCCTGATGACCGAGCACGGCATGGAAGCCGACGACTATCTCGCCTACGTTCATCTTATCGATCACTCGCCGCTCAAGCCGAATCCCGAACTTGGCGCCGCGATCGAAAAACTGCCGGGCCGCAAACTGATCCTCACCAACGGCACACGCGCGCATGCCGACGCGATCACCAAGAAGCTCGATATCCACACCCACTTCGAAGACGTGTTCGACATCGTTGCGGCCGATCTCGAGCCTAAGCCCGCGAAACAGACCTACGACAAGTTTCTCAAGCTGCACGGCGTCGAGCCGAAGAGCGCCGCGATGTTCGAAGATCTCGCGCGCAATCTCACGGTGCCGCACGAACTCGGCATGGTGACGACGCTCGTGGTGCCGGACGGCACGCGCGAAGTCTTGCGGCAGGATTGGGAAATGGAGGGCCGCGGCGAGCCTTACGTCGATCACGTCACCGACGATCTCACCGGCTTCCTCGTCGCGCTGCGTTAAACCCGCCGGATTGACGGTGCCCTGACCGCGCGCTCTAACACCCGCAACGAAGAAATGCGGGAGCAGCGCGACATGAAGACCTATAAAATTGCAGCCATTCCGGGCGACGGCATCGGCACCGAAGTCGTGTCGGCCGGCGTCGAGGTGCTGCAGGCGCTGGCCAAGCGCGACGGCGGCTTCGCATTCAAGGTCGATGACTTCGATTGGGGCTCCGAATACTACAAGAAGCACGGCATCATGATGCCCGAGAACGGCCGCGATCAAATCAAGGATCATGACGCGATCCTGTTCGGCTCGGCCGGTGCGCCGGATGTGCCGGACCACATCACGCTCTGGGGCCTGCGCCTCGCGATCTGCCAACCGTTCGATCAATACGCCAACGTTCGTCCGACGCGCATCCTGCCCGGCATCACGAGCCCCTTGCGCAACGTCAACGACAAGGAGCTCGACTGGGTCATCGTCCGCGAGAATTCCGAAGGCGAGTATGCGGGCGTCGGGGGCCGCGCGCATAAGGGACTTCCGATCGAAGTCGCGACCGACGTCGCGATGTTCACCCGCGCCGGTGTCGAGCGCATCATGCGCTTCGCCTTCCGCCTCGCGCAGTCGCGGCCGCGCAAGAAAATCACCGTCGTGACGAAGTCGAACGCGCAGCGCCACGCGATGGTGATGTGGGACGAGATCGCGGTCGAGATCGCGAAAGAATTTCCTGACGTCGAGTGGGACAAGATGCTCGTCGACGCGATGACGATGCGCATGGTGATGCGCCCGGAAACGATCGACACGGTCGTCGCGACAAACCTGCATGCCGATATTCTCTCGGATCTCGCGGCCGCGCTCGCCGGCTCGCTCGGCATCGCGCCGACCGGCAACCTCAATCCGGAACGCATCTTCCCGTCGATGTTCGAGCCGATCCACGGCTCCGCCTTCGACATCATGGGCAAAGGCATCGCCAACCCGATAGGCACGTTCTGGTCTGCCGTCATGATGCTGGAGCATCTCGGTGAGCCGAAAGCCGCGGCGCGGCTAATGCGCGCAATCGAGCGCGTCACGGCCGATAAAAGCCTGCATTCGCCGGATCTTGGCGGCAAGGCAACGACCCGCCAGGTCACCGACGCGGTGTGCGCCGCGCTCGCGGGCGACAACGAATAGCGCTACAAAAGGCGCAAGATAACGGGAGGACTTATGCAACGCCGTCACCTTTTGGCTCTCGCCGCTCTCATGCCTTTCGCGGTCGCGACTGCCGAGGCGCAGAACTATCCGGCCAAGCCGATCACCCTCATCGTCCCGGCAGCGGCCGGCGGTCCGACCGACACGGTCGCGCGCCTTGTCGCCGAGTCGATGAGCCGCACGCTCGGCACAAACGTGATCGTCGAAAACATTGGCGGCGCCGGCGGCACCATCGGCATGGCACGCGTCTCGAAGGCGCCGGCCGACGGCTATACGATCGCGGTCTGGCACGTCGCGCAGGCGACCGCGCCGGCGCTGTACGACAATCTGCCGTATCACGTGATCAATGACTTCGATCAGATCGGCCGCATCACCGACGTACCGATGACACTCGTCGCGAAGAAGGATCTTCCGGCAAAGACGGTCCCCGAGATCATCGCCTGGATGAAGCAGAACGGCACCAAGGTGAGCTACGGCCACGCCGGCATCGGCTCGGCCTCGCATCTCTGTGCGCTGAAGCTCGACAAGGAACTCGGCATCAAGATGACGGGCGTCGCCTATCGCGGCACCGGGCCGGCGATGAACGATCTGCTCGGCGGCCAGTTCGACATCATGTGCGACCAGACGACCAACACGACGAACCAGATCAAGGACGGCAAGATCAAAGGCTATGCGGTGACGATCAAGCAGAAGGTCTCGTCGCTGCCGGACCTGCCGACGCTTGACCAGTCGGGACTGCCGGGCTTCGAAGCCTCCGCGTGGCACGCCGTGTATGCGCCGAAGGGGTTGCCAAAGGACGTGACCGACAAGCTCGTCGCGGCCCTGCAGGCTTCGCTCAAAGACCCGAAGGTGGTCGAGCGCTTCGCCAGCCTCGGCACCGATCCGGTCGCGCAGGATCAGGCGACGCCGGCCGCGCACAAGGCGTATCTGACCGAAGAGGTCGAACGTTGGACCGCGCTTTTGAAAGCCGCGGGCGCGAAGGGGAATTAGAGGCTAGCCCTCAATCGCAAAACCCTCATCCTGAGGAGCGGAAGGCCAGCATACGCTGGCCTTTTGCGTCTCGAAGGATCGAGGCCGGAATATCGCTGAAGTCGCCCGCCCATCCTTCGAGACGGCGCTTCGCGCCTCCTCAGGATGAGGGCGGAATTTGCGCCGTCTCCGTTGACTCATTTGCCGTTTCTAGGCACGACGGGGCCTCGCATTCGGGGAAACGACCACACTTCATGATCAATAAGATCGTTCAGACCATGGCCGAGGCCATGCAGGGCATTCGCGACGGCTCGACCGTGCTGATCGGTGGTTTCGGCAGCGTCGGCCAGCCGAATGAACTGCTCGAAGGCCTTATCGAACAAGGCGCGACCGATCTCGTCTGCGTTGCCAACAACGCCGGCACCGGCCATGTCGGCCTCGCGCGCCTGATGGAACTCGGACGCGTGCGCAAGATCATCTGCTCCTTCCCGCGCAGCACCGGCTCGGTCGTCTTCGAAGAACTCTACAAGGCCGGCAAGCTCGAACTCGAAATCGTTCCGCAGGGAACGCTCGCCGAGCGTATGCATGCGGCAGGCGCCGGCATCCCGGCCTTCTTCACGGCGACCTCGGTCGGCACGCCGCTCGCGAAGGGCAAGGAAGAACGCGAATTCAATGGCCGCCGTTACGTGATGGAAGAAGCGATCTTCGCCGACGTCGCGCTGGTCGAAGCGTGGGAAGCCGACCGCTGGGGCAACCTCACGTATCGTTCCTCGGGCCGTAACTTCAATCCCGTGATGGCGATGGCCGCGAAGCTGACGATCGTGCAGACCCAGCATGTCCGCAATCTCGGCGAGATCGATCCCGAGCGCGTCGTCACGCCGGGCATCTTCGTCAATCGTGTACTGCATGTTCCGTACGGCGATCCGCCGATCAATCCGTAGGAGACAAACGATGTCGCAAGCCTACAAACCTTATGACCGCCGCCAGATGGCCGCGCGCGCCGCGAAGGATATCCCGGAAGGCTGGTACGTCAATCTCGGCATCGGCCTGCCGACGCTGGTCGCAGACTTCGTCCCGGTCGAACGCGAGGTCGTTTTCCACTCCGAGAACGGCGTTCTCGGCATGGGCCCGGCACCGAAGGACAACGAGATCAATCCGTGGCTCATCAACGCCGGCAAGGCGCTGGTCACGCTGCGCAACGGCGGCTCGTATTGCCATCACGCCGACAGCTTCGCGATGATCCGCGGCGGCCACATCGATCTCTGCGTGCTCGGCGCATTCCAGGTCGCCGAAAACGGTGACATCGCCAACTGGGCGACGTCCGAGAACGACACTGCACCGGCGGTCGGCGGCGCGATGGATCTCGCGGCCGGCGCAAAGAATTTGTGGGTGCTGATGGAGCACACAACGAAGCAAGGCGAGCCTAAGCTCGTGCGCCAATGCTCGTATCCACTGACCGCGCCGGGCGCGGTCTCGCGTGTCTACACCAACCTCGCCGTGCTCGATGTCACGCCGGACGGCTTCCTCGTCCGCGACATGGTGCAGGGCCTGACGCTCGACGAACTCCAGCGCGTGACGGACGCGCCGCTGAAGCTCGCGACACAGTAAGCATCTCTCCGCCTCATCCTGAGGAGCCGCGCAGCGGCGTCTCGAAGGATGCGGCGGCCCGGGCCTCAGTCCTTCGAGACGCGGCTGGATCGCTTCGCGACCTGCCGCTCCTCAGGATGAGGATTGATGTCAGTCGTTTTGGAGAAGGAAAGATTATGTCCAAGGACCTCGCCGCCACCATCGAAGCGGCCTTCGAGGATCGCAACAACGTCAACGCCGGCACCAAAGGTGCGGTGCGCGAGGCCGTCGGCGAAGCCCTCAACCTGCTCGACAGCGGCAAGGCCCGCGTTGCCGAGCCGCGTGACAACGGCGAATGGCATGTCAATCAGTGGCTCAAGAAGGCGGTGCTGCTGTCGTTCCGCCTCAACGACATGAGCGTCATCCCGGGCGGTCCCGGCAACGCAAACTGGTGGGACAAGGTGCCGTCGAAATTCGCTGGCTGGAACGACAACCGCTTTCGTGACGCCGGCTTCCGCGCCGTGCCGGGCGCGGTCGTCCGCCAGTCGGCCTACATCGCGCCGAACGTCGTGTTGATGCCGTCCTTCGTCAATCTCGGCGCCTATGTCGACACCGGCACGATGGTCGACACCTGGGCGACCGTCGGCTCGTGCGCGCAGATCGGCAAGAATGTGCATCTCTCGGGCGGCGTCGGCATCGGCGGCGTGCTCGAGCCGCTGCAGGCGAACCCGACCATCATCGAGGACGATTGCTTCATCGGCGCACGCTCGGAAGTTGTCGAAGGCGTTGTCGTCGGCAAGGGCTCGGTGCTTGCGATGGGCGTCTTCATCTCGTCGTCGACGAAGATCATCGACCGCGACACCGGCGAAATCTTCGTCGGCCGCGTGCCGCCCTACTCGGTCGTCGTCTCCGGCAACCTGCCCGGCAAGCCGCTTCCGAACGGCCAGCCCGGCCCGTCGCTCTACTGCGCCGTCATCGTGAAGCGCGTCGACGAGCGCACCCGTTCGAAAACCTCGATCAACGAACTTCTGCGCGACTAATCCACCACACTCGGCCCAAAACAGGTGGAAACGGCCCTTCCGGCCGTTTCCAGGCGCTCGGCTGCGGTCTATTTCTACCGTCAGTAGAAAAGCTGCGTCGATTCGCCAATCAGGAAAGGGCCTCAGATGGATTTCGCCTACCTCTTCACGCGCTCAGACGGACGCATCAACCGGAAGCCCTTCTGGATGGGCATCTTGGTGATGATCGCGATCTCGATCGTCGTCATCGGCCTCCTCGCTTTCACGGTCGGCATGGTCGGGCGCGGCGCGAAAATCGTCGTCTTCATCGTCCAGCTGCTGTTCCTGTACCCATCGTACAACCTGATGGTGAAGCGGCTGCACGACCGCGACCGTCCGGATTTCTTTGCCATCATCATGCTGGCGCCCGCGCTCGTGAACGGCCTGTTCGACGTCCTCGGCATCACGGGCAATCCGTTGAACATGGGCCCGCTCGATTACCTGCTGGGCATCGTCCAGCTCGGCATCGGTATCTGGTCGCTCGTCGAACTCGGCTGCTTGCGCGGCACCGTTGGCCCGAACCAGCACGGCCCGGACCCGCTGCAAGGCCAGCCGTAGCAGTCCAAGTCTTCGGAGACGAAAAGCCGGCGCCGCAAGCGCCGGCTTTTTTCATGCCTTCAACGCGGCCTCGATCGCATCGGCGAACACTTGCGCGCCGAGTACGATATCCTCGTCCGACGTATTCTCGGTCCAGTGATGGCTGATGCCGCCGATCGACGGCACGAACATCATCGCGGCCGGAATCTCGCGCGCCATGTACTGCGCGTCGTGACCTGCTCCGCTCGGCATCCGCATATGCTTGCCAGGCGCTGACTTTTCGGCTGCGGCATCGAGCGCCTTCTGCAAACCCTCGTTCATCAGCGCGGGAGTCGAAGCCGATCGGCGGTCGACTTTCAGCACGCAGCGCTCGGTTTTGTTCGCGGCAGCGCAAAGCTCCTGCAGCGCCACGTCCATACGCTCGAGCACTTTCGGATCGGCGTCGCGGAGTTGGAATAGCGCTTCGGCGCCGCCCGGAATCACGCTCGGCCCACCCGGGTCGAGCGTGATGCGGCCCGTCGTCCACACCGAGCGTGGACCCGCAATTTCCGGAAACTTTTTGTCGATCGCCGCCAGCAAACGAACCAGCGCCAAGCCGGCATCGCGTCGCCGCGCCATGCCGGTCGTGCCGGCGTGATTCTGCTCACCCGTCACCGTGATTTTGTATTGCCAGATTGCGACGATCGCCGTGACGACGCCGATCTTGAAACCGGATTGTTCGAGCGTATCGCCCTGCTCGATATGCGCTTCGAAAAATCCGCTGTGCCGTTTCGTATCGATATGCACGCGCGGACGTCCCGCGTAACCGGCGCGTTTGAGCGCATCGCGCATCGTCTCGCCCGTGGTGCGATCTCGCGCGTGATCGATGTCCTCTTCTTTCAATATGTCCATGAAAGAGCGGCTGCCGAGGAAGCTGCCGAAATGCCCTTCCTCGTCGCACAGCACGACAACATCCACACCGTTCGCCGACCCGGATTCCGCAATCGCGCGCGATGCTTCGAGCGCATAGATGACGCCGAGCGGCCCATCGAGCCACCCTGCATGGTTCTGCGATTCCAGATGCGAACCCGACAGCATGATGCGGCCTTTGGCCGGGCTACGGCCGAGAATATTCCCGATCCCGTCGACCTCAGCCGTGAGCCCGGCTTCCCGCATGCGGTCGACGGTCCACTCGCGCGCGGCGATATCGACATCCGAGAAGGTCGGCCGATGCACGCCGGTTTTGTACTCACCAAAGGTGCGCAGCTTGTAGAGGTCGGCGAGGACGCGGTCGGGCTTGATAGCGGGCATGTGAACTCCGTTCTTATTCGGGCGATTGAAGCAGACTTTGCCATTTCGTGTGAAGACGTTAGACGAAAGGCGCACGACCAAAGGGGGAATGCCCTTGGGTTGTGGCGGCAGGCGGGATTCGCATAATACGGCCCCAACGAGGGCCAGAACGGCTAGTGGGAGTGAAACGATGTCCGAAGCAGTGCACGAGGTTCCGGCCGCCTGGGCGAAACGCGCTTACATCGACGATGCAAAGTATCAAGCGATGTACCAGCGCTCGATCGACGACCCGAACGGTTTTTGGGCCGAGCACGGACAACGCATCCACTGGATGACGCCGTTCACCAAGGTCAAGAACACCGACTACAACGGCGACGTCTCGATCAAGTGGTTCGAGGATGGCGTCACCAACGTCGCCTACAATTGCATCGACCGGCACCTGAAGAACCGCGCCGACCAGGTCGCGATCATTTGGGAGGGCGACGATCCGTCCGAGTCGAAGAAGATCACGTATCAGGAACTGCACGACGAAGTGTGCCGGATGGCCAACATCCTGCGCCTCCGCAACGTCGAGAAGGGTGACCGCGTCACCATCTATATGCCGATGATCCCGGAGGCGGCTTACGCGATGCTCGCCTGCGCGCGCATCGGCGCGATCCACTCCGTCGTGTTCGGCGGCTTCTCGCCGGACTCACTGGCGCAGCGCATCACGGATTGCGAGTCGAAATGCATCATCACGGCCGACGAAGGCCTGCGCGGCGGCCGCAAGGTGCCGCTCAAAGCCAACGTCGACGCCGCGATTGCGAAGAGCGGCGGCGTCGATCACGTCATCGTCGTGCGCCGCACCGGCGGCGCGGTCGAGATGGATCCCGTGCGTGACGTTTGGTACCACGAGGCCGCCGACGTCGTGACGGCCGAATGCCCGTGCGCCGAGATGAACGCCGAAGACCCGCTGTTCATCCTCTACACGTCGGGCTCGACCGGTAAGCCGAAGGGCGTGCTGCACACGACGGGCGGCTATCTCGTCTTCGCGTCGATGACGCATCAATACGTCTTCGACTATCACGACGGCGACATCTACTGGTGCACGGCCGATGTGGGCTGGGTGACGGGCCACTCGTACATTCTCTACGGACCGCTCGCCAACGGCGCGACGACTCTGATGTTCGAAGGCGTGCCCAACTACCCGACGAATTCGCGCTTCTGGGAAGTCATCGACAAGCACAAGGTCAACACCTTCTACACGGCGCCGACCGCGATCCGCGCACTGATGCAAGCGGGCGATGAGCCGGTGAAAAAGACGTCGCGCGCCTCGCTGCGGCTGCTCGGCTCGGTCGGCGAGCCGATCAATCCGGAAGCCTGGGAGTGGTACTACCGCGTTGTCGGTGACAACCGCTGCCCGATCGTAGATACGTGGTGGCAGACCGAGACTGGCGGCATTCTCATCACGCCGCTGCCGGGCGCAACGAAGCTCAAGCCGGGCTCGGCGACGCGCCCGTTCTTCGGCGTCAAGCCGCAGATCGTCGATGCGGAGGGTAAGCCGCTCGAAGGTGCGGTGAGCGGCAACCTCTGCATCACGGACTCCTGGCCCGGCCAGATGCGCAGCGTTTACGGCGATCACCAGCGCTTCATCGAGACATACTTCAAAACGTATCCCGGCAAATATTTCACGGGTGACGGCTGCCGCCGCGACGAAGACGGCTACTACTGGATCACGGGCCGCGTCGACGACGTCATCAACGTGTCGGGCCACCGCATGGGCACGGCGGAAGTCGAGTCCTCGCTGGTGCTGCACGAAAAGGTGTCGGAGGCTGCCGTCGTCGGCTATCCGCACGACATCAAGGGTCAAGGCATCTACGCTTACGTGACGCTGATGAACGGCGTCGAGCCGAGCGAGGAGCTGCGCAAGGAACTCGTCGCCCATGTCCGCAAAGACATTGGCCCGATCGCGGCGCCGGATAAAATCCAATTTTCGCCCGGCCTGCCGAAGACGCGCTCCGGCAAAATCATGCGCCGCATCTTGCGCAAGATCGCCGAAGACGATTTCGGCAACCTCGGCGACACGTCCACGCTCGCCGACCCGGCCGTCGTCGACGATCTCGTGAACAATCGGCAAAATAAGAAGTCGTAAGCGACTTCGATTTTTCGGAACGGCAAGCGCCGAAGGACAGTCCTTCGGCGCTTTTTCTTTTTGCCGTCGCGCCGAGAGAAATGCATTTGCCGCGTACCGTGAAGAACGGGAGATCGATCTATACATCGGCATAGTCAGGTCACGCGACGCGTGACATCATCGGAGCGTTCTTTTTCGCATCGTTTTCTTGAGAGATTGCCATGGTTTCACGCCGCGACTTCGTCATCGGCAGCGCCGCGCTGACCGGCACCATTTGGTCCGACATTGCAGGACCGGCCGCGGCGCAGGAGCGCACCAAAGCGGCGTCAGGAAACTACGACGCCGGCGAACTCGCGCACATTCTCCCAACCGTCAGCCACGACCGCATCCTGATCAAAGCCTCGTTCGTCCGCCCGCTCGAGAGCGCGCCGACGCTAGCGCTCGGCCCCAATCACAGCGTGCGCGGCGAAGCGACCGCGCCGGGCGCCGATTTCTGGCAATTCGATGCCGACGGTCTGCAGCCCGGCACGACCTATTCGTTGTCCCTCACGACCAATGGCCGCTCGCTCTGCGAGCCTTGGACGCTCAAAACGTTTCCGCACCCTGACGCGACGCCGGCAACCTTCCGCGCGCTGATCTACACTTGCGCGGGTGGCCACGACATCTTCAACCGCACGGCGGCACCCGGCCGTTACGTGCGTCTGCCAGCCGAGATACGGCGGCGCCTTCTCGCGCGCGGTTTGTCGTTCGCGCCCGATGCCCTGATCGCGAATGGCGACCACATCTACTGGGACCTGCAAGCGCCGCAAGCATCGCCTGGTCTCGGCGCATCTCCTTTAGCGCTCGAGTACGCCGGCGCATTCGATCGCGCACAGCCGGTGCTAGGCTCGATCAACGAGAAGCCGTTCCTGCGCGCCGCCGGGCCGCAGATCGTGCCGCTCTACGGCGCCCTTTGCCGCTCGACCCCTGTCTTCTTCATGCAGGACGATCACGATTACTTCGAGAACGACGAAGCAACGGACGCGATCGTGACCTTCCCGCCCGACGCCTTCATGACCGCTATGGCGCGCACCACGCAGCGCCTTTACTACCCGGAGTATCTGCCGGACCGCGAACGTCCGCTCGGCTTGCCCGGATCGTCGGCAGGCGACCGACCGCGCGGGGTTTCGGAAACGTTCGGAACGCTTCGATACGGAAAGCTCGCCGAACTCCTGATGTACAGCGTTCGCCCCACCATGACGATGGCGGGACCGAGCGCCGTCTTCCTCGACCCGACTGTCGAGACGTGGCTCAAGAAACGCATGGCGGCGGCTGACGTGACGCACGTCGTCAACGTTCCGTCCAATCCGCCGGGCTGGAGCGCCGGCAAATGGGGCGAGTGGTATCCGGACGTCCTGCGCGACGGAAAGCTCGGTATCGATGTCGCGAAGCCCTACTGGCAATCCGGCTGGCTCAAGCAGCATGACCGGTTGCTGACCGCCGCACATCAAATGCCGGGCCGTGTTCCGCTCTTCGTCAGCGGCGACCTCCACGCGATCGGCGAAGGCTTCATCCATCGCAGCGGGCGTGCCGACTTCTCGCGCAACCCGATCGTCGCTGTGCTCTCGGGCCCGCTCGGCACCGCCGATCGCGGCTGGCCGTCGAATTTTCGCGGCGTCGGCGCGTTGCCGTCTTCCGTGCTCGACCTGCAGGAAGCGCTCAAGCCGATCGAGGACAACGGCTTCATCATCGCGGATTTCACGCCGGACGCGATCACGATCCGCTATTTCGGCTTCAACTATCGGCGCATGCCGGTCGAGGCCATCGACACGCTCGAACCCTTCCGCACGACTGTGCTGAAGCGGCCGTCCTAAGCGCTGAGCGGCCACAGCGTTAACGGTTGCTGATCGCGATCAGCCGGATTTGCTACGACGCGATTTGCGGATTTCTCATCCTTCTCGGCTAGGCTCCCTGCATTGCACCACTGGCTTCTGCAGAGAACCGCCGATGACCGAATTTTACTTTGGCCGCCGCGCATCCACCCCCGTTGGATCGCCAGCCGCAGCTTCCATATCCAGCGCTACAGCAACCGATAAAGCCGGCCCGAATTGGCGTTTGATCTTCGGCGCATTGATCGCAGCCGCGGTCGTCGTCGGACTCAGCGCCACGGCTTACAGCGCCCTCAGCAACGCCGAGCCCCCGTGGGATAGCGGTGCTTATCCGACCGTGGAGACATCGCTCCGTCATGTCGGCGCGCCCAATCCAGTTTTGAAGGAAGCACACGAGACGTGTGTCAGCCGTTCGATCGGCGGCCGCCGATACTTCCCCGGCTGGCGACGCGCCGCCGAGGGCGAGGTGCTGTTGTCGCAGCATGCCGAGTATCTGACCTGCCTCACCAGCGAGCGGCCGGAGCGTTTCTGCGCAACGAAGGATCGCCAGCATTTGCGCTATGCGCTCGAGAACTACTTCTCGCTGATGAAAAAGGTCCGCGCGGCTTGGGAACAGGCCCCGAAGACTTACACGATGCGCATCACGGTCAATCAGTCGATGCAGCCGTTGCCGAAGCGTAAAACGCGGCCGAGCGACGAAACCGATTCAAGCGTCCTGCTCGGTGTGCAGCGACTGATCGAACGCGGTTATCTCGCCCAAAGCGATCTCGGCGGCTTCATGCGGTCGGCGCCGGGCGATCTCGGCATTCTTCTGCGTGGTGTGTCGCCGCATCAGAAGGGCTGCGCGTAAAACGCGGGTCGCGTAGGGGTGCGCGCTATGGTAATCAGCGCGCATCGTGGCCCCGCCTAGCGAAAACCCCATCAACCCACTGCTCGTCGCAATCGGCGGTGCAGTCGCGATGGCGACCTATATGGGGCTCGGGCGCTTCGTCTACACGCCGATCCTTCCCGTGATGGTCGAGCATCTCGGCTACTCCAAAGGGCAAGTCGGCGTTATCGCCTCGTCGAACTTTCTCGGCTATCTCACCGGCGTTCTGATCGGCGCAACGCCGTGGATCAAAGGCTCGCGGCGCGCCTGGGCGCTCGCAATGCTCGCTCTCAGCGCGGTGACGACCGGCGCGCTGGCCTTCTTCTCCTCGATCCTTGTGCTGTCCGTGCTGCGCTTCGTCGGCGGCGTCGCGAGTGCGATCGGCTTCGTCTTCCTCGCCGCACTTGTGATTGATCGCCTGACGCAAGCCGGACGCGTCGGCTTGCTCTCGGTGCAATTCGCCGGTGTCGGCATCGGCATCGCGAGCTCGGCCTTCATGGTCTCGGTGATGATCCGCTGTGGCGCCGGGCCTTATGGTCTGTGGCTGGCCTGCGGCGCCGCCGGTCTTGTATCGATCCTCCTGGTCGCGCTGCTAATCCCGGCCCGCACCGACACGCCTGTGGCAGCCGCAGCATCAGGATCGCGCGGCGGCATGATAAACTCCGCGATCATCCGCATCTTCCTCGCTTATTCGCTCTACGGCTTCGGCTACGTCATTACGGTGACGTTCCTCGTCGCGATTGTGCGCGCCAACCCGGCGATCCAACCGCTCGAATTCTGGATCTGGATCATCGTCGGTCTTGCGGCCGCGCCGTCGATCGCGCTGTGGAACCGCATCGCGCGAAAGCTCGGCCCGAAGCGCACTTACGCACTCGCCTGCGTCGCCGAAGCGATCGGCGTTGCGTCGAGCGTGCTGTGGCAGGAGCCGGCCGGTGCGATACTCGCCGCTGTCTTGCTCGGCGGCACATTCGTCGCGCTGACGCCGCTCGGCATCGCGGCGGCGCGCGAACATGCGGCGGGGGATCCGCGCATCATCATCTCGGGAATTTCCGTCGGCTTCGGCATCGGCCAAATCATCGGCCCGATTTTTGCGGGCTGGCTGTTCGACAGCATCGGAAGCTTCATGCCATCGACCCTCGCGGCGGCGGGAGCATTGCTCGTCGCGGCCGGGTTGATGTTGTCGATCCGACCAGCACGAGTCTAGCGGCTCGGCCGCTACCTATCTTCGCGACGCTTGATAGACCGGGTCGGCGCGGCCTTCCGCGACCAACCGATTCGTCGCCGTCTCAATATCGTTTTGGAGCCGCGCGAGAAAGTCGGGCGGCGATAAACCGGCAGGGATCGGATCGAGAATTTCGACGATGATCTTTCCGGGAAAGCGCAAGAATTTTCGCCGCGGCCAGAACAGGCCTGCATTCAGCGCCACCGGCACACATGGCACTTTGAGCTCATCGTAAATGCGCGCAATACCGAATTTGTAGTTCGGCGGCGCATCGACGGGGCGGCGCGTGCCCTCCGGGAAGATGATGATCTGCCGGCCTTCGTCGATCGCGCGGCGCGCCTGCTGCATCATCAACGGAATGGCTTGCGCGCCTGTGCTGCGATCGACCGCGATCATTTCCCCGACGCGCGTGAACCAGCCGAAGACCGGGATGTACTGAAGTTCTTTCTTCAAGATGAAAGCCGGATCCGGAACGATCGGCATCAGGCGGCAAGTCTCCCACGTCGACTGATGTTTTGAGCCGATGAGAAAACCACCCTTCGGCAGTTTCTCGAGGCCGCGGAATTCGACTTTCGTGCCGCAGATTTTCTCCAGCCACCATTGGCTCGACAAACCCCAAAGCTTGGCGAAATAGATGATGCCGTGCCGGCGCATGAAGAATGTCGGAGTCGCGGCGATCAGCAGCGCGATCAGATTGGTGAAAAAGACGATGTTGTAGGCGAGCGAGCGAATATAGATCACGAAAGAACCTTGCGCTGCGGAGGCCGCACGCTAAAGCATTTCAATCGTAGAGGGAAACGCTACAGGATCGGTTCGACCGTCCCCTACGGGATTGGTTCCGCCATCGCGCCCATGCGGCTGGACGAGGCCTCAGTGGGCGTAGCGCCCGGCGGTTCGACCTGCATGCGCAGCTTGGCGACGACGAATTTGATGTATTCGGTCGCAACGAGACGAGCCGTCGGCAGGCTCTCCCACCACGGCTCTTCGCGCAGTTTCTCGCTCACTACCGGGAACGGGATGAGTTCGACCTCCGGTAGCTTGTGCGAGAGCTCCGCCATCGCGCGCGGCATGTGATAGCTCGACGTCACGACGATCAGCGATTTGAAGTTCTGCTCGCGCGTCCAGCGCTGCGTCTCCGACGCATTGCCGAGCGTGTTCACGGCAAAGTAGTCAAGATCGATGCAGCACTCGGCGAGGCGCTCGAATTTCGGCGAGATGCGCGCAAGATCGCGCGGCGACGTCATGCGATGCACGCCGCTGATCAGCAGGCGCTTGCCGTGACCGCGCGAGAGCAGCTCAACCGCGTCGTCGACGCGTGACGAGCCCCCAGTGAGAACCACGATCCCGTCGGCGTTGCGCACGAGCCGCGTCTCGCGCGTCGCGATGCTGCCCGCGAACCACACGAATCCTGCGCTGAAGACCAGGACAGCCGTCAAAACCGCCAGAATCACGGTGCGGCGCATGGCGCGTACCAGGATGGGCGGCTTCGTCGGATCGGTCGCTGTGAGATCGTGCGACATGACGTTCACATAAGAATTATCTAGCGCGAAAATGGGGCAAAGGATGAAGGCAATACCGTCAATCCAAAGTCTTTAGCGTGCGATGTACGGTCCATCGCGAGGTCATCCCGGCGACAGCCGCGACCAGGATAATCACCCCGGTCATGCCTGCATAGCCGTTCGGCCCAAGCGACAAAGTCCCGAACATCGATGCGAGTTCCATTTCGGTGGTGGCGCCGAGCGGCGCCGACGAATACCGCAGCGCAACGAAGACGAGCATGGCGGCTCCGCCGCCGATGATCGCCCCGCGCATGCCGAGCCGCAGGAAGTGCCGCTGGAATTGCCCCGCGATGTAACGGTTCTTGGCGCCGACGAAATGCAGCACCTCGACGATCTGATGATTGCTGGCCATCGCGCCGCGCGTCGCGAAGCCGACCAAGAGAACCGTCGCACCGAGCATCAGCAGCAGCACCGTCGTGCCGGTGAGAACAGCGAGGCGAGTCATGTGGCGCATGCGTTCGATGAAGGCGCGATGATCGTCGAGCGATGCCGTCGGCACTGCCGTGAGCAGCCGCGCTTTGAGCGCCGCCATGTCGACGATCGTATCCGGCATCGCGTTGACGACGATCAGACGCGGCACCGGCAGGCCGGAAAGCTGCACGCCGCTGCCGAGCCACGGCTCGAGCAGCTGCGAGGATTCGGCAAGCGAATAGGCGCGCGCCCGCGCGATGCCGGGCGCATTGCGCAGCAACGCTTCGGCCGCCGCGACATCCGCCTCGATATCGCGCCCATCCGCCGGACGGATCTGCACGGTCAGTTCGCGCGAGACTTCCGCCTGCCAGTCGCTTGCAGAGGTGCGCACCAGCACGACGACGCCAAGCGTCAGCGACGCCAGGAACGTCATGATCGCGATGACGGCGATGAGTGAACGTCCCGCAATCGATTTCGGTTGGATCAACGGCGACGGCCGTGCGGATTTCTGCTTCGGCTGCGGCGCGGCACGCTGCGGCACAGGGCGCGGTTTCACCGGCTCCGGCACCGGAATGACGGGCGTTGCCAGCGAGCGTTTACGTTTCTGCAGATCGACGACGGGATAGCGGTCGCGCGCTTCAGTCAAGGACATGGAGATGTCCTTCGTGCAGCACCATGCGGCGCGCGTCGTATTCATCCATCAGCGCGAGATCGTGCGTCGCGATGACGATTGACGTCCCGGAGCGATTGAGTTCGACGAACAGCCGCAGCAGCCGCTGCGCCATCGCGGGATCGACGTTGCCGGTCGGCTCGTCGGCGAGCAGCAGTTCGGGCTGCGCGATGACGGCGCGCGCGATCGCGGCGCGTTGCTTCTCGCCACCCGACAGCGTCGGCGGCAACGCGGTCAAGCGATCGCCGAGACCGACCCAGCGCAACAGTTCGACGACTTCGTTGCGGTAACTCGCCTCCGTGCGGCCGAGAACGCGCAGCGGCAGCGCGACATTCTCGTACGTCGTCAGATGGTCGAGCAGACGGAAATCCTGGAAGACGAGGCCGACGCGCCGGCGCAGCACCGCGAGGTCTTCCTTGCAGAGCTTATCGGTGTCGTGGCCGAAGAGTTCGACCCGCCCGTGGCTCGGCTTCAGCGACATAAACAGCAGCTTGAGGAGCGACGTCTTGCCGGCGCCCGACGGCCCGGTGAGAAACTGAAACGAGCCCGGCCGGATATCGAAGCTGAGGTCACGCAAGACCTCGGCCCCCTCACCGTAACGCACGCTCACATTCTCAAACCGGACCACGCAATATTCCTCGACGCGCGCAATGACTCTCCGCGAGAGTTTCGGCGTGTCGGCTTAAGGACGCATTAACGATAAGACCCCCGAAGCCTGTGGATTTTTATGGTTTCCGATCCGTTAACAAAGTTCGGCTTAGGGTAGCGCAACAAGGCTTCGGACACCGATTCGATACATGCTGATCGACTGCCCCCATTGCGCCGCCGGATATGACCTCGACGTCTCGGAGCTTGCCGAGGGCGGTTTCATTCGCTGTGCCCATTGCCGCACGATGTGGGCCCCCAACGAAGCCGACCCGCCGGCGCTCGGACCGCAGACGCCGCGCCGTTCCTCGATCGTCCTCGAAGCGAGCCCCAGAACGCGGAGTGAGCCGCGCGACATCATCGACATCGAGGTCTTCTACGAAGAAATCACCAAACCCGCGCCGCGCGACCCTTATGAGCCGCCGCCGGAAGTCTTCCGCTATGCTCCCGAAGCCGAACCCGTTCGCATCGTCGAGGCGCCGGCCCGTCCCGCCGAGGCAAAGCGCCCCGTCGAGGCAAAGGTCGCCCTGGAGCCGAAACTGTTCGCAGCGCCGGTGAGCGAAGCCGCCGAGCCCGCCGAGCCTTCCACGGCTCTCGCAATCATCGAATCCAAAACCGAGACCTTCGAGGACCTCGAAGCTTTCGTACGCGGCGTTCCGGCTTTGGCCGCCGATGCTCCGCCCGAAAAACCGGCTGCGCCGCTGCGCCTCGTCAAGGACGAACCGGCTGCGAAGAAGAAGGATCGTCCGAAGCGCGCGCGCTGGCCTTATGCGGCAGCGAGTCTTGCCGCCGCGATCGTTGGGCTTGTCGTCATGCGTGTCGACGTCGTGCGCCTCGCACCGCAGACTGCAGGGGTCTACGCCGCGTTTAAGTTGCCCGTGAACGTGCGCGGCCTCACTTTCGCGGATGTTCGCACCGCGCAAGAGAAACAGGACGGCATCGACGTCCTCGTCGTCACCGGCTCGATCGCCAACGGGACGCGCAAACCGGTCGACCTGCCGAAGCTGCGGATGGCTTTGTTGGATGCCGGCGGCGCCGAAGTCTTCACCTGGGCCACCGCCGCCGGAAAAACCTCCCTGGCGCCGGGCGAGACGCTGCCGTTCCGCTCCCGCGTCGCCTCACCGCCCGCGAACGCGCACGACATCCAAGTCCGCTTCGTCAGCGGCCGCGATACGGCGACGCCTTAATCAGAAATCCTTCAACAGCCGCTCGAGGTATTCGAGCTCGAGCTGCGGACGGCCGGGATCGGAGAAGCGGCGGCGCAGCTCTTCGAGGATGCGGCGTGCGCGCTGCACGTCGATCTCGCCCGGCACCTTCACGGTGACGTCGTCGCCATAATCGCGCCCACGCAGCGGACGGCCGAGCGGATCGGTTTCCTGGTTCGCGCGCGCCTGACCGCGACCCGGCTGGCCATTCGGACCTTGGCCGTTCGGCCCGCCCTGCTGCATCTGCTGTGCGAGATTGCCGGCGCCGCGGCGCATCGCTTCGACGGCGCGGCCCTGCGCACGTCCCGCGCCCTCTGCATCGCCTTGGCCGAGTGCGTCTTCGGCTTCGCGCATCGCCTGCTCAGCCTCGCCGAGAGGGTTGCTGCCGTCGCCGCCCTGACCGGGCTGCTGGCCGCCTTGCCCGGGCTGGCCTTGCTGGCGCTTGCGTAGCTCGTCGAGCAACTTACCGAGGCGCTCGCGCAGCTGCTGCTGGTCGCGCTGGATGTCGCCCATGCCTTGCTGGCCTTCTCCCTGCTCGCCCTGCTGGCCCTGTTGTCCCTGCTGACCTTGTTGGCCGCGTTGACCACGCTGCCCGCGCTGTCCCTGGCGGCGCTGGTCTTGGCCTTGGCCGAACGTGCGATCGCGCAACTGCTGTTCGCGGCGGATCATATCGCCGAGTTCGTCGAGCGCCGACATGTCGTCGTTGCCGTCTTCGCCCTGCTGGCCGGGACGCGCGGTCTGCAGATTTTCGAGGAGCTGCTGCAGCTGATCGAGCATCGCGCGCGCCGCATCCTTGTTGCCGGAGCGCGCTTGGTTCTCGAGCTTGTCGAGCATGCTGCGCAGATCCTGCGGACGGATCTCGCGCGCGTTGCGATCGAGCGGACGCTGCGCCTGCGGATTCTTCCGCATCTCTTCGTTCAGCGCCTGCATGTATTTTTCGAGCGCGGCGCGGAGGTTATCCATCAGGCGCTTGAGTTCTTCTTCGCTGGCTCCGTTTTCGAGCGCCTGACGCAGCGCATCTTGCGCGGCGCGCAGCGCCTGCTCGGCGTCCGAGACGTTGCCGTCTTCGATCGCGAGCGCCATCTGCCACATGCGATCGGCGGCGGCACGCAAGTCTTCATCGCTCTTCGCGCGCACGATCATCTGATGGATCGTGCGGAGGCCGAGATAAATGCCGGCTTCCGGCGTGAAGCGTTCCGGCGCGATCGTCAGCGCATCGAAGGCGCGTGCGACGCGATCACGCATCTCCGCATCCATCGCGAGGATGCGGCGCTGTTCGATCAGCGCGCGCGCCAGCGGCTTATAGAACGGCCGCTGCGGCAGCACGAAAGTATGCGGCTCGCTACTTCCCTCGTTGCCGCCTTCGTCGCGGGCGACGAGGGTCATCACGACTTCAGTGCCGGCCCAAGGATGCTCGGAGAAATCCTTCATCGTTTGGCCGACGCCGTTGCGCGTGCGCGCTTGCGGCAAGGTCAGGCCAAGCGTGGGCGCGCCGTAGAGCGGCCGCGCTTTTGCCCGCGCCGTCTTCGGCGCGAAGGTTGCTTCGGCTTTGGTGACGCCGTAATCGTCTTCGATGCGATAGGTCAGCTGCACGGCGCCGCGTGCTTGTGGCTCCGGGTCTTTCGCCAGCGCAATCGTCGGCGCGCGATCCGGAATCGCGTTAAACGCATAGACGATCTCTCGGCCCGCGCCGCGCACGGTGATCGTGCCGGAAGCGCCAACCGTGTAGCGATGCTCCGTGGTTCCGGCGACCGGCTTGGCGGCGCCCTCTTCGGTCGGCGCCTCGGTCACACCGCGCGACGCGATGTCGAGCGTGACGCCGCTGGCGCGAATGACGACAACGCTACCGGCCGGAACCGCGACCGGCGCAGCATCTTTCAACGGCTCGCCCGCACGCATGCCGGCCAACAGAACGGGCGGCCGGCCCGTGTAGTTTGGCGGCGTCACCCAAGCATCGACGCGATAGTTCGCGCTCGCGATGGCGCCGCGGAAGTCGAACGCGGACTTGAGCAGCCGCCAGCGATCGCCGCCGGCCGCGACGAACGAGGCGACCAGCAGCAGCGCGACCAGCGCGCGGAGTGCAAACGGATCGAGGCGCGCGAGGCCGGGCTTCGGCGTACCGCCCTTGAGCCGGCTCGCGGAGGCCGCAGCGCGCGCGACATGCGTGTCCCACAGCATGCGGGAGCCGTCGTCGTTGGCGCCGCCCGCGATGCGGTCCGTCATCGTTGTAGCGGGGCGGTGCGCGACACCGCTCGACGCATCGACGCGTTGCAGCGCTTGGCGGCGGTTCGGCAGCGAGAAGCGGATGAATTGGAACAGCGCCGCGCTAAACGCGCCGGCAAACAGCATGAGAACGACCACACGGCCATAGACCGGGATCATCTGCCAAACGCCGGCCCAAGACACGGCGAGGAACAGCGCCGCGATGGTTGCGAGCAGCGAAAGGCGGGGCCAGAGGCGCTCCCATGTGAGCGCCCAATAGGCGCGTGTCAGCGCACGCGACAAGAAACTGCGGGGAGCATTGCTGCCGGCCTGGCGGCGGGCGACGTCATGATCCGTCAAAGCGTTCTCCTGGTAGGGCGCAGTCTAGCACGGGATTGCCGGGAATAACCAGCAAGGGCCGGGCCAACCAGGGTCACGCCTTGGTTAGGTCAACCAGCCAGGAATGCGATCTAACGCAATGAGTTCGTCGGTTTCGAGGCGTGGGCGTACCACCGCCCAGTCGTCGCCATTCACCAGTATTTCCGGCACTAATGCGCGGGTATTGTACGTTCCGGCCTGCACGGCGCCGTACGCGCCGGCCGACATCACGGCGAGAAGTTGGCCGGGTCGCGGTTCCGCCATATCCCTTCCGAGCGCCAGATAATCCCCGGTTTCGCACACCGGCCCGACCACGTCGGCACGGATGCGTGGCGCATCGCCCTTCGGCTCGTCGACCGGCATGACCTCGTGATAGGCCTCGTAAAGCGTCGGGCGGATGAGGTCGTTCATTGCCGCATCGACGATGACGAAGTTCCGCGCCTCGCCGTGCTTCACGAAGATCACGCTCGTCACGAGGATACCGGCGTTGCCGACCAGCAAGCGGCCGGGCTCGAACACAAGCTTGCAGCCAAGATCGCGCGTCGCCTTCTTCACCACCGAAGCGTAGGCGTCCGGCAGAGGGGGCGGCTCGTTCGAATCGCGATACGGAATGCCGAGCCCGCCGCCGAGATCGACATGGCT
The DNA here is from genome assembly GCF_002355335.1 of Variibacter gotjawalensis. GTDB lineage: Bacteria > Pseudomonadota > Alphaproteobacteria > Rhizobiales > Xanthobacteraceae > Variibacter > Variibacter gotjawalensis. The sequence continues at coordinate 527,146 of NZ_AP014946.1, forward strand.
GATCGCGTGTCCGTCGCCGCGCAGCGTGCGCACGAAATCCGATAGCAGCGCGAACGCATCGTCGAACGGCTGCAGGTCCGTGATCTGGCTGCCGATATGCATGTCGACGCCGGAGATCTTGAGGCCCGGCAATTTCGCGGCACGCGCATAGACGTCGCGCGCGACGCTGATCGGGATGCCGAATTTGTTCTCGGATTTTCCGGTCGCAATCTTCGCATGCGTCTTTGCATCGACATCCGGATTGACGCGCAGCGAAACCTGCACGGTCCGACCTTTAGAAGATGCGATTTGCGAAAGTTGCTGCAGCTCAGGCTCGGACTCGACGTTGATGCAGAAGATGCCCGCGTCGACCGCCATCGCGAGTTCTTGCGCGGTCTTGCCGACGCCCGAGAACATAATGCGCTCGGGCGGAATACCCGCTGCAAGGGCACGTTTGAGTTCGCCGCCCGAAACCACATCTGCGCCGGCACCCAGCCGCGCCAGCGTACGCAGCACGGCTTGGTTGGAATTCGCCTTCATCGCGTAACAAACGAGCGCGTCGACATCAGCGAAAGCGCCCGCGAATACGTGGTAGTGCCGCTCCAGCGTCGCAGTCGAGTAACAATAGAAGGGCGTGCCGACTTGTTCGGCGATCGTCGTCAGACTGACGCCTTCGGCGTGCAGCACGCCGTTGCGATACGCGAAGTGATGCATGGCGAGGCGGCGGTCAGTTGATCAGGAAATCGAGCGGGCTCGACTGGCGGGCGGCCGGTGCATTGATGACGGCGCCCGATTGCGTGCCGGCGCCCGTCGTCGACTGATTCTTCGGCAGATCGCGGCCGACTTTTGCGCCTACAGCGCCCGGCGCGCGCGAGCCGTAAACCGGCTGGCTTGCCTGCGGCAGCGGTTCGGCGGTCGCTCGCTTTTCCTCGTCGAGCTGCGCCTGCAGCGGCGACTCGAGCGGTCCTTTAACGCCGCAGGCTGCCACCAGCAACGGCAAGGCAACGACGGCGATCAGACGGGCAAAGCGATACGACATGAGGCTCACGAAACTCCGGCGCGATAACAACAGCATAGCAGATCGGGGCCGACTTGCGAGCCGCGCAACATGCATTGCGCGGCACTGTCGCATCTCCGCTACTTCTTCTCTTTCTCAAGCAACTTCAACCACTTCTTAGCTTCACGTTTAACGTTGGACGGCGCCGTGCCACCGAACGAGACTCGGCTCTTCACCGAACGATCCACCGACAGCACCGAGAACACATCGTCCGTGATGCCCGGCTCGACGCCCTGCATGGTCGCAAGCGGCACTTTGTGCAGCGGCAGATTGTCCTTCGCGGCCGCCGCGACGATGCTGCCCGTGATGTGATGGGCTTGGCGGAATGGAATGCCGAGCGATCGCACGAGCCAATCGGCAAGGTCCGTCGCGGTCGCGTAGCCTTCGCCCGCCGCCTTCTTCATGCGTGCCGGCTCCGGCTGCATGTCGCGCACCATGCCGGCCATTGCGGTGATGCAGAGCGAGAGCGAAGACAGCGCGTCAATCGCGCCTTCTTTGTCCTCCTGCATATCCTTCTGGTAAGTCAGCGGCAGACCCTTCATCACGATCATCAGCGCATTGAGGGCACCGACGATGCGGCCGGTCTTTGCGCGCACCAGCTCGGCCGCATCCGGATTGCGCTTCTGCGGCATGATCGACGAACCGGTTGTGAACTTATCCGACAGCTTCAGCATGCCGACAATCGGCGAGGTCCACAGCACGATCTCTTCGGCGAAGCGCGAAAGATGCACGGCCGCAATGCTTGCGGCGCTTAAGACTTCGAGCACGAAGTCGCGATCCGCAACCGCATCGAGCGAGTTCGCCATCGGCCGTGCGAAGCCGAGAGCGCTCGCGGTCGCATGGCGGTCGATCGGGAACGACGTGCCGGCCAGAGCCGCCGCACCGAGCGGCGATTCATTCATGCGCTTACGCGCATCGGCAAGCCGACCGCGATCGCGCGCCGTCATCTCGACGTAAGCCAGCAGATGATGACCAAACGTCACCGGCTGCGCGGTCTGCAGATGCGTGAATCCCGGCATCACGGTGCCGGCCTGCTCCAGCGCGCGCTCGGCGAGCGCCTGCTGATAATCGGCGAGCTGCGCGTCAAGCTGATCGACAGTGTCGCGCACGTAGAGGCGGAAGTCGGTGGCGACCTGGTCGTTGCGCGAGCGCGCGGTGTGCAGGCGCCCGGCCGGCGCACCGATCATCTCGGCAAGCCGCGACTCGACGTTCATGTGAATGTCTTCCAGCGCTCGCTGAAAGTTGAAGTTGCCCGCCTCGATCTCGGCCAGGATCTTATCTAGACCCTCGGTGATCTTCTGGGCATCGTCGGCCGCGATGATGCCCTGCTTGGCCAGCATGGCGGCGTGAGCCTTCGAGCCCGCGATGTCCTGCCGGAACAGGTGACGATCGAAGTCGATTGAGGCATTGATTTCCGCCATGATGGCGTCGGGCGCGGAGGCGAACCTCCCACCCCACATTTTGTTGCTCATGACGCGGCTCGCATAAGAGAAATTCCGAAGGCTTTTCAACGATATGACTGAAGCTTCCCCGCCCCCGACCGCTCCGCGCCGGTCCCGCCCCATTCTGTGGGGGGTGGCGGTGCTTGCCGTGGGCGTGGCTGCCGCGGCGGTATACGGGATAGCGGGCATGACGCGCAAATCGGCCGATGCGGGGGTCTGCATGGCCGCTTCCGCCGCCGGTAAGCGGGCCGCGCCGCATGCGCGCGGCGAAGTGGCTGCCGTCGCCATCCCGGCGCAAACCAAAGTGATGCCGGACCTCACCTTCGCGAGCCCGGATGGCCAGAAGAAATCGTTGGCGGATTTCCGCGGCCGCACCGTGCTACTCAACCTGTGGGCCACCTGGTGCGTCCCTTGCCGCAAGGAAATGCCGGCGCTCGATGAGCTGCAGGCGAAGCTTGGCTCGAAGGATTTCGAGGTCGTTGCAATCAACATCGACACCCGCGACCTCGAAAAGCCGAAGCGCTTCCTGACCGAGACCAAGATCGAGAAGCTCGCCTACTACGCGGACCCCTCCGCCAAGGTCTTTCAGGACCTGAAAGCGGCCGGCAAAGCCTTCGGCATGCCGACGACGCTGCTGATCGATCCAGCGGGCTGCGAGATCGCTTCGCTGGCCGGCCCCGCCGAATGGGCGAGCGAGGACGCGCTGAAGCTGATCCGCGCCGCGCTCGGCAGCTAAATTTCCGGACCCGCATTTCTGTGATCCCCATCACAGAACGAAGTCGGCCTGAGAGCTACTCATCCGCATACCGGATCGCCGGAACAACGGAGAGAAACAATGGCACTCAAAGTCAACCAACTTCTTGTCGACGACGTCATCATCTACCCCCTCGGCTTCACGGTCGAAGGCACAGAGCAGAACGACGTTCTGTATGGCGGCGCAGGCAACGACACCATTCGCGGTAACAGTGGCAACGATCGACTGTTCGGCGGTGCCGGCGATGATGTCCTCGATGGCGGCGCTGGAAATGATTTCTTCGTCGGAGGTCAAGGCGCCGACACTTTCCTCGGCGGTTCGGGTTTCGATACCGTGACTTACGGTAGCGCCTCCACCGGTGTCATCGTCGACATGGTGCGTGGACAAGGTCTGGGCGGAGAAGCGGCCGGCGACACCTACAATAATATTGAGCGGATCACAGGTAGCGACTTTGCGGATGTGGTGATCGCACATGGCATCGACATGACGCTGGACGGCGGCCGCGGCAACGACTTCCTCACGGGCTCCGACTACGGCTCCGACATCCTGATCGGCGGCGCCGGCGACGACACACTAAAAGGCGGCTTCGGCGGCGGCGCCGGCGGCCACAGCGGCGGCGGCTTCGGTGGCGGGCGATACCCCCAGCCAGGAGTCGATCAGTTCGTTGTCGGCCTCGACACCGGCACGGATCTCATCGTCGATTTCGACGCTCGCGACTTTCTCGTGATCCAGGGTATCACGGAGCGCAATGCACTAGGCACTGACGGGGAGCTCGCGCGTGGCAAACTGTCGGCCAGCGGCTTCCTTCAAGGCAACGTCAATCTCAGCGACAAGCTCTTCTTCGACACGGATACGCACATTCTCTACGAGATCGATACTGCTTCGATGTATGGCGTGACGTATGCGGAAAGTTTCCACGCGATCGCCAAGTTCGGCAACGGCTACAGCCTCAACACCGAAGACCTCGCGTTCATCTGAGCTCTGCGCCAGCGACCACGGCAATATCGGCCGGGGCGGAAGCAATCCCGCCCATGTCTTTCCGTCGCACCGCTGAACGTCATCGCGCATCGCTGCGACCAACTCGCGTAGCTGTGTCGTCCCGCACGGACCCCTTTGCGGCAAGGCGGTGCAGATTGCCTCCGCTACGTCGCGCCCGTTCATCGCGTTCGTGGCGTAGCGTGAGGCGCGGACGTCGCTGACCCGCAGAAATCGGGTTGTGTGTCAGCCACACATCGGGTCATCTCGCGGCGCAATTGTTCCGCGAGGTTCTATGGCGACAAGCCGCACGATGTCCGGCTCCGACTGGGCGCTTCTGTTTCTGCTGTCGGTGATCTGGGGCGGATCGTTTCTCTTCAACAAACTCGCCGTCAACGAACTGCCGCCACTCACGGTCGCGTTCTCGCGCGTCTTCGGCGGCGCGATCTGGCTCTATCTCATCGCAAAGATCATGCGCCAATCGATGCCGCGCACGCGCGCCGCGTGGCTGGCGCTCGCCGGCATGGGCCTCCTCAACAATGTGATCCCGTTCAGCCTGATCCTGTGGAGCCAGCAATACATTTCGAGCGGCCTCACCGCCATCCTCAACGCGACGACGCCGCTCTTCACCGTGCTGATCGCGCATTTTTTCACCACCGACGAACGCTTCACGCCGGGCCGCATCGCCGGTGTGCTCATCGGATTCTCGGGCGTCGTGCTGATGATCGGCCCCGACCTCATCGGCGATCTCGGCAAGAATGTCGTTGCGCAAATCGTGATGCTGCTGGTTGGAATCTTCTACGCGATATCCGGCATCTATGGCCGGCGCTTCCACAACATCCCGCCCGTCATCACGGCGACCGGGCAGATGACATCGGCGAGCATCATGCTGCTGCCGCTCGTGGTCATCGTCGATCGTCCGTGGACATTGCCGCTGCCGTCGAACACGGCGCTCGCCGCTCTGTTCTTGCTCGGCGCGCTGTGCACGACCGCTGCGTATCTCATTTTCTTCCGTATCCTGCGCCGCGCCGGCGCCACCAACCTGATGCTGGTGACGTTGCTGATCCCGATCAGCGCGATCCTGCTCGGTTCGCTCGTGCTTGGCGAACAACTCGCATGGCGTCACTTCGCCGGCATGGCGATCATCGCGCTCGGCCTCGCCGCGATCGACGGCCGGCCGTGGCAATGGCTGACGCGGCGCAAACACGCCGCAGCCGCCTGACTATTTATCGAACGCCTTGTCGAAGAACGCCGGGATCTCATCGGCCAAGTTCGCGAGCAGCGCGGCACGATCAAAGCCCGGCGGATCGGCCGCTGCATCGCCATCCGGCGACGGGATCGGAAAACTCGGCCGATCCATGAAGGCAAAATGCCACGCATTCGGCACCGGCTTGAACGCGACGCCCTGGATATTCTTCGCGATCCATTCGGCATGGAAGCGCGGCACCAGCCAGCGATCCTTCTCGGCGGCGTAAATCAGTGTCGGCACTTTGATTGATGCAAGCGAGTCCGCCGTGAACATCACGCCGAGCGGCGCCATCGCCACAACGGCACGAACGCGCGGGTCAGCCTTCGTCTCGACGACGGGCACGGCGCGCGCCGGATCATTGCTGCCGCCCATCCCGCAGAAAATCGGATCGGCCTCGCGCTCCTTCGCGCAATGCGCCGAGATCAGTGCGAGGTCGACACGCCCGCCCGCGGCCGCGACCACCGTGTAGCCGCCTGCGGAGTGTCCCAGCGCACCGACGCGCGGGCCTTTTTCGTCAGCCGCGATACGCGCCTTCCACTCGGGGTCGCTGAGCAAGGCGTCGACGACATTCGCGATGTGACGCGGCCGCTCGGTAAACAATGCGCCCGCCGAACGCTGCCATACGGATCGATCCTGCCAGTTGTCGCCCGGATGCCGAAGCGCCGCGACAAGATAGCCGCTGCGCGCGAGCGCAATCGCGAGGCTGCCGTGACCGAGCTCCGAACCGCCGGTGCCGTGGCTGAGAACGATGAGACCCTTGGTCTTCGCGTCCGGAGCCGCGCCGATTGCGACCCGCAGCGTGAAAGGGCCCATCGCGATATCGCGCGCGGGCGCTTGCGTCGGATAGATGAGCACGACGGAAATCGGTTCGGGATTCGATGCCGAGACCGGCACCGTGTAACTACGAAGGCCTGCCTCCGTGGCATAACCCGCGCGCGGAACCAGAAGGACGGCAAGCACACCGAAACACACGCGCAGCCAAAAACTGCGGTTACGAACTGTCATGAAAGCCGCCTCGAAAAGCCGGCCGAAAATTGAAGGAGAAATGCTACCGCGTCGGGACCGGCTTCTCGCCGCGATAGTCGTAGAAGCCACGTTGCGCCTTTTTGCCGAGCCAACCGGCCTCGACATACTTCACCAGCAGCGGACACGGGCGATACTTCGAGTCCGCGAGGCCTTCGTGCAGCACCTGCATGATCGAGAGGCACGTATCGAGGCCGATGAAGTCGGCGAGTTCGAGCGGCCCCATCGGGTGATGCGCACCGAGCTTCATCGCGGTGTCGATCGCCTCGACGTTACCGACGCCTTCATACAGCGTGTAGATCGCCTCGTTGATCATCGGCAGCAGGATGCGATTGACGATGAAGGCCGGGAAATCCTCCGCGACTGCGATCTTCTTCTGCAGCGCGCTGACGAATCCCTTAGCGGTGTCGAACGTCGCGTCGTCCGTCGCGATACCGCGAATGACTTCGACCAGCTCCATCACGGGCACCGGATTCATGAAGTGAATGCCGATGAAGCGCTCAGGGCGATCGGTCGCCGAGGCAAGACGCGTGATCGAGATCGACGATGAATTCGTCGCGACGACGGCGTCCGGACCGAGCACGCGGCAAACATCGGAGAGCAGCTTGCGCTTGAGCTCTTCATTCTCGATCGCGCTCTCGATGACGAGATCGCTGTCGCTGAGATCTTCGAGCATGCCGGCCGCCGTGATGCGGCCGAGGGCGCCCTTGCGCTCGTCTTCGCTGATGGCGTTCTTCGAAACCTGACGCGCCATATTGCCGTTGATGGTCGCCAGACCCGAATTGACGCGCTCGAGCGACACGTCGTTGAGCTTCACGTTGAAGCCGGCGAGTGCGCAGACATGCGCGATGCCGATCCCCATCTGGCCCGCACCGATCACGCCGACATTCTTAATCTTAGCCATGTGTTTCCTGGTCGTGTTGCCACGCGCCGCCGAAGAAAAACGCGCGCCGTGGTGGCGCGCGCGTCAGTTACTTGACCTTACCGAGCTCGGCGTCGAGCTCCGGCATAATCTGATAGAGATCGCCGACAAGGCCGTAATCGGCGACCTGGAAGATCGGCGCTTCTTCGTCCTTGTTGATCGCAACGATCACCTTGGAGTCCTTCATGCCGGCAAGATGCTGGATCGCGCCCGAAATGCCGACCGCGATATACAGCTCCGGAGCAACGACCTTGCCGGTCTGACCGACCTGCCAATCGTTCGGCGCGTAGCCCGCATCGACCGCGGCGCGCGAAGCGCCCATCGCGGCGCCGAGCTTGTCGGCCACCGGCTCGATATACTTCGTGAAGTTCTCGCGGTTCTGCATCGCGCGGCCGCCCGAGATGATGATCTTCGCGGACGTGAGCTCCGGACGATCGCTCTTCGACAGCTCTTCGCCGACAAAGCTCGACAGGCCCGGATTGTCGCCGGCGGTTGCGTCTTCGATCGAGGCCGAGCCGCCGTTGCCGGCCGCCTGGAAGCTCGCGGTGCGCACCGTGATGACCTTCTTCGGATCCTTCGACTTCACGGTCTGGATCGCGTTGCCGGCATAAATTGGACGCTCGAACGTATCCGGCGCGACGACCTTAATGATTTCGGAAATCTGCATCACGTCGAGCAGTGCGGCTGCGCGCGGCATGAAGTTCTTGCCGTTCGTCGTCGCCGGCGAAACGATCGCGTCGTAATTCGGCGCGAGCGCGACGATCAGCGCCGCCATCGGCTCGGCAAGCTCGTGATCATACGCATCGCCGTCGGCGATCAGCACCTTGGCAACGCCATCGATCTTCGCGGCGGCTTCGGCGGCAGCGCGGCAGCCCTTGCCGGCGACCAGCACATGCACGTCGCCGCCGAGATCCTTCGCGGCGGACATCGCCTTATTGGTCGCGTCTTTGACGTTCGTATTGTCGTGTTCAGCAATCAGCAGCGTGGCCATCAGATCACCCCGGCTTCGTTCTTGAGCTTGCCGACGAGTTCGGCCACGGACCCGACCTTGACGCCAGCCGAACGCTTCGGCGGCTCGGCCGTCTTGACGACTTCGAGGCGTGGCGCCGGATCGACGCCGTAATCTGCCGCGGTCTTGTCCGCGATCGGCTTCTTCTTCGCCTTCATGATATTCGGCAGCGACGCGTAGCGCGGCTCGTTGAGACGCAGGTCGGTCGTGACGACAGACGGTCCCTTCAGCTTCACGGTCTGCAGACCGCCGTCGACTTCGCGCGTCACCGTCACGCTGTCGCCGTCGATTTCGAGTTTCGATGCGAACGTGCCCTGCGACCAGCCGAGCAGAGCCGCCAGCATCTGGCCGGTCTGGTTGGCGTCGTCGTCGATCGCCTGCTTGCCGAGAATGATGATGCCCGGCTGTTCTTCATCCGCCACGGCCTTCAGGATCTTGGCGACGGTCAGCGGCTCGACCGCGCCATCGACCTTGACCAGGATGCCGCGGTCGGCGCCCATGGCGAGACCTGTGCGGATCGTCTCTTGCGCCTGCTGCGCACCGATCGACACGACGATGATTTCGGTTGCCTTGCCGGCTTCCTTCAAGCGGATCGCTTCTTCGACAGCGATCTCACAGAATGGGTTCATCGACATCTTGACGTTGGCGAGCTCGACGCCCGAACCATCGCCTTTGACGCGGATCTTGATGTCCTTGTCGACCACCCGCTTGACGGGCACCAATACCTTCATGATCTCAATTCTCTCCCCGGACGCAATGCGAAAAGGCCGCGCAACCTAAAGGCCGCGACATTAGAGTGTCAATGCATGCAAAGACTTACCGCGTTGCGTGCGCGGCGAATTGTCTACCCGTCCGAGTTTACGCGGAACGGTCGCGGTCGAACAAGGAACAATTATGCGGCGCGCCCGGTTCCATCGCACTGATCCGCAAAGGCAATCCGCGATTACTTCGGCTCCATGGTGGAGACCGCGTCCTTAATGGCATCGCAAGCCGTAAGATCGGTTGCCGTCAGACGAAACACGCGGTCGTCCTTGCCGAACTTCAGCGAAATCGCATCGCCGCGCTTGGCACGCGTCACCATCGACTGCGCTTCGTCGAGATGCACCATCATGCTGCGCCCGTCCGGTGCCGGATCGAGCAGCATCGCGCCGCCTTCTTCGGCGCTGCTGACGTCCGGAAAAACATCCGGCACCGCGGACGTGACACAGCCGCCGCCCGCGCGCTTCCGGAACGTCGAAACCCATTCGGGCGGTTTGTCGAAAGTGGACCAGCTACAGTCGCCCGAGAGGAACAGCGGCGCCTGATCGCTCCGCCGCGTCACCGACAGGCCCATATTGCCGCCGCGCATGCTGCCCGTCTTGCCGTTCAGCCAGACCGTCATGGTCGTCACCTGCTGGCGCGGATTTTTCGCCAGATGCGCCGCATCATAGACGCGCTGGAAACAGGCATCGCGCCCACCGCGCGTGAGGTCGCTGAGCGGATCGGAGAATGCCGGCGAGCCCGCCAGCACCGCGATGACGACGCCGGCGAGCATGCGCATGACTATCGGTTCTGCCCAGGCTGCCACAGCACGTCGCGCGCGCCGTTGTCGTTGGCGTAGCGGCCGGCGACGAAGAGATAATCCGACAGCCGATTGATGTATTTGAGCGCAGCAGATGTGACCGGCTCGCCCGGACTATCGGCGAGTTCGACCATCACACGCTCGCCGCGCCGGCACACCGTGCGTGCGAGGTGCAAATAAGCTGCGATTTCGCTGCCGCCCGGCAGAATGAAAGAGCGCAGCGGCTGCAGGTTCTCGTTGAGCCGGTCGATTTCGCCCTCGAGCCACGCGACCTGCGCATCGGTCACCGTGAGCCGCTGTCCGGCGGGGCCTTTGCCGGCGGACTTTCCGTCGTCCGGCATGCAGAGGTCCGCCTCGACATCGAAGAGATCGTTCTGAATGCGCCCAAGCCCGGCATCGAAGGCTTTGTCGCTCGCCGTGTGCAGACGCACGATGCCAAGCACCGCGTTGAGTTCGTCGAGCGTGCCATATGCCTCGATGCGCAGATCATATTTCTTGCGACGCTCGCCGGTGCCGAGAGCTGTCGTGCCTTGATCGCCGGTGCGTGTGTAGATTTTATTGAGAACGACCACGTCTACGTTGCTCCGCTAACGTCCCATCACGAACAGCGTCGCCATGATGATGACCAGGGCGATGAACTGCAGGATAACACGCCAGCGCATCAAGTTCTGCGACGTGTTCGGCGATCCGCCCCGCGCCATGTTGAACAGGCCGAGCAGGAGAACCACCGCCACCGCGCCGATCGCGATCGGCACGAGAAACTGCTGCATTGCTGACGCCACGGAAACTCCGAATTCAGTTGAGCCTAAAGATCGCGGCGTTCAACACCGTCGCGAAGCTCACCCAGCACAGATAAGGCACGAAAAGCCATCCGGCTACACGATCGATGCGGAAAAACCGCACGGTCGTCGCTGCGACCGCGAGCCACATCACCACGATGACGATCAGCGCAAGGCCCGGCCGCTCCAGCCCGAAGAACACCGGCGACCAGATCGCATTGAGCAGGAGTTGCAGCCAGAAGAACGCCAGCGCCATCTGGCGCTCCGCGCCGTCGGCGCGATCCGCGATCCAGACGCGCCAGGCGGCGACCGCCATCATGGCGTAGAGCGTGGTCCAAACCGGCCCGAAAACCCAGGACGGCGGATTAAAGCTCGGCTTGGTCAACCCGGCGTACCACGTCGAGATTTTCGGCAGCGTGACCCACGATCCGGCCGCCGAAACGGCGAAAACCACCGCCAGCAGCAGAATCAGAATGCCCCAGCGGCGCGGTGAGGGATTGTCGTGCGTCATCGTCATGGGGTTCACCTCTGCGGATCCGGTGCTACAACGCCACAACCTGCAGTTCCGATCCCGAGTATCATATGGCCAAACCGCCGCTAAAGCCCCGAACCCTTGCCGCTCAGGCCATGGGCGCAATCGACCCCGAAACGCACGCGATCGTGCCGCCCGTGCATGTCGCGTCGACATTCCTGCGCGATCCGGACAATCAGTATCGCACCGGCTACATCTACGGCCGTCCCGATAACGCGACGGTGCGCCAGGCCGAAAGTGTCATTGCGGCGCTCGAAGGCGCGCCCGAGGCGCTGTTGCTCGGCTCCGGCATGGCGGCTGCGACATCGGTGATTCTGGCACTTGAGGCCGGAGCGCATATCCTCGCGCCGAAGGTGATGTACTGGGCGCTCCGCCACTGGATGCTTAATGACGCCCCGCGTTACGGCTATACGGTCGACACTGTCGACATGACGGACACGGCAGCCATCAAAGCTGCGATCAAGCCCGGCAAGACGAAGCTGATCTGGATCGAGACCCCCGGCAATCCGCTGTGGACGATCACCGATATTGCAGCCGTCGCCAAGATCGCGCATGACGCCGGCGCGAAGCTTGCGATCGACTCTACCGCCGCAACGCCGCTGCTGACGCGGCCGATCGAACACGGAGCCGACATCGTGATGCATTCGGCGACGAAGTACCTCAACGGACATTCCGACATCATCGCGGGCGCGCTCGCCACCGCGCGCGCCGACGATCCGCTCTGGCAATCGATCCGCAACGTGCGCGCACGTCATGGCGCGATCCTCGGGCCGTTCGAAGCGTGGTTGTTGCTGCGCGGCTTGCGCACGCTCGACGTTCGCGTGCGCGCAGCGTGCGAAACAGCTGCCGATCTTGCGGCGCGTTTTGCCAAGCATCCGCTAATCGCCGAAGTCCTCTATCCTGGACTCGCCAGCCACCCGGATCACGCGATTGCCGTGAAGCAGATGCAGGGCGGCTTCGGCGGCATGCTGTCGGTGCGCGTCAAGGCCGGCGAAGCGGCCGCGATCGATGCGGCCGCGCGCGTCGAAGTGTGGAAGCGCGCAACCTCGCTCGGCGGCGTCGAGAGCTTGATCGAACATCGCGCATCAATCGAAGGCGCCGGCTCGCCGTGCCCGCCCGATCTGCTGCGCTTGTCGGCCGGCCTCGAAGACGCTGACGATCTCTTCAACGATCTCGACCGCGCGCTGCGCGGCGCTAACGCGTGACGATAAAATCAATGCCCTACCGTCGTCATTGCGAGGAGCGGTGCCAACCGCGACGAAGCAATCCAGAACCTTTGGGAAAAAGAACTCGATTGCCGCGTCGGCGCTCCGCGCCTCCTCGCAATGACGGCGTCTTGATTGCGCCTGGATTCTAAAAAGTCCGCCGCAATTCCAAACAAGCTTTAGAGAGTCGAACGTTGACAGAAAAAATCCTCATCCTCGGCGCCGCCGGCCGCCTCGGCAAAGCTTGCGCGAAAGCATTTCGCGACGCCGGTTGGGACGTCATCAGCTTTGTCCGGGCCGGCGCGGACATGCGCGCGGCCGAAGGCACGACCGTGATCCAAGGCGACGCACTCGATGATGAAGACGTCCTCGCGGCCGCGAAGGGTGCGAGCGTCATTCTCAACGCCGTCAACTTTCCGTTCGGACAATGGCCCGCAAAAATTCTGCCGCAGAATGCTGTCGCGATCGCGGCCGCCGAAGCGACCGGCGCGACGCTGATGCTGCCGGGCAATCTCTTCGTCTACGGCAAGGATATGCCGCCGGAGATCGACGAGACGACGCCGATGCATCCGCAGAGCCGCAAGGGAAAACTCCGCCTCGCCGTCGAACAAAAAATCGCCGTGTCGAGTGCGCGCACGATCACGTTGCGCGCCGGAGATTTCTTCGGCGGCACGAATTTCGGATCGTGGTTCGATCTCGTCATCGCGCGCGATGTCGATCTCGGCGTGGTGCGTTATCCGGGACCGTTGCTCGTCCCGCATGCCTGGGCCTACTTGCCCGACCTCGCCGAGACATTCGTCAAACTCGCCGAGAAGCGCGACACGCTCGAACAGCACGCCGTATTCGGTTTCCCCGGCCACCCGGCGAGCGGCTTCGAACTCTTGGCGGCGATCCGCGCCGCTATGCAGAAGGGCCTCAAGCGGCGATCCTTCCCGTGGTTCATGCTGTGGCTCGGCAGCCCGTTCATCGCCAACTGGCGCGAGATCGTCGAGGTTTCGCATTTGTGGAAACGACCCAATCGTATCGACGGCACAAAGCTTCAAGCCGCGATCGGCGATATTCCTGAGACCGAGTTTCATCACGCCGTCACCCAGGCGTTGGATGATCTCGCATTACGACGAACCACCGGAAATATTGCTCCGGCGTCGACGGCTGATTAACCCCAAAGTTGCTTATTTTAGGAAGTTAACCCTTGGCTGGTAAAAAAGTCTATTCTGAAAGCATGACTGATTCGGTCGATCGCCTGCATGCGGCCGTTCTCGCCGCCCGGACTGCAGACCCAGAGTCGTCGCGCACCGCGCGGCTGCTGCGCCAGGGACGCGCCAAAGCCGCCAAAAAGCTGGCCGAAGAAGCCGTCGAAGTCGTCATCGATGCGGTCGACGGCCACAAAGACGCCGTCGTCCTTGAAAGCGCCGATCTCATCTACAATCTCGTCGTGCTTTGGGTCGCCGTTGGCATCAAGCCGCAGGAAGTGTGGCGCGAGATGGCACGGCGCGAGCGCCTGATGGGTCTCGCCGAGAAGCTGCCGAAGCAACCGCAGCCTGAGACCGAGAAGCGCGGTAAGGTCGTTGCGCTCGAAACGCGGCGCATCCGCAAGCGATAATTCGAGAGCGCGCGCTTTATCGCCGCAGCAATATTCGCGGAACGAAAAGCCGCTATAAGGCTCCCGACGGATTCGGGAGTCTGAATGATCAAGCGACTTTATGATTGGTGCATCGGCCTTGCCGAGAAGCCGAACGCCAAATGGGCGCTCGCCGGCGTGTCGTTTGCCGAGAGCTCGTTCTTCCCGATACCGCCTGACGCGATGCTGGTGCCGATGGCGCTGGCGCGTCCGGATCGCGCCTATGTCTACGCGACCTATTGCACGATTGCGTCGGTGCTTGGCGGGATCTTGGGCTATTTCATCGGTCTCTTGCTGTACGACTCGGTCGGCGCGCTGGTGATCAAGGCGTATGGCTACGGATCTCGCGCGGAAGAATTTCGCGCCGCCTATGCGCAATGGGGCGCCTGGATCATCCTGCTCAAGGGCCTGACGCCGATCCCGTACAAGCTGGTGACGATCACGTCCGGCTTCGCGGGGTACAGCCTGCCGCTGTTCATTCTCTTTTCGGTCATCACGCGCGGCGCACGGTTCTTCATCCTCGCATTCCTGCTGCACCGCTACGGTCCGGCGGCGCGCGAGATCATCGAGAAACGGCTCGGCCTGTGGGCCGGATTGTTCGCGGCCGGTCTTATCGGTGGCGCGCTTGTCGTGTGGTGGCTGGCTTAACTCGAAGCTGGTCATTCCGGGGCGCGTTGCGCAAAGCTCGCGAAGCGCGCAGCGCAATCGCGAGCCCGGAATCGATACTCCGTTTCACCCAATGCAGCGCAGGGGTTATGGATCCCGGCCCTCACGGCGCTCCGCGCCCGCTCTGCCGGGATGACCACGATCGAACGTTCGGGCTCAACGCGTAACAAGCACACTCACCCGATCGCGGTAACTGCGGCTACCGGCAATAATCTCGCCCGTATCCATCTCGGCCTCGAAGCCGCCTGAGCTAAGCGTCGTCACGCGGCGCAACCGCTTCGCGTTGACAAGCCGCGTGCGGTGAACCCGCACGAGGCCGAACCGCGCAAGGCGCTCCTCTTCGGCCTGCAAAGTGCCGCGAATGAGATGCTTCGCACCATCCGCCATGCCGTATTCGATGTAGTTGCCGGCCGACGCGACGGAGACGATGTCCGCGGGATCGACGCGCACATTCGTACTGCCGTCGCGTAACCAGAGCTCACGGGGAATTTGATCGCCTTGCGCGACCGCGACGATTTTCGATGGTTGATCCAGCCCCAACCGGCGCGCCGCATAAAAGACGACGGCGAGCAGCGCGTAGAGGATCGCATCCTTTCGAGCCTCGTAGAGAATGTTGCTCGTGCTGAACGCATAGACATACGGCTCGGCGCTCGCCATCGCGTAGATCGCTTTTCGCAGCACGACCAACCCGGCGATATGCGCGAACAGAAATCCGGCTGCCCCAACAACATGCGCCGCGATCTTCAGCACGAGCGGCCGGTTCGCGAGCGTCCATAGCACGAGACGCCGGACCAGCGGCGCCAGCGCGACGATCGTCAGCCCGCTCGTCCATTCCCAGACGAACGGCTTCCACGCTTCGATCGTCCGGCCGGAGAAGCGCGCGATGTCGGCCTGCTGCGACAGCGCGTTCATCGTCGTTACCGCGAAGGTGATCAGCGCGATCGCGCCGTAGATCAGCGAAACACGGCGCCGTTCGTCCGATTCGCGTCCGAAATTCGTCCCGGAAAGCCGTTCATTCGTCCCAGCGCCTGCCTTTCCGTCACCGCGCGCGGCAGCTTCGCCCCGTGCCGGATCGACGGATTCGCTCCCATCTGGCTTCGTTTCGGCATCAATTCGGGACATGCGCCAAGAGAACCACAATGAAAACCGATCAAATCGCCGAACGCCGCATCGATTTGGACTGGCTCCGCATCGCCGCCTTCGGCCTGCTCATCCTCTACCACGTCGGGATGCTCTACGTACCCTGGACCTTCCACGTGAAGAGCGTCCACGCGGGCCCCGCCCTCGAACCGCTGATGCTGGCGGTCAATCCGTGGCGGCTCGGGCTGTTGTTCCTCATCTCGGGCGTTGCCAGCCGCTTCATGCTGCAGAAGGTTACGGCCGGCGGCTTCGCCCGCCAGCGCTCCGCCCGCCTTTTGATACCGCTGTTGTTCGGCATGCTGGTGATCGTGCCGCCGCAGAGCTACTTCGAGGTCGCGGCCAAATACGGCTTCACGGGCAGCTTCCTCGACTTCTATCTCCACGACTACCTTGGCTGGATGCACATGTACCGGACGCCCTCCGGCGTTAAGACCGGCCTCATCCTGCCGACCTGGAACCATCTGTGGTTCGTCGTTTATCTCTGGGTCTACACGCTGGTCGCGGCCGTTGTTGCACTATCGCCTCGCGGGCTGAACGCCATCGAGGGCCTCGCAGACCGGCATGTCACACCGTTGCGGCTCATCGTCGTCCCGATTGCGCTCCTCATCGCGTACCGCCTGACGCTCTCGCAATACCCGATGACGCGCGCGCTATTCGACGATCCGTATGGCCACGCGCTTTATTTCACGATGTTCGCAATCGGCTTCGTCATCGCGCGCTCGGATCGCGCCTTGGACATCATCGAACGCCTGCGTTGGCCGGCGCTGAGCCTTGCGGTCGCGAGCTATGTCGCCTTCATCGCGCTGCGCGGCAAAGGCTTTCCGACGCTCGGCGCTTTCACTTACGGCATCAACGAATGGACCGCGACACTCACGATTCTCGGCTTCGGCCGTCGCTACCTCGGCCGCAGCGATGGCCCGGTGCGCCGCTATCTCACCGACGCGATCTTCCCATATTACATCGTGCATCAAACCGCGCTGATCGCACTCGCGGTGTGGCTGAAGCCCTTCGCGCTGCCGGCGTTCACGGAATTCGCCGCGATCGTCATCGGCACCGCGTTTTGCTGCGCCATCACGTACGAAATCGTTCGCCGCGTCCCGCTGCTGCGTGCACCGTTCGGACTGCGGCGATCGGCTGCTGCTAAAGCTTCGCCACAGCCTCCGCGACCAGCGCATTGCGCCGCGCCTTGAACGGTGCGGCTCTCTCGCGAAATCCTGCGACCACAGCCGCAGGTGCGCGATCCGGCGATCCGGCGTCGAACGGCGGCGCCGGATTGTATTCGATGCGCAGCTGTATGGCTTCCGCCGTCGCGCGATCGTAAATCAGCGACACCAGCATCAACGCGAAGTCGATGCCCGCCGTGACCCCGCCGCCCGTGACGCGATTGCGGTCGACGCAAACCCGCTCGGTCGACACCTCGACGCCGAAAGACGCGAGATTATCCCGCGCGGTCCAATGCGTCGCCGCGCGATACCCCTTCAGCAATCCGGCTGCGGCGAGCACGAGCGAACCCGTGCAGACCGACGTGACGTAACGCGCGCCCGGCGCCTGCCGCCGCAGAAACGCGAGCGTCTCTTCGTCGTTGAGCAGATCGTCGGCGCCCGAACCACCCGGCACACAGATGACGTCAAGCTGCGGACATTCGTCGTATGTGGTCGTCGGCGGAATCGCCAAAACCGAATCGCTAACGACCGGCTCCTTATTTTTCCATACGAGATGCAACTCTCGCTCTGGCAGAGACGCGAACACTTGCAGCGGCCCTGTCATGTCGAGCTGCGTGATCTTCGGGAAAACGACGAAACCGATCTTCAACGGCGCCATAGCGACCTCCATATTTGTTCAGAACTTTGCGCGAACCTATCGCACTCAAACCGACGCCGTCATCCCACCGTCGACATAGAGCACGTGGCCGTTGACGAAACTCGACGCTGCCGATGCGAGGAATACGCAAGCGCCTGCAAGTTCGTGCAGCTCGCCCCAGCGTCCGGCCGGCGTGCGCTTTTCGACCCAGGTGTTGAACTCCGGATTGTCGATCAGCGCTTTGTTCAGCGGCGTCGCGAAATATCCCGGCGCAATCGCGTTGACGTTGAGGCCGTGCTTCGCCCAATCCGTCGCCATCCCTTTGGTCAGATTGGCGACCGCGCCCTTCGTCGCCGTGTAAGGCGCGATCGTCGGCCGCGCTAGCATCGAATTCACCGACGCGATGTTGATGATCTTACCGGCCTGCCGCTTAATCATGTGGCGCGCCACCGCCTGCCCGACATTGAAAACGCTCGAAATGTTGGTTCGCAAAATCCGCTCGAAATCCTCCGTCGCAAACTCGTCGAGCGGCCCGCGGATCTGGATGCCCGCATTGTTGACCAGGATATCGATCGGCCCTTGGCTCGCCTCGAACCCATCGACCGCGGCTTTCGCGGCCGCATAGTCCGCAACGTCGAACGCAAGCCGATACACTTTCGCGCCCTTCAGCTCTTTCGCTGCCACCTCGACCTTACCGGCATCGCGCCCGTTGACGATAACGGCGGCCCCCGCGTCGGCCAGCCCCTTCGCCAGCGCAAGCCCGATCCCTTGCGAGGAACCGGTCACCAATGCGGTCTTGCCGCTGAGATCGAATAGCTGCGATGCGTTCGCCACGCGTTCCTCCGGTTTTTTCTTGCGACC
Organism: Variibacter gotjawalensis; assembly: GCF_002355335.1. Lineage (GTDB taxonomy): Bacteria > Pseudomonadota > Alphaproteobacteria > Rhizobiales > Xanthobacteraceae > Variibacter > Variibacter gotjawalensis. The sequence continues at coordinate 545,721 of NZ_AP014946.1, forward strand.
TGCTCTCGTCTGTAGGAGGTATCGGGGAGGCTCGCAACAACAGGGCCGCGGGAGAAGACGCCGGTGCGATCGATTGTCATTCACAAGGCGAAGGATTTGCGGATCGAGGAGCGCGAGCCGGAAGCGCTCGGCGCCGACCAGGTCGAGATCGCGATGGCGATGGGCGGCGTCTGCGGCTCTGACCTGCATTATTACAATCACGGCGCCATCGGCACGATCAAACTGCGTGAGCCGATGATACTCGGCCACGAAGTCTCCGGCCGCATCACCAAGCTCGGCGCCAATGTCGCGAACCTGAAGGTCGGCCAGCTCGTCGCGGTCTCGCCGTCGCGCCCATGTGGACATTGCCAGTATTGCGCCGAGGGCCTGCGCATCCATTGTCTCAACATGCGCTTCTACGGTTCGGCACTGCCGTTCCCGCACGTCCAGGGCGCTTTCCGCGAAGTGCTGATCGCCGATGCGCCGCAATGCGTTCCGGCCGACGGATTGTCCGCCGGCGAGGCCGCAATGGCCGAACCGCTCGCCGTCGTGCTTCATGCGACGCGGTTGGCCGGATCGCTTGTCGGCAAGCGCGTGCTGGTGACCGGCTCCGGCCCGATCGGCGTGCTCGCAATTCTCTCGGCGCGTCGCGCCGGCGCCGCCGAAATCGTCGCCACCGATCTGGCGGACTTCCCGCTCACGCTCGCCCGCAAGGTCGGCGCCAATCATGCGCTGAACATGAAGACGCAGCCGGATGCGCTGACGCCTTATGCGGCCAACAAAGGAAGCTTCGGCGTTCTGTTCGAGTGCTCGGGTGCAGCTCCCGCGCTCGCCGCCGCAGTCCCCGCGCTACGCCCGCGCGCCGTCATCGTCCAGCTCGGCATCGGCGGCGACATGACGGTGCCGATGCAACAGATCACCGCAAGAGAGATCGAGCTGCGCGGCTCGTTCCGCTTCCACGAGGAATTCGCTGTCGCGGTCCGCATGATGCAGCAAGGCCTCATCGACGTGAAACCGCTCATCACGCACACGGTGCCGCTCGACCGCGCCGAAGATGCATTCCGTATCGCCAACGATCGCAGCCAAGCCATGAAGGCGCAGATCGCTTTCAACGCCTGACACGCAAGGAAAACAAGAATGAATCTCAGTCATCTCCTCATGGCGCGCGAGAGCGCCGGTCGCCCGGTTACGGTCGGCCTTATCGGCGCCGGCAAATTCGGCACGATGTTCCTCTCGCAAGCGCGATTGACCAAAGGCATCCACGTCGTCGGCATCGCGGACCTCAACGTCGAGCGCGCGCATGCGCAGTTGCGCGGCGCCGGCTGGCCGAACGCACAGTATGACGTGACCTCGCTCGATGACGCGATCGCGCAGCGCAAGACGTTCGTCTCCGACAATGCGGCGGCACTGATTGCCGATCCGCGCGTCGAGGTCATCGTCGAGGCGACCGGCGTGCCGAGCGCCGGCATCGCGCATGCGCTCGATGCTTTTCGCAACGGCAAGCACGTCGTCATGGTCAACGTCGAAGCCGACGCGCTCGCGGGCCCGCTGCTGGCACAGCGCGCACAGGCCGCGGGTGTCGTCTACAGCATGGCGTGGGGCGATCAGCCGGCGCTCATCTGCGAGCATATCGATTGGGCGCGCACTTGCGGCTTCAAAGTGATCTCCGCCGGCAAAGGCACACGCTACGAGCCGCACTATCACGCGTCGAATCCCTCGACCGTGTGGGACATTCTCGACAAGTATCTCAAAATCACAGACCGCAATTCGATCAATCCGAAGATGTTCAACTCCTTCATCGACGGCACCAAGTCGGGCATCGAGATGACGGCCGTGTGCAACGCGACCGGCCTCTCGCCGCAATCCGGCGGCCTTGCCTTCCCGCCGGCATCGCGCTTCGAACTCGCCGACATCTGCAAACCAAAAAGCGACGGTGGCACGCTCGAGCGCGAAGGCGTCACCGAAGTCGTCTCGTCAGTTACGCGCGACGGAAAGGACGTGCCGCATCACCTCGCGATGGGCACTTACGTCGTGTTCGAAGGCGAAACCGAATACGCCCGCCGCTGCTTCTCGGAGTATCATCTGCTTCCGGATCAGAGCGGACGCTTCGCCGCGCTCTATCGCCCCGTGCACATGATCGGGCTTGAACTCGGCGTTTCGGTTGCCTCGGCGGCGCTGCGCAAAGAGCCGACCGGCGTCGCCACCGGCTTCCGCTCCGACGTCGTCGCGACCACGAAGCGCGCGCTGAAAGCCGGCGAATTCCTCGACGGCGAGGGCGGTTATTGTGTGTGGGGCAAGCAGGCGAGCGCGCAGCGTTCGCTCGACGGCGGCTTGCTGCCGCTCGGCCTCGCGCACAACGTCAAGCTCAAGCGCGATGTCGTCGAGGGCGAAGAGCTCAAATGGACCGACGTCGAATACGACGCCAACGACATGGCGGTGCGTTTCCGCCGCGAGATGGAAGAGGTTTTCCGGCCGCGCTGACTTTTACGCCGCGCGCAACTTCGCGAGGAGCGAGCTGACCTTCGCATCGATGTTGGCGGCAAGTTCCGCCAACGATTGCGCGGCGACATCGGCTTCGCTGGCTGCCGCACCGGTCTCGTCCATCGCGGCAGCAACCGCCTTCGCACCGTCGAGCACGACATTCGTGCTCGCGGCTGCATCGGATGCGCCATCCGCAATCACCTGCGTGACGTCGGACTGACGCATCACCTTGTCGGCCATGGTCTCCGCGATATCGGCGATCTGCCCGATCGTGCGCGTGATCGATCCGATCTTGTCGACGCATTCGCGAGTCGCGCTCTGCACTTGCGCGATCTGGCGTGCTATCTCGCCGGTGGCGCGGCTCGTGGCCGCCGACAGGCTCTTCACTTCAGATGCAACGACCGAAAATCCCTTGCCGGAATCGCCAGCCCGCGCCGCTTCGATTGTCGCATTGAGCGCCAGCAGGTTCGTTTGCGACGCGATTTGTGAGATGAAATCGACGATAGAGCCGATCTTCTCCGTCGCGCCCACCAGGGCCTGCATCGATCGATCTGCCGCAACAACATCCGCTGCCGCGACCGCCGCGACTTCTCGGCTGAAGCGCGATTGCTCGTGGATCGCTCGGATCGAGCCCGACAAGACTTCAGCGCCGTCCGCGGTCGAGCGGATATGCTGATCGCTGACACGCCAGGCCGTTTCGGTCCGCGCCGCCTTGTCTTTCGCGCTAGTGGCTAGATCCTGCGTCGCTGACGCCGATCGAGACACCGTGCGCGACGTCTGCTCGAGCGCGCCGCGCATCTCCTGCATGCCGCGCTGACATTCCTCGGTCGCAGCCTCCACGGCATTCTGCCGAACCCGGGCCGCCGCGCGCATCGCCTGCTGCTCGAGCGAGATCGCAACCAGTCCATCGATCGCGATCAAACGCTGCACGGCCGCGCAAGCTTTCGCAGCGCGCACGCCCGAATACCAACGCCGTTTGCCGATCGTTGCGAACAGATGCAGAGACAGTTCGTAGCCCAGAATCACATGCATGCGCGAGCCGGAGAGGATCGCCCGCTCCGCCGCCATGGTGCGCTCCATCGAGCGCGCATAATCCTCGCTCCATTCGCAAGCGAACAACAACGAGAAATGCCGTTGCTGCATAGCAGCGAGCGAGGCGTATTCATCGCCGAGCTTCACCCAGACATCGGGCATCAGCGCGCGGCCACGGCCGACCGTCTCCTGGATCACCTGGCCGATCAGTTCTTCCACGTCCGGCCGCAAGGCGCGGCAGATGGCTTGCGCATCCTCGTCGAGCGCGAAGATCGACGAACGCACTCTGATTTGTTCGATCGTCGTCGCTTGGGGGCGCTGCATCATCACGCGACTCTGATCTGATTGAGCAGCGCATCGACGCGCTGATCGATGCCGGCCGCGAGCGTTGCCAGTGACTGCGCCGCTGTTTCGGCTTCTTGCGCTGCCGCGTTCGTTCCGTCCATCGCATGCACCACGGCTTGCGCGCTTTCGAGCACGGCCGCAGCATCGACGGCTGCCGACGCAGCAGTCGTCGAAATGCCGTGCGCGACATTCGACTGCGCGCTGACCGCGCGCGAAATCTCTTCCGCGATCGAGTCGAGTTCGGAGATCGTGCGGCTGATCGACTGAATACGGCCGACGCAATCCTGTGTCGCGTCTTGCACCTGAGCAACCTGCTCCGCGATGGCGCCGGTCGCGCGGCTCGTCGCCGAGGATAAGTTTTTCACTTCCGCCGCAACCACAGCAAAGCCACGTCCCGCCTCGCCTGCGCGCGCGGCTTCGATGGTCGCGTTGAGAGCGAGCAGATTCGTCTGCGCGGCAATCTCCGAAATCACATCCACGATCGATCCGATTTTCGTCGCTGCTTCCTGCAGCGCCGCCATTGCGGTGCCGGTCGACGTCGCATCGCGCGTTGCCAGCGCCGCCATGTCGAGGCTCTGCTGGCTGTGTTGGCGGATGTCGGCGATGGCTGACGAAAAGTCCTCGGCGCTGCCTGCGGTCGTCCGAATGCGGCGGTCGTTCACGGCCCAGGCTTGCTCGGTGCGCTTCGCCTCGTCCTTCGCTCGCGCCGCAATCGACTGTGTGGTGGCCGCAGCGCTGATCATCGTGCGAGATTTCTCTTCGGTGCCGACGCGCATCTCACGCATCGATTCACGAAACTCTGAGAGCAAGGTTTCGACGCTCTCGGTCCGTTTCTCTGCCAACGCCGCAAAAAGCGAACTCTCGACATGCATCGCGACAATCAAATCGGCATGCAGGAGGCGCTGCATCGCGCTGCAGGCTTCTGCCGCTCGCCATCCGGCGAAGCGCTCTTGCTTGCCGAAATCGGGAAAAAGGCTCGTAGCAAGGTCGAGTGACGCAACACCCCGCAACCGCACGCCGATATCGGCCTTGGCTTCGAGCGCCGAGAGCCGCAGCATCGAACGCGCGAAGCGATGGTCCCATTCGCCGGCGAACAGCAGCGCATAGTGCTGCCGCGTCAGCGACACGAAATCCTGGCGCAGCGTCGATGTAGCGTCGGCGATTTCGGGAAAATGCACGAACGCGCGATCGCAAAATCCGTTCACGATCGGCTCGATATGCCGGTCGACAGCCGGCACAAGCGTACGGCAAAAGCTTTCCGCCCGCGCGTCGACCTTGAAAAGTTCGATGCGACGCCGGAATTGGTGCAGGACCTCGTCTTCGCTATCGAACGGCATGCGATGTGGTGCACTCGGCTTTGACAAGCTATAGCGAGCCGCAGTTAAGGTGTCGTTAAGACATTGGCGCACGCTGAGCGTGGCCCGTTACGAGGGGGAAACCAAAGATGAAACTGCGCGCGTTCGGCGCTCCGCCGCGTTACATCCAGGGGCCGGGTGCACTCGCCGAGATCGCGGGCTTGCTGCCGCAAATGGGGCGCCGCGTCCTCGTCATCGCGGACCGGATCGTCACGGATCTTCTCAGCGCACGCCTCCGCGACATCCTCAATGACGCCGACGTCACCTTCGCGGAATTCGGCGGCGAGTGCACGGCCGCAGAGATCGACCGGATGACTGCGCAAGCCGGCGACGCGGACGTCATCATCGGCATGGGCGGCGGCAAGGCGATCGATACCGCGAAGGGCGTCATCATTGCGCGCGGCGGCAAACTCATCGTCGTGCCGACGATCGCCTCGACAGACGCGCCGACCAGCCGCCTCGCCGTCATTTACACGGCGGGACATGCACATGCCGAAGTGCGCCGCATGCACGACAACCCGAATGCCGTCGTTGTCGACACCGACGTGATCGTGCAGGCGCCGCCGCGCTTCTTCGCTGCCGGGATCGGCGATGCGTTGACGAAGAAATTCGAGGGCGCGCAATGCTACGCGACCGGCGGCTTGAATTTTTATGGCGCGCGCCCGCCCGAGGTCGCGCTGGCGATCACGGAGCGCTGCTACGCGATCATCCGCGAGCACGGCGAGACGGCGCTCGCCGACGTCGCGGCGAAGCGCACATCACCTGCCGTCGAAAGCGTGATCGAAGCAACGATCCTAATGAGCGGGCTCGGCTTCGAGAATGGTGGACTATCGATTGCCCATTCGCTGACGCGCGGCTTCGGCCACGTGCCGTCCATCGCGCGTCAATTGCACGGCGGACAGGTCGCTTACGGCGTGCTCGTCCAACTCGTTCTCGAGGAGCAGCCCACAGATTTCATCCGCGACGTCCGCGACTTCTGCTCGCGGATCAAACTGCCGGTGCGCCTCGGCGATCTCGGGGTCATCGGCGACGTCTCGCCCGCGATGGAAACGATCGCAGCGCGCTCGATGGCGGAAGCGCCGTTCATCCGCCAGATCGAAAAGCCGGTCGACCACGCCCGCCTCGTCGCCGCGATGCGGACCTTGGAGGCGATGAACTAGAGGAAAAGTGGTGCCCCTGGCCGGAATCGAACCAGCACTCCTTGCGGAACTCGATTTTGAGTCGAGCGCGTCTACCAATTCCGCCACAGGGGCTCGCGGCCCGTATAGGGCCGAGCGAGCGGGGACTTAAGACAGAGCATCTCTCGCGTCAATGTGATTGTTCGGCGCGAGCCGAGGCGCCGCCGCCCTATATCCGCCGGTATCAAGCGCCGCTATAAGCCCGCCATGCTGCAACCGACGACCGCCACCCGCCGCGATATCATCGCTACCAACGCAATCTTAGGCGCGACTCTGCTGATCGCGGCCGTCGGCACCGTCACGATCGGCGGCGCGTGGTACTTCCAATACGGCCTCGGCCTGGCGCCCTGCCCCCTCTGCCTGCAGCAGCGCTGGCCCTACTACGTCGCGATTCCGCTCGCTTTCGTCGTCGCGCTCGGCGCGAAAGCCAACGCCCCGCGCGCGATGCTGCGCGCCGGCCTGGTCATCATCGTGCTCGCAATGCTGGTCGGTGCCGGCCTCGGCCTCTATCACGCCGGCGTCGAGTGGAAATGGTGGGAAGGCCCGACCGATTGCGCGGGCGCCGGCTTCTCGCCCGGCGGCGCCGCGGGGGGCCTCTTGAAGCGCATGCAGGAAACGCGCGTCGTCCGCTGCGACGAAGCCGCCTGGCGCGACCCGCTGATCGGCCTTTCGCTTGCCGGCTACAACGTGTTGATCTCGCTCGCGCTGGCGATCGTCGCACTGGTCGGCTTCAAGCAAAGCGGCAAAGTCTGAACCGTAGCCCGCATGAGCGCCGCCTGCGGCGCGAGATGCGGGATTGCAGCTCCCGGATATCGCGGCGGCTTCGCCGCTGCTGATCCGGGCTACAGGAAACTTTAAGGTTCCAGCTCCGTGTCCCAGTAGAGATAATCCATCCAACTTTCGTGCAGATAGTTGGGAGGAAATAGCCGGCCGTTGCGATGCAGGTGCGTGACGCTCGGCTGATACGGCATTTGCGCCGGGAACATCCTGGCTTGCTGCATCGTGAAGCTGCCTTTGCGCAGATTGCACGGCGAGCATGCTGCAACGACGTTGTCCCACGTCGTCTGGCCGCCGAGCGAGCGCGGGATCAGATGATCGAATGTCAGTTCGTCGCGCGCGCCGCAATACTGGCAGCAGAAGCGATCGCGCAGGAAGACGTTGAACCGCGTAAAGGCCGGATGCGTCGTCGGCTTCACAAATGTCTTAAGCGAGACAACACTCGGCAGCTGCATCTCGAATGTCGGCGAGTGCACGGCCTTGTCGTAATAGGCGACGATATTCACGCGCTCGAGGAAGACAGCCTTGATGGCGTCCTGCCAACCCCACAGCGAGAGAGGATAGTAGCTCAGCGGCCGGAAGTCCGCGTTGAGTACGAGAGCCGGCCAACCACCTTGCGGAACGTGTGCGTTCAAGGGCGTCGAGTCCTGGAGCCTCAGAAGAAGCGCTTCCAGGGTGAGCCGGAACCGCCACCACAGCTGCTCGCACGACAGCTACTGCGAAGCACAGTCTACTAGCAGCGTGACGCCCTTGTGAAGGGCGCTAAATATGGCAATTCCAACCTTTTTTGCGGCAGCCCTGCCAAACGGCCGGGCGAATCGGCTTAACGCCAGAGCGACAGCATGTGCGCTTCGCTCGGCTTCAGCTTGCCGGCCGCGATGTCCCGATAGGCCGCCTCGACCGCTTCAGGGCCCTTGCCGCGCACGAAGGACATCCACTTTTCGGTCGAGCCGACGAAACCCTGCCACGCCTCGCCGAAACGCTGCGCGAAGCCTTCGGCGCCCCAGTCCTTGTAGCGGACGCGGATGCGATCGGGCGCAAAGAAGAACACCGGCTTCGGCCCCGGCATCGGGCCATCGCCGATCTCCTTCGCGTGCGTCGTCCCGATCGCGGAGGAAAACTTCAGCGCATCGCCGAAGTGTTCGTGCAGCGAACGCCGGAGTTTGCGATTGCCTGCAATGTCGAGCAGCACGCTCGGCACGTCCGGCGAGAGCGACGCGATATCATCGTAGCGGACGACCTTCGTATAGCTGCGCAGACCCTCGACGAAATCGACGTTGCCGGCCGAGGTTAGACCGACCACTTCGATATCGCGCCGCTGGTGCAGCAGGTGAGCGATGCCCAGCGCTGTCTTGCTCGATGCGCTCGTGATGATGACTTGCCGCGCGCCGAAGAAAGCCTCCTCGGCGAGCCAGTCGTCGACGAGAAACGACAGGATGAACAGCGGCCGTAGCGCCGCATCGTAATCTTCCCACGCCGCGACGTAAGCGGGATCACCCTTCGTGCGCGTGTAGCGATTGTAAGCCGGCGGCAGCTGCGCGCGATGCTCCGACACGTCGTTGAGCGTACCGGGCGTCACTTTTCCGGCACGCATGACGAGATGCGTCGCCATCGGAAAGTACCCGTAAAGCCGTTCGCCCTTCGCGATCTCCGGATGCCGCGTCTCGACGACATCGGCAAAGCCCCACACCGGCACGACGCCCCACGGAGCCTCAGTCGGGAAGAATATCGCAACTCGTCGCCGAACGCCGCGTACGTAATGTTGTTGGTCGTCAGCGCGAAGTGATCGACGCGCAACAAAATTTCGTCGTCATGCAGCTCCGGCAGCGGCCGCGTGACGATGCGCGGCTCGCGGATGTCGTTGCGGTTCACTTCAAGAACGGTCTGCATACGCATCCTCTAGCTTATTGGCTCCGTTGGCTTAGACGCCGGCTCATGACTGCCTGATGACCGCACGACGATGCAACATCGTGTCGTTCGCGGAGCGAAATCAGATCGGTACCGGCTCGCGCTTCTTCACCACACGATAGTACGACCACAACAGCCGCGCCGCGACCGCGCGCCACGGCCGCCAAATCTCCGCCATCGCGGTGAAATCTTTCGCGGTCGGCCGCGCCGGAAGATCGAAGGCGAGCCGCGCAGCCTCCTGCAGCGCGAGATCGCCGGCCGGCCAGGCATCACCATGTCCGAGGCACGTCAGCAGATACAGGTCCGTCGTCCATGGCCCGATCCCGTGCACGGACGTCATGATCGCATGCGCCTCGTCGGCCGGGATGCTGGCGAGGCGCTCGAAGTCGATCACCCCGTCCGCCACCGCACGCGCGACGGCGCGCAGCGTCTTGATCTTCGCGCCCGATAGCCCGACGCGCTGCAGCTTATCGACGCGCGCGCGCAGCAGCTTGGTGTGATCGAACGGCTCATACGCCGCACGCAAACGCAGCCAGATCGCTTCCGCGCTCGCGGTTGAGACTTGCTGCCCCATCACGATGCGCAGCAAGCCCTCGATCCCGCCCTCGCGCCGCCTTAACGGAATCGCGCCCGCGACCTCAACCACGCCCGCAAGCCGCGGGTCGTTGGCGAGCAGCACCGCAAGGCCGGTCTGCAGGTCTGCTTCGGAATGGATGAGGTTTGCCGACATGGGTTCGAAAGTGTCTATAACTCTGAGCAACACTCTGTCAGCAGCGCCACCCGATTTCTAGCTCATGCGACGCTATCGTTTCGCCCCCAGCCCGAACGGCTATCTGCATCTCGGCCACGCTTACTCGGCGCTCCTCAATGCGCGGATGGCGGCCGAGACCGGCGGCGAATGCCTGCTGCGCATCGAGGATATCGATCAAGGCCGTGCGCGGCCCGAATTCGAAGCTGCGATCGACGAGGACCTCGCATGGCTCGGGCTAACGTGGCCCAAGCCGGTGCGGCGGCAGTCCGAACACTTTGCGCTCTATCGCGACGCGATTGCGAAGCTGGAAGCGATGGGCCTCGTGTATCCATCGTTCGAGAGCCGCGCCGAAATCGCTGCACTCGTCGCAGACAAAGAGCGCGACGGAACAGCATGGCCGCGCGACCCCGACGGCGCGCCGCTCTATCCCGGGAAGCGCCTGGACGAAATCACTACGCAAGCTCGCATCGCGAATGGCGACGCTTACGCGCTGCGTCTCGACATGGCGGCCGCGCTGAAACGCACCGGCCCGCTCACATGGGACGAAAGCGGCAGCGGCGAAACCGGGACTATCGCGGCTGACGCCGCGCGATGGGGTGACGTCGTTCTTGCCCGCAAGGATATGCCGACGAGCTATCACGTCTCCGTCGTCGTTGATGACGCGGAACAAAACATCACCGACGTCGTGCGCGGACAGGATCTCTTCCACGCCACAGCCATTCACCGCGTACTGCAGACGCTGCTGAACCTACCCGCGCCGCGCTACCATCACCACCGCCTCTTGCGCGGCGACGACGATCGCAAGCTCGCAAAGTCCGAGCACGCGAAAGCGTTGCGCGCACTTCGCGCCGAAGGCGTCACGCCGGACGAGATTCGGCGCATCGTCTAACTATTTCCTGCAGCCGACCTTCGAGAGTTCGACGCGGCGGTTCTTCGCGCGTCCGATGTCGGTGCCGTTGTCGGCAAACGGCTGCGCTTTGCCGTAACCTTTCGCCGACAGACGCTGCGCCTCGATTCGATGTTGCGTGAGCCAGCGCATCACGCTTTCGGCTCGCGCATGCGATAGCTTCAGATTGTAGTCGTCGCCGCCGACATTGTCGGTGTGACCTTGCACCTCGATCTTCGCGCCCGGCGTCGCCGTGAGCAGCGCTGCGGCGCGTGTGAGTGCTGCTTCTGATTCCGGCTTCAACGTCGCCTTGTTGAAATCGAAGAACACGCCATGCAGCGCGACGCTGCAATCCTTGTCGAGCTTCGATTTCAAATCCTCGGCACCAAGATCGAGCACCGAATACCAGAGGTTTGCGCCGTATTCGTAATCGAGCTTCGCCCAGACATCGCGGCCGTTCTTCGTGAAGTGCGCAACGAGCGTCGCGTTGTCGTTCACAGCCGCGGCACTATTGGGGAACAGAATTTCCCAATCCGCCGCGATGAGGGCCTCGCGATACTCGCCGATGAATTGCAGCTTCGAGAGCGTTTCCGGTCCCTGATAGTTGCGCGTCAGCACAACGCCGCCGACGTGGACCTCCTCGCCCGAACCCGGCCGCGAAATGTTCAGCGGGCCGTCGCCACGTCCTCCGCCTTTGAGTTTCGATCCCGGATACGGAGGCAGATACGGAATATCGGCGTTGTCCGCGATGCGTTCGGGCCGCGCACCCGGCGGCGGCAACTTCAACGCATTCGCGGGCGCGCCGGAAACCTCGACGAGATCGACATTCACCTGCGCCTGCGGCGCATCCATCTTGATGCCGAGCCAGTTGTCGCGGCCGCCTTGCGACATCCGCATCACGAAGCGCGCCTTGTTGTCGTCGACATAGACGAGCGCCCAGCCCGCCTTCTCCAGCGCGCCACGCATGGCGTTGAAGATGCGCGTCTCGCTGCCGTTATCGTAACCGAGTGCCGGCTCGCCGCGCGCCGGCCGATAGGTGAGCCATCGCGTGAAATGCCGGCCGCGCTTTGTTTCCGTCGTGCTGCCGGTCGCGTCGACAATGAATTCGGTCTCCCCGACCGTCTCCTGCTGCAGCTTCTGATCGGGATCGACGACGATCTGCGGCGGAAACTTCACGCTTTCCGGAAAGCCGAGATCGGCATGAGCGGCCGTGATCGTGACAAGCGCGCCGAAACACAGTGCGGCCAGAGACCGAAACGAAAGCATGCGGCTTTCCCTTCTCGCGCGGTTGATGCCCGGGGTGAGCCGGGTGCTTGCGTCGCGATGCGCCAAGCTCAGACGATGAAAACGGGAAACGAAGAGGTAGGTGGTTAAGCTTGGCGTAGAACCGGGGGCTCCGCAAGGGATCGCCTACAGCAACTTCTCGATCGGCGGCGGCGGCACTTCCGGATCGGTGAGTCGCACCTGCGGCCGATCAATCACGGCGTTGATCTCGGCGCCGAAGATGAAGATCGACGACGTCAGATAGAGGAAAACCAGCGCGATCATCGGCGATGCGAGACCGGCATAATAGGTTGAATACGTGAAGGCGAAGTCCGCGAGGTATCGGCCGAACATCGTTCCGGCGAACAGCCACAACATCATCGTCACGACAACGCCGGGGAAAATTTCGGCAAGCGTCCGCCGCCCGCCCGGCAGCCACAGATGTACGATCAGCAGCGCGAGGATCAGCAGGCAGGCCGCAATACCGAGACGCACGAAGGTGATCAGATATCCGAACGGTGCCAGCTCCGGGATGTAGCGCACCGCGGTGCCCCAAATCACCGGCGCAAGGAAGACCAGGAACGATAGCGAGAGTAACGCTGCGGCGCCCAGCATCACGTAGCCGATCGATTCCAGCCGCAGCCAATACCACGCGCGCTCTTCCGTGATGCCATAAGCGCGGTTGAGTCCAACGCGCAAACCCTCGACGCCCGATGACGCGAAGTAGAGCGCGAGCACGACGCCGATCGTCAGCACGCCGCCTTGCGCGCTGCGCAGCACGCTGCGGATTTCAACCGCGAGCGGGGCCGACACCTGCTCGGGCCAGGTTTCCAGAAGAATGCGTACGCTTTCGTCGACGAGATTCTTCGACCCGAACAAGCCCGCGATTGCCGTGAGCACGAGCAGAAACGGGAACATCGCCATCAGCGTCGACAGCGCGATATGGCTCGCGATCGCCCAACCGTCGTCTTTGAGGAAGCGATAGAACGCCTCCAGGGCGATGCGAAAAATGCGGCGCGGCTTGAACATACGGTGTTGTTGTGTGGAGGAGCTTTTGCCGCAAAGTCGTCGTTTGCGGTTGCGAAGTAAAGGGGAACGTCGGCGGTGTCCCCGCGTTAAATAGTGGGGCTATGATCAAGTGTAGACGATGCAAAATCGCGATCACGATCAAAAGCAACATCAGCAACAAGGCGGTAAGCCAGGCCAGCAGGGCGGTCAGGTCAATCCGGGCCAGCAGCAGCAAGACGGACAGCATGGCGGCCAACAGGGTGGATCAGCAGCGTCCCGGCCAAGGTGGACAGCAGAGCGACCAGCGCCGCGATCAACAGCGGTAGCGGAGAATGGTGTGTTTAAGCGCCATAGCTTAGACACGATTTTTCAGGAGAACCCGCCCGCGTGGCGGGTTCTTCATGTTGGCCGCACGTTGCTTACGAAATCTTTCTCTTTTTGCATGTATGTGCGCGCCATCGTTGTCGGCATGCCGCACGTGTGAGAGAATTCGAGAAATCGAAAAAATCTTGAGGGAGGTTTGTGATGTCAGAAAGCCGTACTTCGCCGCCTTCCAACATCTTGTATTCGTCCATCGTTGCAACCGTTGCTGCAACCATCGATCGCAAGATGACGGTTCGCGAAATTGCCGAACGCGTCGAAGCCGACGCCGAGACGACAGCGCAATGCATCGCGCTGCATCGTTACCTTCGTTCGCACGCATACGATCACGGCGCTGGTACTTTGCCGGTGCCGATGCCGATCGACTTCTCGATTCCGTCGCTTGACGATCTCATCGACGAGACGGCACTCGGCCTCAACTATGAGCCGCCGGTAGCTGCCTGATCCGCCTCGTTCGCGGCCCGATTTCGACACCGCGTTGCCCGGAACGGTTGTTTGTCCGACACGTTGAATCCTTATGAGAGCGCGACCACGAGCGCACCAAAGGAGGGTTTCATGGCAACGACACACACCAGCACCAGCCGCCCGACCGGTACCCGCGAGACTGCATCGCTGATCGCGAGCGACAAGGTTGAAGGCACCAACGTGTATCGCTCGGATGGCGAGAAGATCGGCCACATCGAACGCATCATGATCGATAAGCACAGCGGCAAAGCGCCGTATGCCGTTATGGGCTTCGGCGGCTTCCTCGGAATGGGCGCGGACTACTACCCGATCCCGTGGTCGCTGCTGACCTACAACGACAAGCTCGGCGGCTACGAAGTGAACGTCACCGACGCGCAGCTGCGCAGCGCACCGAAATATCGCGAAGAAGAAGAAGATTGGGATTGGTCGGACCGCCGCCGCGCGCAGGAAGTCTACGACTACTACAAGGTCACGCCGTATTGGATGTAGGCGGCCGATAATAAGAACATCGCCGAGGGCTCGCGGAGAAATCCGCGGGCCCTTTTCTCATGCGCCCGCGAAGACAGCTTTGAGGTGGCGCTCGAGATCTTCCTGGCGGAACGGCTTCTGCAAAACCGGAACGGTCTGATAGCGCGCCGGCAATCCTTGCGCGCCGTAGCCGGTCACGAAGATCAGCGGCACGTTGCGCGATATCAGGATGTCAGCCACCGGCAGCGACGATTGACCGTTGAGATTGAGGTCAAGCACGGCCGCATCGAAATCGGATGTCGCGACGCGCGCCGCCGCATCCTCGATCCGCGCGACAGTATCGACAACCTGATAGCCGAGGTCCATCAGCATGTCCTCGAGAAGGACGCCGATGAGAACCTCATCCTCGATGATTAAGATCCGCCGCGGAGAACCCGCAGCGTCGTTAGCGCTCGTCATTCAGAACTGTTCCGTCCACCCAACGCGTGTGTCCTCACACGCCAGACGCGAATAAGGCAAGCAAATTTCGCGTGCTGCGGCAAACGGTTCGGCGTCCCGCTACCGGGACACCGAGCTCTGTGCGGTAACCGCCAAGTTATCAGCGGCTGGAGACGACAAGGCCCCGACTTGTGACAACTGCCCAACGTCCGTCCGGCTGGCGCTTGATGGTTTGCACCCGGCCAAGACCACGAACGTCGTCGCCCGGCTGCACTTCCATGGGCGGACCGTAGCGGCCTTCGATCAGCGCAACGCCGTCGTAGACTTCACGCAGATGCCAGTCGCCGATCACCGGCTGGGCCTGCGCGACCTGCGGGGGCTGCGGGGGCTGCGGCTTCACCGAACCTGTCGTCAGCGGAGCGGCCGGCTGAGCGGCGGCTTGCTGCACGGGCGCTTGCGCGGCCGCGAACTTCTTCTCCAGCCGATCGACGGATTCGCCGAGCTTGGCGAGGCGCGCATTCGGCTCGGCCGAGCTTTTCTCGATACGCTCGATGGCTTCGGCAAGCTTACCGACTTGTGCATTCAACGCTTTGTCGGTCTGCGGACGCTGCGGCTGCGCCGGCGCTTCGGAGAGCGTTTTGATGCTGGCGCGCATGAGCGACAGCTGATTGCGGAAATCTTGGATCGCGGCGCCGGCGTCGACGGTTTCGATCTTCGGCGGCGCCATCAATGCGGCAACGGCAGCTGCACCGACCATGCCACCAAGGCAGGCCGCAAGTGCGATCGAAGCGGCGAGCAGGCTGAAACGGCGTGACGGAGAGGCAGCGCGCGGCGCGCTCTGCGGCTCGGCGTCCACATGCGGCTTATCGTCGGGGCGCGGCGTGAAAAGGATAACGGGTCCGGCCTTCGCGGGCTCCGGCTTTTTCGTCTCGGCTTCGCTCGCCTCGGCTTTTGCGGCTTCCGGCGCTGCGCCGGTCTCGGCTGCTTTCGGGGCAGAGGCTTCGGCAGACGGCTTCTCGGCTGCCGGATCGTTTGCGGCTTCCATGGAAAATCCTCGGATAGAAAAGTTCACCCCTTGGAAACCATCCTTGCGAGGAAATCCTTAACGAGACCTTACGGCAACGCCTCCATGGAATCTAAATTTTAAGTAACGTCTGCGCCGCAGCCTAAACGGCAAGGCCGTTCTCGGCCGCCAGCACCTTGAGCGAACGCTGCGGACGCGCTCCGATATGCTGGATGACTTCTGCCGCCGCGAGCGCGCCGAGCCGCGCGCACGTCTCGTGATCCTGCGCGCGCGCAACGCCGAGCAGAAAACCTGCCGCGAAGAGATCGCCCGCGCCGGTCGTGTCCGTCACTTGCGGGATCGGGAATGCCGGCACCGGCACGACGCCGCCCGGCGTCACCACCACGCAGCCGAGTTCGCTGCGCGTCACGGCGGCAAGCGGTGCTTCGCTCTGCAGCGCCTTTACGGCCGCATCGAAATCGGCGGTCTCGTAGAGCGACTTCAACTCG
Organism: Variibacter gotjawalensis; assembly: GCF_002355335.1. Lineage (GTDB taxonomy): Bacteria > Pseudomonadota > Alphaproteobacteria > Rhizobiales > Xanthobacteraceae > Variibacter > Variibacter gotjawalensis. Next base: position 561,948 of record NZ_AP014946.1, read on the forward strand.
ATCTCGTTCGCGAACAGAATGTCGACGGTCTTTTCGCGCACCAGCGTGCGGAATTCGCCGCGATAGCGATCGACGCAGAATGCGTCAGACAACGTGAGCGACACTTTGCGGCCCGCCGCGTGTGCGATCTCCGCGGCTTTCACGAACGCCTTCTTGGCCTCCGGCGGATCCCACAGGTAGCCTTCGAGATACGTGATCGCCGAGTCTTTGACTTGCGCCTCGTCGACATCAGCGGGTGTCAGGTTCTGCGCGGCGCCGAGATATGTGTTCATCGTGCGCTCGCCGTCCGGCGTCACCAGGATGAAGCTGCGCGCCGTCGCCGGCCCGTCCGCCGCCATCGGCGTCGTGAACGTCACGCCGATGTTGCGGATGTCATGCGCGAAGGCATCGCCGAGCGCATCCTTCTTGACCTTGCCGCCGAACGCGCCGCGCCCGCCGAAGCTCGCGACGCCCGCGATCGTGTTGGCGGCCGAGCCGCCCGAGATCGTCACGGCCGAACCCATTGCCTGATAAATCGTCTCGGCCCGCGCTTCGTCGATCAGCGCCATCGAGCCCTTGTTCATGCCGTGCTTCACCAGGAAATCGTCCTCGGTGCGGGCAAACACGTCGACAATGGCGTTGCCGAAGCCGAGCACGTCGAATTTAGCGGCGGTCATGAGGATTCCGTCTGTGGGGGATTTGGCTAACGTAACCGTAAAGGCCACTCGGTTGCGCTATGTCAACTATCGTGGCATGTCGCGCGCCGCAAACGTTCCCTGCTCGCGGGGGGCGGGTCAGAGGACGAACATGTTTCCCGAGCGCGTTTTTTCCGGCATCCAGCCGACCGGCAGCCTCCATCTCGGCAATTATCTGGGCGCGATCGTCAATTTCGTCGCGCTCCAGGAGAAGATGGACTGCATCTACTGCGTCGTCGATATGCACGCGATTACGCTGTGGCAGGATCCCGAGGAGTTGAAGGGTGCGATCCGCCAGCTCACCGCCGCTTACATCGCCTGCGGCATTGATCCGAAGCGTCACATTATCTTCAATCAGAGCCAGGTCGCCGAGCACGCCGAACTGACCTGGGTGTTCAATTGCGTCGCCCGCCTCGGCTGGCTCAACCGCATGACGCAGTTCAAGGAGAAGGCCGGCAAGGATCGCGAGAACCAGTCGGTCGGTCTCTACGACTATCCGGTGCTGATGGCGGCCGACATCCTGGTTTACCGCGCGACCCACGTTCCGGTCGGCGAGGATCAGAAGCAGCATCTCGAGCTCTCTCGCGACATCGCGCAGAAGTTCAACAACGACTTCGCGCCCTCGATGGCGAAGCTCGGTCTCGGCGACGCTTTCTTCCCGCAGCCGGAGCCGCTGATTCAGGGACCGGCAACGCGCGTGATGAGCCTGCGCGACGGCACCAAGAAGATGTCGAAGTCCGACCCGTCGGATTATTCGCGCATCCATCTCACCGACGACACCGACACGATCGCGCAGAAGATCCGCAAGGCGAAGACCGACCCGCAGCCGCTGCCGAGCGAAGAGGAAGGCCTCAAGGGCCGTCCTGAAGCCGACAACCTCGTCGGCATCTATGCGGCGTTGACTGGCAAATCCGTGCCGGACGTGCTGCGCGAATACGGTGGTGGCCAGTTCTCGGGCTTCAAGCAGAACCTCGCGGATTTGCTGACGACTCGGCTCACGCCGATCGGCGAAGAGATGCGGCGCCTGCTGCAAGACCCGGCCGCGATCGACGCAATCCTGGTCGATGGCGCCAACCGCGCGCGTGTCATCGCTGCCGAAACCATGCGCCAAGTCAAAGACATCGTCGGCTTCGTCCGCGGCTGATCCGCCGTCGCGGCGCGGCGGCCCTTGTGAGGGCAGCCGGGCGCGTGGCAGCATGTCGCAGGGGAGCGCTCCCATTGGGAGCCGCATTGCTTCCGCAGGAAGCCAGGTGCTTCCGCAGGGAGCCAGAGGGGATTCATGAGCCGTAAACGCCGATCTTACGAGAGCGGTCACAAACCGAAGTATCTCGTCGTCATCGATGAGTCGCCGGAATGCGACCGCGCCGTCTATTGGGCGAGCCGCCGCGCGGCGCGCACCAAGGCCGGCCTCCTCATGGTCAACGTGATCGAGCCGCACGACCGCAATCAGCAGTGGCTCGGCGTCGCCGAAGTGATGCGTGCCGAAGCGCATGACGAGGCCAATCAGGTGCTCACCCGCTTCGCCGGCCGCGTCAACGGCCTCGCCGGCCTGACCCCCGAACGCGTGATCCGCGAGGGCGAGAAGATCGACGAAATCCTCGCCTTGATCGAGGAAGACGAAGACATTGCGATCCTCGTTCTGGCGGCAGCGACGAATAAGGAAACACCGGGCCCGATCACGGCCGGCCTGACGAAGATCATTGGCCAGCTGCCGGTCCCGGTCGCCGTGGTGCCCGGCCACCTCACCGACGAAGAGCTCGATTCGCTCGCATAGACCTGTCCAGCCGTTGACCAACAGCCGCAAAACCACCATTTAAGAGCTGAAATCCGGACCTTGACCCCGGACAGGAGCCAAAGATGTTCATTCAGACCGAAGCGACGCCGAATCCCGCCACGCTGAAGTTCTTGCCGGGCCGCACCGTGCTGGAAACGGGCACGCTCGAGCTGCGCGACCGTGACGATGCGCACAAGTCCCCGCTGGCCGAGAAGCTATTCGAAGTCTCCGGCGTCACCGGCGTGTTCTTCGGCTCGGACTTCATCACGATCACCAAGGACGGCAGCGACTGGCAGCAGCTCAAGCCTGCGATCCTCGGCGCCATCATGGAACACTACATGTCGGGCGCGCCGTTGATGAGCGGCGATCATGCGGACGAGGCCGAGGAAGAGTTCTTCGATCAGGCCGACAGCGAGACAGTCGCGACGATCAAGGATCTGATCGAGACGCGCGTGCGCCCGGCTGTCGCCAATGACGGCGGCGACATCACCTTCCGCGGCTTCAAGGACGGGATCGTCTATCTCGCCATGAAGGGCGCCTGCTCGGGCTGCCCGTCATCGACCGCGACGTTGCGTCACGGCATCCAGAACCTGCTCAAGCACTTCCTGCCGGAAGTCCAGGAAGTCCGCCCGGTTTAGGCCGTAAGCTGGTCATTCCGGGGCGCGCGAAGCTTGCGCAGCAAGCCGCGCGAGCCCGGAATCCATGCTCTCTGAGTTCTCGATTAAGACACGGCGTATAGATCCCCGACCGCCGCCTCTGGCGGCGTCGAGGATGACCGAAAGTGGCTACTTCGCCGAAGCGCGCCACACACCGTTCTTTCCGAAAACACGGAACGGTGTCGTGCCGTTGGAGCTGCCGTCCTTTGCGCGCCAGCGGCCGTTCGTGCAGAGAGTTCCGCCCTGCACCGGCACCGCATCGAACTCGACTTCGTTTTGCAGGACGGTGCCGTCGGTCAGCTTGACGGAGAAGTCCGTCGTGCAGCGGTTGCCCATCACGACCGGGTTGTAGCCGTCGATCATGACACCGCCGCCGCTCGTGCTTTCGAACGGGTTCTTCAGCACCGGCCAGCTTTCGAAGTCTTCTTGGGCGCTCGCGCCCGAGATCGTCGCCAAGATGAGGCCCGTGATCAGCACAGCTCGCATCGAATCCTCCATAGGTCACTCATCGTACGCGTGCGGACGTGGATAAGTTTCGCCGAGCAAAGCGGACCGCAGGAATGTTAGGACAAACTGTTCATTACTGATTCGCGGACACCTTGATCGTGTTGGTTGCCGCCTGGGGTTCCTGTAGAACGCAAACTCTAAATGCGCCTTCTGGTCATCGATACCGCGCTCGCCACCTGCGCCGCCGCCGTCTACGAATCCGAGACGGATGAGCTGCTCGCGCAGGAGGCGATCCCCATGGAACGCGGCCACGCCGAGGCGCTGATGCCGCTGATCGCGCGTGTGATGGACTATGCGCGCTCCGATTTCTCCGAACTCGATCGCATCGCCGTCACGGTCGGCCCCGGCAGCTTCACGGGCCTGCGCGTCGGCATCTCGGCTGCGCGAGGTATCGCGCTGACCTGCGGCAAGCCGGCGGTCGGCGTCTCGACGCTCGCGGCCTTCGCGGCGCCCTGCATCGCGGAGGATTTGGCGCAGAAGACCATCGCGGCGATCGATGCGCGCCACGGCCACGCTTACATGCAGGTGTTCGGCGAAGGCGGCTTCACCGAACTCGCCGCCGCTTACGTGCCGCTGCATCAGGCGCTCGATTATGTCGGCGGCGAAGTCCACCTCTCCGGCAATGTCGCGGCTCAAATCGCAGCGTTGTGGCCCGAAGGTGAGCCGGCGCCATTCCAGTTCCGTGGCGCGCCGTCGCCGGACCTCGGCTGGGTCGCGCGGCTCGGCCACGCCGCCGATCCTGAGACCGCTCCCGCCAAGCCGCTGTATCTGCGTGCGCCGGACGCCAAGCCGCAGGACCACGCGCATGTGGCGCGCCGGTGAGACGCGGCGATGAGTTGGCTCGGAAACCTCTTCACCTCCGAACCTCCGACGATCTCCGACGCGCGCCAGCATGATGCGCCTGCCTTCTGCAGCCTGCACGCGCGCTCCTTCCGCCGCGGGTGGAGCGAGGACGAGATGGAGCAGCTCCTTCGCGATCCGCAGATCACCGCGCATCGCATCGGGTCAAAGGACAAGACGATCGGTTTCGTCCTGTCGCGGCGCGCTGCCGACGAGGCCGAAATCCTCTCGATCGCGGTATCGTCCCGTCAGCGCGGGCGCGGCATTGGCCGCCAATTGCTGATGTATCATATGCAACGCCTCGCCGGCCTCGGCACCAAGGCGCTGTTTCTCGAGGTCGAAGAGGCGAATGCGGCCGCCCGCCGCCTCTACCAAAAGGCCGGATTCGCGCAGGTCGGCCGCCGCCCGAGCTATTACGGGAGCGGGAAAGACGCGGTTGCAGCGCTCGTCCTGCGACGTGACTTGACCTGACCGGACCTCAAGGCGAAAACCATCCCGGCAGACGGGACGAGGTCAACGCGTGACGGTCAAAAACTCCGATATCGAAGCGCAATGCGCCGCCAAGGGCATGCGCATGACCGAGCAACGCCGCGTGATCGCGCGCGTACTCGCGGCGGCCGAGGATCATCCGGACGTCGAGGAGCTTTATCGTCGCGCCTCCGCGATCGATGGGAAGATCTCGATCTCGACTGTCTACCGCACCATGAAGCTGTTCGAGGACGCCGGCATCATCGCGCGTCACGACTTCCGCGATGGCCGCGCACGATTCGAGCAGGCGCGCGAAGACCATCACGATCATCTGATCAATCTGCGTACCGGCGAGGTTGTCGAGTTTCGCTCCGAGGAGATCGAGCGCGCGCAGGCAGAAATCGCCCGCAAGCTCGGCTACAAGCTCATCGACCACCGGCTCGAGCTTTACGCTGTCCCGCTCGACGACAAGGCGAAGTAACAGCTAGCGCATGCTCCGCATAATCTACGTTGCGGTCGCCTTCCTGACACTGACCGCAATCTTGATTCCGGTGCAGTGGCTCGCCGTTCGTTTTCGTTGGCGGCTGCGCCGCGCGATCCCGGTCTTCTTTCATCGTACGGTCTGCAAGCTACTCGGCGTGCGCATCACGGTCGGCGGTCGGCGCGCAGACGCAAAGCAACTGCTCATTGCCGCCAATCATTCGTCGTGGCTCGACATCCCGGTGCTGACGACGCTCGCGCCCATGGTGTTCGTTGCCAAGCGCGAAGTATCAACCTGGCCGCTGTTCGGCCTGCTTGCCCGCCTGCAGCGCACGGTGTTCGTCGATCGCGAGCGCCGCGCCAAAGTCGCCGACACAGCGGACGAAATGGCGGCGCGCCTCGCCGAAGGCGATCCCGTCGTGCTGTTCGCGGAAGGCACATCGAATGACGGCAACCGCGTGCTGCCGTTCCGCTCCAGCCTGATCGGCGCCGCGCATGCCGCGATGCGCAGCGGCGGCGGCACGGTCACGGTACAACCCCTCGCGCTCGTCTACACGCATCTCAGCGGCCTACCGACCGGCCGGATCGACCGGCCAAGGGTGGCCTGGTATGGCGACATGGACTTGCTGCCCCACCTCGGCGGCATCGTGCGCACCGGCGCCGTCGACGCGACCATCGTCTGGGGCACCCCGATCGAGGTTGGACCCGACACCGACCGCAAAGTCCTGACAATTAGGCTCGAGAACGACGTTCGCCGCCTCGCCGCCGAGGCCCGCCGCGCCTGATCGCGGGTTTCCCTCGGCGGTGGTTTTGAGCTAAACCCCGCCCCGATGACGATCGATACGACCCTCGACACAGCCCTCGCGCCGGACGCCTACCGTCCGCGCAAGAAGGTCTATGTCAAATCGTACGGCTGCCAGATGAACGTCTACGACGCCCAGCGCATGACCGACGTCATGGCGCGCGAGGGTTTTGACGAGACGCAAGGCCCGGCCGATGCCGATCTCATCATCCTCAACACGTGCCACATCCGCGAGAAGGCGGCCGAAAAGGTCTATTCCGAGCTCGGGCGCCTGCGCGTGCTCAAAGAGCAAGCCGCCGACGCTGGACGCGACGTCAAAATCGCGGTTGCCGGCTGCGTCGCCCAAGCTGAGAGCCAGGAAATCCTCCGCCGCGCGCCGTCGGTCGATCTCGTCGTCGGCTCCCAGAGCTATCACCGCTTGCCGAGCCTGCTGGCCGAGACGCAAGGCGGACGCAGCGTCGTCGACACCGAGTTTCCGGTCGAGGATAAATTCGCTGCGCTTCCCGCGCCGACGCGCGCCGCGATGCGCAAGCGCGGCGTTTCGGCTTTCGTCACCGTGCAGGAAGGCTGCGATAAATTTTGTACCTTCTGTGTCGTGCCGTATACGCGTGGCGCCGAACTCTCTCGGCCGGTCGCACAGATCCTCGGCGAAGTCGAACGTCTCGCCGACGCGGGCGTGCGCGAGATCACGCTGATCGGCCAGAACGTCAATGCGTATCACGGCGAAGGTCCGGACGGCGGTTCGTGGACGCTCGGCCGCCTCATGCAGCGCATTGCCGAAGTCCGCGGCATCGCGCGGCTTCGCTATATGACGAGCCACCCGCGCGACATGCACGACGAACTGATCGAAGCGCATCGCGATCTGCCGCAGCTGATGCCGTATTTGCATCTGCCGGTGCAGTCGGGCTCAGACCGCATTCTTGCGGCAATGAATCGCCGCCACACGCAGTCGCATTATCTGCGCCTCATCGATCGCCTGCGTAACGCGCAACCGAAACTCGCGCTCTCGTCCGACTTCATCGTCGGCTTTCCAGGCGAAACAGATGCGGATTTCCGCGACACAATGCAGCTGATCGAAACTGTCACATTCGCGGCCGCCTATTCGTTCAAATACTCGGCACGGCCCGGCACGCCCGCGGCCGATATGGGCGACGCCGTGCCCGAGGACGTGAAGGAAGTGCGGCTCGCCGAGCTGCAAGCGCTCCTGCTCGATCAGCAAAAAGCGTTCTATGCCAGCTGCGTTGGGCAGACATTCGACGTCCTCTTGGAAAAGCCCGGACGCATCGACGGCCGGCTGATCGGCCGATCGCCGTACCTTCAGTCCGTCAACGTTGTCGCGACGCCGGACCAGATCGGCGAAATTGTCACAGCCGAGATCGTTGATGTCGGTCCCAACAGTTTGTTCGCAAAAGGCTCGCGGGCGGCACCCGCATCGGCTAGCATCGTGCCCGAGTCGGCGCCCACAATGGTTGAGACCTGAATCGCTTGCCTCCGATTGAAACGAAAGCTCCGCCCCGCGCTGCCGCTGCGCCTCTGCCCGGCACGCACACCCAGTTTCACCTCACCTTCGACGATAATCGTCTGGCGTCCGTGCTGTTCGGTCAGTACGGGCAGAATCTCGCGATCATCGAGCGCCGCCTTGGCGTCATGGCGAATTCGCGTGGCAACCAGCTGACGGTCGAGGGCCCACGCGACGGCTGCGAGCAAGCACGCCGCGTCCTGATGGGATTGTACGAAGAGCTCAAACGCGGCCGCGAAGTTGCGCCCGGCGACGTCGAAGGCGCGGTGCGCCAAGCCGTCGCGCAAGGTTCGCTCTTCACATTCGAGCCCGGCACGCAATCCGGTTTCGAAGAGATCAGCCTGCGCAAGCGGCCGATCCGGGCCCGTACGGCCGGTCAGGACGCTTACATTCGTGCGCTGAAACGCAACACGATGGTGTTCGGCACCGGTCCGGCCGGCACCGGCAAGACGTGGCTCGCCGTCGCGCACGCCGTATCGTTGTTCGAACGCAAACAGATCGATCGCATCATCATGACGCGCCCGGCCGTCGAGGCCGGCGAACGACTCGGCTTCCTTCCGGGCGACATGAAGGAGAAAGTCGATCCTTACTTGCGTCCGATCTACGACGCACTCGGCGACTTGATGGATTCGCGCATCGTCGAACGCGCGATGCAGACCGGCGAGTTCGAAATCGCGCCGCTCGCCTTCATGCGCGGCCGTACATTGTCGAACGCCTGCATCATTCTCGATGAAGCGCAGAACACGACGTCGATGCAGATGAAGATGTTCTTGACTCGTCTCGGCGAGAACAGCCGCATGATCATCACGGGCGACCCGAGTCAGATCGATCTTCCGCCGGGTCAAAAGTCCGGATTGTCGGAAGCCGTGCGCTTGCTCGCCAATATCGAGGACATCGGCCACATCAACTTCACGGCACAGGACGTCGTGCGTCACGAACTCGTCGGCCGCATCGTCACGGCTTACGAAGCCGCATCGGCGCGTCCAGAGCCGAAGGAATGACGCGCGCGAAGACAGCGCCGGCCAAGGCTGCGCGCGTCAAAGCCGACATTCTGATCCAATCGCGCCGTTGGGATCGTCTTGCGCGCGCAAAATCCATCATCCGTCGCGCACTCGATGCGGCGGCTGAAGGATCTAAGACAACATCCGCCGAAGTCACCGTCGTACTGACGCACGACAAGGCGATCCGTGAGCTTAATCATCAATTCCGCGGCTTCGACAAAGCGACCAACGTACTTTCGTTTCCTTCTGCGGCGCCCGATGGTCACATCGGCGATATCGTCATCGCCTACGAGACGATGGCGCGCGAGGCGAAGGACGACGCGAAGACTCTCGGTCATCATCTCTCGCACATGGCCGTTCATGGCTTTCTCCACCTCGTCGGCCACGATCACGAGAACCCACGCGAGGCGAACAAGATGGAAGCGCTGGAAAAGCGCGTCCTCGCGACTCTCGGCATCGCGGACCCATACGCCGACACTGACGTCGTGAAAGCCAAAAAGTCTTCTCGCAAGTCGCGCTAGATGTCCGCATGCTGAACCGCATCGCCAACAAAGTGCTGCTGCTGTGGGGCTGGCAACGTGCCGCGCTCGCATGCGCGGCCGGCGCCGCGTCGGCACTGGCGATGGCGCCGTTTCATTTCTGGCCGATCCTCTTTATCACGTTTCCGATTTTGATTTGGCTGATCGACGGCGCCAGCGCAGGAAAACGCGGACGCATCGTCTCCGCCGCCGTCACCGGCTGGTGGTTCGGCTTCGGCTATTTCGTCGCCGGACTGTACTGGCTCGGCATCGCCTTCCTGGTCGATGCGCACACCTTCGCGTGGCTGATGCCGCTCGCCGTCGTCGGCTTGCCCGCGGGTCTCGCTTTCTTCACGGCGCTCGGCACAGCCATCTCCGGCGCATTCTGGATCGGCGGCCCGGGCCGCATCCTGATCTTCGTCGCCGCGATGACCTTCGTCGAATATCTGCGCGGGACGATCCTCTCCGGCTTTCCGTGGAATGCGTTCGGCTACGCGCTCGGCGCGCCGCTCGCGCTCGCGCAGAGTTTCTCGCTTGTTGGCCTGTGGGGCATGACGCTGATTGCGCTCGCGGTGTTCTCCTCGCCCGCCGCGCTGTCGGACGAGACGAAGCGCCGATGGGTCCCGCTCGCGATCTCGATCGTCGTGCTCATCGCGATGACGGCGTTCGGCTTCTGGCGTCTTGAGTCTCATCCGACCGAGTTCGTCGAAGGCCCGAAGCTGCGCTTGATGCAGCCGAACTTGCCGCAAGACGTAAAGTTCAACTACGGCGCCAAAGCCGATGTGATGAAGCGCTATCTCGATATCTCGCAGCGTACACCTTCGAGCGACAAGCCGAACCTCTACGGCGTTACGCATCTCGTCTGGCCCGAGTCCGCGTTTCCGTTTCTGCTGACGCGTGAGCCTGACGCACTCGCGCAGATCGCCGAGCTTTTGCCGCAAGGCACGATGCTTATCACGGGCGCAGCGCGTCTCGCGCCGCAAGTCGCCGGACGTCTGCAGGCTTACAACTCGATCTACACGATCGCCGACGATGGCTCGATCGTCGAGACTTACGACAAAGTGCACCTCGTCCCATTCGGCGAGTATCTGCCGGTCCAGTCGCTGCTCGAGAGCATCGGGCTGCAGCAGCTGACGAAAGTGCGCGGCGGATTCACCTCGGGCCAATCGCGCGCATTGCTGACGATCGCCGGCTTGCCGCCCGCCGTTCCGCTGATCTGTTACGAGGTGATTTTCCCCGCCGCGATCACGGCGCCGGGCGAGCGTCCCGGATTCATGTTGAACCTCACCAACGATGGTTGGTTCGGCAACAGCACCGGGCCATACCAACATTTTCACCAGGCACGGATGCGCGCGATCGAAGAAGGCTTGCCGCTCGTGCGTTCCGCCAACACGGGCATTTCGGCATTCGTCGACGGCTATGGCCGAACCACCGCATCGCTTCCGCTTGGCGCTGAAGGCAGCCTCGACGGCGCGCTCCCGAAAGTCATCACAGCGCCGCCGTTTGCCCAATGGGGCAACACGTTGCCTCTTTTTCTGTGGCTCGTGTGGCTTGCATTTTCGGTTGCAGCATGGTGGGCTGCGCGCGTTACGAAGACTAATGCAGGGTTGCGTTTTCAACCTCAGGCATTATAAGAACTTCGTTACCGAGTTTATTAGAAATAGCTCGTTAGAGCGTTATTTTCTAGGAACTTGATCTCTCTACTTTTGACCAGCTGACCAACTTCTTGATTTTATTAACACGCGTTCAATCCATTTTCATATTTTATTGGGAAGATAATCATGTTAAAAAAAGCTCCGAACCCAGTCGATAAGCACGTTGGTTCGCGCGTTCGTATGCGCCGTATGATGCTCAGCATGAGCCAGGAACGGCTCGGCGACGGACTGGGGCTCACCTTCCAGCAAGTTCAAAAATACGAAAAAGGCACTAATCGCATTGGTGCGAGCCGCCTTCAGCAAATCTCGGAAATGCTGCAAGTGCCGGTATCCTTCTTTTTCGAAGGCGCGCCGACGGCCGACATTTTGGCCAATGGTCATAGCGGCGGGAATGGTTTCGACGAAGCTCCGTCCCCGGCCTATGTCTCGGACTTCTTGGCAACTTCGGACGGCCTCGCGCTGACCAAGGCCTTTGTCCGCATTGGCGATGCCAAGCTCCGCCGCAATATCGTCGACCTGGTCGCGAGCATTGCGGACAAACAACCGGCGGCTCAAGTGACGACGCAGCCGCAGCCGAGCCTTGTATCGTAAGGCGAAAACTTAGGCGGTCGGCTCCTTCTTAGCCGCCGCGGGTTCAGGATAGTCTGCTTGACCGGGCGAGCGCGTGCTGCGAAAAAGCACGCGCCGCCTGCGGTTACTGCAGCGGATCAACTGAATCCACCCACGAGGAGCTTCTGGTGTCTCGTAAGAGCTATTTGTTCACGAGTGAATCTGTCTCTGAGGGACATCCCGACAAGGTCTGCGATCAAATCTCCGACGCGATCCTCGACGCCTTCTTGGCGAACGACGTCAAGCTCGGCATTGCGGACGACAGTCTCGTCAATACCCGGCTTGGCCTCGAAACCCTGGCGACGACGAACAAGATCGTCATTGCGGGCGAAGGCCGCGGACAAGCTCCGTTTTTCACCAAGTACAAGGGCCACGCGGTCGTAAACCGCGAGATGCTGACCGACATCGCGCGCGGCGTCATCAAGGACATCGGCTATAATCAGGATGGGTTCTCCTTCCATGGTGCCGACGTCGAAGTTCTTCTGCATGGTCAGTCGCCCGACATCGCGATGGGCGTCGATGCCAAGAAGAAGAAAGACGGCGACCAGGAAGGTGCCGGCGATCAGGGCATGATGTTCGGCTATGCCTGCACGGAGAGCGAAGTTTACGAGAAGAACTCGTTCATGCCGGCGCCGATCTATTTCGCGCACAAGATCCTGAAGGTCCTCGCCGACCAACGCCACAGCGGCAAGCTCGCCGACCTGCAGCCGGACGCGAAGAGCCAAGTCACAGTGCAGTATGTCGACGGCAAACCGGTTGGCTGCACAAAGGTCGTGGTCTCGACCCAGCACAACGAACAGAGCCGCAACGGCAAAAAATACACACCCGGCCTGGTCAAGGAACTGATCTCGACGGCTGTCGAGTCGGCATTACCGAAGGGTTGGATGCCCAAGAAGCCGTCTGACTTCCTCGTCAACCCGACCGGCAACTTCGTCGTCGGTGGTCCGGACGGCGACTGCGGCCTCACCGGCCGCAAGATCATCGTCGACACTTACGGCGGTTACGCTCCGCACGGCGGCGGCGCCTTCTCGGGCAAGGACCCGACGAAGGTTGACCGCTCGGCCGCTTACGCTGCGCGCTATCTCGCCAAGAACGTCGTCGCGGCCGGTCTTGCGACTCAGTGCACGATCCAGGTCGCTTACGCGATTGGCGTCGCCGACCCGATGTCGCTGCTCGTCAACACGCACGGCACCGGCAAGGTCGACGAAGCGAAGCTCGAGAAGGTTCTTCACGAACTCTTCCCGTTGCGCCCCACCAATATCCGCCGCCGCCTGCAGCTCAACAAGCCGATCTACCGCCGCACGGCAGCTTACGGCCACTTCGGCCGCGCGCCGGAGCGTGACGGCGGCTTCTCGTGGGAGAAGACGGATCTCGCCGCGGAGCTGAAGAAGGCATTCTAAGTCTCGCCCATTGGCGAGGGGTCTCAATGACTGAGAAAAACGAAAAGCCCCGCGAGATTTACCGCGGGGCTTTTTTTGGCCGCCGCGTCGGCAAGGCGCTGCGCTCGCACCACACATCGCTGCTCGAGACGTTGCTGCCGCGCGTCGCCGTCGATCTCGCGGCAGCGGCGCCGAGCGATCTTGCATCGCTTTTCGCGAAGCCGGTCCGCGAAGTCGGCCTCGAAATCGGCTTCGGCGGCGCCGAGCATCTCTTAGCGCAAGCCGCACAGAACCCCGACGTCGGCTACATCGGCGCCGAAGGCTTCATCAACGGCGTCGCCAAAGCGCTGAGCGGTATCGAAACAACGCAAACGCAGAATATCCGCCTCTACCACGGCGATGCGACGACACTTCTGCCGTGGCTTCCCGCAGCATCGCTGAGGCGCGTCGACCTTCTCTATCCGGATCCATGGCCGAAGAAGCGGCATCACAAGCGCCGCTTCGTGAACGCCAAGCATCTTGGCGAAATCGCACGCGTGCTCGCGCCGGGCGGCGTGTTCCATTTCGCATCCGACATAGACGATTATGTTGCTTGGACGCTGGAGCGCGTCGCGCAGCAGCCTGCATTTTCATGGACCGCCGAAAAGGCGGACGACTGGCGTTTGCCCTGGCCCGGCTATGTCCAAACGCGATACGAGGCGAAGGCCCATCGGGAAGGACGCAAGTCCTGTTACTTAAGATTTCGGCGCTCTTAACAGCTTGCCAATGCTCACCGAAATCGTGGCTTGCCAACGCGAACCCAAACCTATAGCTATGCGCCCGAACCTGTACCGGCGCTCTGTGCCGATGGACGGTTCTTAGCGCCCGTAGCTCAGCTGGATAGAGCACCAGACTACGAATCTGGGGGTCAGAGGTTCGAATCCTTTCGGGCGCGCCATTTTTCAACGAGAGACCTCGCGATGGGTTACTCTCGATCTACGAGCCTTTAGCTTCGGCCAATCCGGCCTTGGGATACCCGCTAGCGGTTCGCTCAATCGCCAACCACTATCTTGTCTCGCGAAGAGCTTGTATTTCCACTCGCTTAGGTCGACACGTCTTCTTCAGGCTGGCGTCCCGCGAGTTAGAAAAAGTGTCCGACAAAACTTCATCCGCGGCTCCAGCCGAACACGCCGCTCCCAGCGCGATCCCCAGCTATGTCTACGACCCCGAGCGCCTGAAGGCGTTGGACGGTTACGCGATTTTAGACACCGAGCCCGAGCCGGGATTTGACGACATCGTTCAACTGGCGATGTTTATCTGCGAAGCGCCTGTCGCATTGGTCAGTTTGGTCACGAGTGACCGACAGTGGTTCAAAGCACACGCCGGATTTGAGCCGTGCGAGACCGATCTCAACTCTTCGGTCTGCGCTCATGTTCTGGTCGAGCGAGACGTCCTCGTCATAAACGACCTGACCAAAGACCGCCGGACGAGCGCGAACCCGCTTGTCATGAACGACCCCGGCATTCGCTTTTACGCCGGCGCACCTCTTGCGAACGCCGAGGGTCACGTCCTCGGCAGCCTATGCGTCATCGATACGACACCTCGGCCGCAAGGGCTGAGCGCCGCGCAAGTGGCCGGCCTCCGTCAATTGGCATCGCAAGTCATTTCGCAACTCGAGCTTCGGCGCGCGGTGATCGTGCAGCGAGGCTACATCGTCGAGCAGCAGCGAGCAGAAGTCCGTCGCAATGCGCTTTTGCAGATCGGCGACAAACTTCGCGACGCCGAGTCTATGGACGAGGTGACGCAATTTGCGTCGTCGATCGTTGCCGCGACCTTGGGTGCGAGCCGCGCCGGTTTCGGTTTGCTGTCGGAGGACGGTGAATACGTCGACATCGCGCAGGATTGGACGTCTGAAGATCAGATAAGCGTGAGCGGCCGACATCGCTTCGCGGACTACGGCAGACTAGCCGACGACCTCATCGCAGGACTGCCGCTCGTCATCTCAGACGTGACGACCGATGAGCGCACGGCCGCCGACCCATCCCGATTGCTGAAGCTCAACATCAGATCGCTGATCAACCTGGTCGTTTTCGATCACGGGAGACCGGCCGCACTCTTCTTCGTTCACTTCGACACGGTTACTGAATGGCCGCAGGAAGTGCTGACGTTCCTGCGGAATGTCGCGGATCGCGTCGAGAACGGCGTTGCTCGATTGAAGGCCGAACGGCAGCAACGCGTTCTCAATCACGAACTGAGTCATCGCATGAAGAATACGATGGCAATGGTTCAAGCCGTAGCGCGGCAGACGCTGAAGGGCCTCGACGACAAAGCCGCCGTCGATGCATTTGTTGATCGTCTCCACGCCCTCTCGGCAGCGCATGACGTCCTTTTGGCAGGTAGCTGGTTGTCCGCCGATCTGCGCGAGGTTGTCGGCAACGTGACCGCAGCCCTCGGCAGCGATCGGTTCAAACTGACCGGAGCCGCGATGACGATAGGCCCGAGGGCTACGCTGTCGCTGTCACTGCTGCTTCATGAGCTGTCGACAAATGCCGTGAAATACGGCGCCCTTTCCAACGATCTTGGCGTGGTCGATCTATCGTGGCGCGTGGACGACGCGACCAAGGAACTGGTAATCGACTGGCGGGAAAGCGGCGGTCCTACCGTCGGGCCTCCGAGCCAGAAAGGCTTCGGCTCTCGACTGATCGCGATGGGGCTTATTGGAACCGGTGGCGTGACGCTGAGTTATCACACTTCAGGCCTGCACGGTGAATTCCGTGCGCCACTGCTGGAAGTGCAGGCGTCATGACCGGCAAAAAGACGATCCTTATTGTCGAAGATGAGCCGCTCCTCAGGATGGCGGCTGTCGATATGGTCGAAAACGCCGGCTATGACAGTGTCGAGGCGGCCAACGCGACCGAAGCGATCTCAATTCTCGAAAAGCGGACAGATATTAGGGTTGTCCTGTCGGACATCGACATGCCGATGGGCATTGATGGAATGCGGCTGGCTGCGCTGATACGCGACCGCTGGCCCCCGATCGAGATCATTTTGGTATCGGGTCACGTCAGGGCGCCCGACTTACAGTTGCCGGCGCGCACCGTGTTCTTCTCCAAGCCTTATCGCGAAGATGACGTTGTCGCTGCGATCAACAAGTTCGCAGCATAGCGCGCAAGACGCCGCATTTCCGCTGGCTCGCTAGGCATGAGCCGAGGCCGTCGACGCAGCGACATCCGAATTGCTGACTTCGTAAGTCCAGACACGGAATGATTTCAGAAGATGCGGGCCGAACGAATTGATCAGCGGGATATCGGCTGCATCGCGTCCGCGCGCCACGACGATACGGCCGATGCGCGGAATGTTGTTGCGCGGATCGAAGGCGTACCAGCGGTCGCCGAGAAACACTTCGATCCATGCGCTGAAATCCATCGGGTCGACGACCGGTACGCCGATGTCGCCCAGATGTCCGTTGACGTAGCGCGCCGGAATGTTGAGGCAGCGGCATAACGTCAGGGCAAGGTGTGCATAATCGCGGCACACGCCGACGCGTTCATTGAAGGCTTCAAAGGCCGTGCGCGTCGAACGCGCCTGCTGATAGTCGAACTTGATGTGTCGGTGCACGAAATCGCAAACCGCTTGGACGCGCCCCCAACCCGGCGGCGTTTTGCCGAACATGTCCCATGCGGTCTGGCTCAATTTGTCGGTCTCGCAATAGCGGCTGCCGATCAGGTAAACGAGACACTCGTCGGGCAGCGCGTCGATCGGCACTTCGCGCGCATCGTAAGCCGGCGGCTCTGGCACGCCGCTATCTTCGATCGTCGCGTCGCTTCTGATCGTCAGATCGCCTGTTGGCGCGACGAGCCGTCGGCACACGTTCCCGAACAGGTCGTGATAAAGCGACATAGCGACAGGGGGCTCCGTGACAACGACTTCCGGCACGCGAATATCGCCGTCACGCTCGGCATTTATCGAGAGAAGACACACCAACGCTGTCGGCTGTTCGCAATTGATTTTAATCTCGTAGCCGTAGCGTATCAGCATCAAGCGTGCGTCTTTCGTGTCGTTGACGTTGGAGTATCGTGATCGTTCGATCTTATTGGTGCGTGTCGCGGAGGTAGCGCTTGACGTCATTGGACTCAGGTCCCACCAAAGCCACAGCGCTTTTGAGCTGCTTCGGCGTGATGGCAAGAGCCTCCGTCCAGTGCTTCATCTCTTGCTCTTCGTTGACGTTGATTCGGGTGCGGATTGGCTTGTCGCGGTTCGCGGTACGGTCGGCCATGCTTTGACGTCCTTCTTTCAACAATCGCGAAGCGCGGATTGGCTCCGGAAAACGAGATCTGGCTGCGAGCCGGTCCCGACGATGCATGCCAGAACCGGCCGCGCCTGAGCACCGCAACAGTCGAAACCGACTGTCGGGCGCAAGGCCATTATCCAATCGCAGTGCATCGCTCACGCGAAACAGCAGCAATCAGCCCATAGAGATCTGCGACGCGGTCAGCGCACGAGTGGGGCTAGAACGGCGAGCACGCCGATTAGGAAGACCAGCCCGATCAACGCGTAGAGACGCTGAACCGGCGTTCCAAATTTGCTTATTGCAGACATCGAAAGCTCCCAGCGTTGCAGGCGGGAGCGCAATTTGTCTCTCAGGCGTCAGCGCCCGTTCGTATTCGTGGCCGACGATGAAATGAACGTAGCATGCTTCCGGACGACTTAATATCGCAATCGCCGACCCGCGACCGCGCTCAAGTTCGCTGATAGACGATCTGGTTGTGGCCGCCATCGCGTTCGAGAGCCTTCTCAAGCTCAGCATGATCGATAGTCCACATCTCGGTCGTCGACCTGTTTCCGACGTGGATCATCGTTGCGATCCTTCGGTAGACCGGAAACGACAGCTCTTCGATGCACTCCTCATCGATCGACAATCGATACGTTCCGGCCGGTAGTTCGCGATCGACCGCCGTCAAAACAAATGGGTGGCGGAATGTCACCGCAGCATCGCGCGACCGTATCACGGTATCAACCGCGCGAGATCAACTCGCGCTGTGTACGCGATTTCATGGGACAGGGTCGCTGTCTCAATCGCAACGTCGGCGCGCGTTTTGGCTTCGCTCTCGCGTACATTCGCAACGATGTATAAGCGCTTGGCGCCGCGCCAAAGCTCGACGGTTTGATTGGCCGCACGGTTGCGAGCCTGCGAGATCGCGGCGTCTAACGTATGGATTGAGCTCAGCGCGATAGGCTCGCGATGGCGGCCGTCTGCGGAAAGCGGAAAAATTCGGAAGACGTTTGACATCGCCAACTCCTCTGCCTCGAGGCGGGAGCGCGGTCGCGTCTCTCAGTCGCCGACGCCCAAAAACTTGGCCAGCGATACTCGATACATGGGAAGCCGGCATCCGAAGCGAAAGGCTTAAAAGGCCGTGATGTGGCGATATTCGTAGATAACCCTACTTTGTCGGGTTACGAGAGACTACATTCAACTATTGCCGACTTGCGTCGTTCTGGCGTCGGCAGCTGAGAGACCGACAGTGCTCCCGCCCCACAGCGATGGAGCACGTGTCATGCCCGTATTATCGTTTAGTCTCTGCCAGCTTCAGCCACTCGCCGGCCTCGCGCAGCATCTGCGCTTTCCGGTCAAGGTCCTTCACGGCATCCGCGCGCGCCATCAAGTCTTTCGCTTTGGCGAAACACTCTTCCGGGCTGGGCAACCGATCCTTCTTTGGAAAAATGAGAATCTTCCCCTTTTCCTTGTCCTCGGTCATCGGCGTCGCTCCCTCTGGCGGTCGCGCTATTTGACGCCGGGTCCATTAGATATCATTTTTGGCCGAGCCGTCTATGTCGACGCAGCAAACCCCTCCCGCGTATCAGAGGGCGAGAGGGAACCGATGCTGGCCAGTGACCGCTCCAAGGACATCGAGCGCAAGATCAAAGAGTATCTCGAAGAAGCCGCCGATTGCGAAAATCGAGCCGATCGATCGACCACGGCTGAGGGCCGACTCTACTGGCAGGAGCTTGCCGACCGATGGCGCACGCTTGTCGTGCAATTCAGAGATAAGAAGCCTTAGAGCGAGACTTACGGCTCCACCTTTGGCTCCCGTTCCAGCATCAATGCTTCATCGCGGTAGCTCTGTGCGAGCCGCTTCGCGGCGCGCCATTGCGGCCCCGTATTCTCGCGCAAAGCTTCATCGATCTCCTGCGCTCTCCGGCGAAGAATGTGAGAACGGCTGTGCGGTGCGACCGTCGCGATCCGGATCTCATTCGGCGTGTCGTCAACGCGACGCGTGCCGTCCCAAAGCGCGACGCCGAGTTCGCCGGCGCGGCGGCGCGCGGCCTCCCAAGCTTGCCGATCGTCCGCGGCCTTCAGAAATTCGGCCGGGCGAGCAGTCTTGCCGGTGAACGGATCGGAAAACGCAGCACGATAAATCTTCAGCATTTGACAGCTCCCCTGTAAGAAGCGGCCCCCAAAATACAAAGAATTGGTTAGCCTTGCAGCGAACGGATCTGCTCAGTGATGCGCGACGCTTCGTTCAAGCGCACGGCAAGATGCACGGAGCCGTCTTCGGTCTTAACCGCGATCAGAATGACGTCTGGATTATTCTCGGCACGCGTGACCGTCCAATCAGACTCGGTAAACATGACGGACGTGCGCACACAGCCCTTGAGCGTGGCCTGAGTTTCCTCGCCGATCTCGGCATCTCGCGACATCGAAATCTCCATCGCTTGCGAAAGCGGCACCCGTTGCCGGGCGACGGACAACGGATGCCGCCTTCGCTGCGTTCTGCGATGCAGGCGCGGGCTAGTCGATGATGCGAACGATCCGGCGCGTACGCGGCTCGACGATGACGCGGCGCTCGTTCACGTAGGCATACGCATAGTCGCGATGCTCGGGAATGACCGTGACCTCGACCTCGGTCGGCAGCGGTTCGCCGACGACGATCTCGCGTTCGACGCGTACGGAACGGCGCGTGGGCGCACCGGTCACGAAGTTGATGACTGCGCCCGGCACCGCGATCGCCGAGTCGACGACGCCACCAACGGCGCTACCAACCGTCTCTCCTGGAGCCGGCGCGCGACGCTCTTCAATGACCGTCGTCTGCGCCATCGCAGCCATCGTCGAAAGCAGCACAGCGGCTGTCGTAAGTGTGGTGAGCTTCTTCATGATTGTCTCCCGTCTGAAGTGCTTGTGTTTGCGTAGATTAGTTATGGTGATGGTGACGGTGACCACGCTTGATCACGACCACCTTTTTGGTGTGTCCGCGATGCATGCCGCGACCATGATGATGATGACCGTGGCTGTGCTTGATGATGACCTTCTTGCGCACGACTTCGGCGTTGGCCGAAGACATCATCGGCGTCACGGCAAACAGAGCGGCAAGCGCCGTCGTTACGAGTGCGAGCTTTCGCATCGTTGATCTCCTTGTGATTGTTGAACGTTAGGCTTCGATGACAGCAACGATACGCAGTGTGCGCGGATCGATGATCACAACCTCGTCGCCGACGAGGATGTACTTGTAGCCGCGGTAGCGCGGAACAAATTCGACGATTTCGGGCGGCAGAACGTAGATCCGCTGCGAGCGCGGAACCGACGTGCCGACCGACAGCGAGAAGTTCACGCGATCGACGCGACCGCTACGGAAGACCTCACGGCGCTCACGAATCCGCGTGCGCTGTTCGGTGTTGATCTCGACGCTCGTTGCCGGAGCCGCACCCGTATTCGCGCTGCGATCCCGTTCACCGCCGCGTTCACGATCGCCACGCGTCTGGCGTTCGTTACGATCGGCCGGACGCTGCGATTCTTGACGCGAACGCGTCGGCGCGCCTTGGTCGCGCGGTTCTGCGGCACGCTGATCTTGCTGACGGCGGCCGCCCTGATCGTTGGCTGCCGGCGCTTCACGCTGCGAAGAGCGATCGCCGCGATCGCCGCCCTGACGCGACGGAGTTCCGGCCTTCGGAGCACGCGGCTCCTGACCACGCTGTTCCGGCGCAGCGCTTGGCGTGCGTTCGGCGGGCTGAGAAGGATTGGAAGGTTGAGCCGATGGCGCCGACGCTGCCGGCGGGCTCGTTTGCGCTTGTGCCAGTGGCGTGGCGAGTAAGATAGCTAAGGCTGCCGTAGAGCTAAGAAGCTTAGTGTTCATGTTGGCTCTCCTGATGGTGCAGGCCTTGCGGGTCTGCAGGCGCCGCGCAGGTTTGCGACCTGCGACGCCCCCTCTAGCCAGGATGGCTGCGACTACAATCGCGATGGTCGCGAACCGTTCCGCAAATTCTTCGGCGCTTTGTGACGCTTTGTTGCGATCTGTTTCGATCGCGAATTGGCGCGCAGCTTCAACGCTTTGCGTGTTTGAACCGCCGCCTCAAACCCGCCATCGAGATGACTGTTCGTTCAAGTATGCGAAGCTCAGCCCAAGCTATTGATGACAACGCCGGCAGCCGCGACAGCTGTCGTTAGTGCCGTCGTCAAAGCGAGCATGAAGCCGATCAGGCGAAGCCGGTGCGTATCGACCATTGCGACCTCCCGCGAAAAACCCCGGCGTAAAAGCCGGGGTGGGATCGTTAGCGTACGACCTTTTTCTTCACGATCGTTGTGCCGCCGCGATGCTTGATCACGGTTTTCGACCGGGTCGCGCCGTGGTGACGAGAATGGCGCCAGCCGCGGTGCATGTGCCTGCCGCGATCATGCCGGATCACCTTCTTCTTCACGATTGTCGTCTGCGCGCTGACGTCACTCGCATCCGCAATCTGCGCCGAAGCTGGAGCGCTGAAGGTGAAGCCCAATGCGAGGGCTGCAGCAACGATGGCTATTCTTTTCATTGTTTTGGCTTTCGTTGTGACGGTTGACGATGTCAGCAACTCGGCCACATCAGAAACGTTCCAGTGTACGCTGGATGCGCGGCAACTAGCCCTCGCGCCCGATCGCGCGCGCGGCTTTAAGTTCCGCGATCCGCGCATCCGAAAAGCCCCACGCCTTCAGCGCTTCTTCCGTTTGCGCGCCGAACGCCGGCGGCGGGCTCTTGATGCTCGACGGCGTGCGGCTGAAGCGCGGCGAAGGCGCCGGCTGCACGATGCCATCGACAGTTGCGAACGCATCGCGCGCCTTGTTGTGCGGATGATCCGCTGCTTCACTGAAGCTGAGCACCGGCGCGAAGCAGATGTCCGTGCCTTCCATAATCGCGCACCATTCGTCGCGTGTCTTCTGCCGGAAGATCGCCGCGAACTTTTCGCGCATCATCGGCCATTGCGAGCGATCCATCTGCTTCGGCAACGTCTTGGGATCGAGCCCGAGCTTCGCGAGCAGCATCGCGTAGAACTTCTCCTCGATCGAACCGATCGATACAAACTTGCCGTCGAGCGTTTCGTAGACGCGGTAGAAATGCGCGCCGCCGTCGAGAATGTTGCTCTCGCGATCGTCCGACCAATGCCCGGCCGACTGCAGACCGAAACAACCGAGCGCGAGATAGGCCGAGCCTTCGCTCATCGCGACATCGACGACCTGACCTTTGCCGGAATTTTTCGCTTCGATGATCGCGGCGAGCAGACCCATCGCGAGGAACATCGCGCCGCCGCCCATATCGCCGACGACATTCAGCGGCGGCACCGGCTGCTTCGCGGTGCCGATCGCATGCAGCACACCCGAGATCGAGATGTAGTTGATGTCGTGACCCGCCGCCTGCGCAAGCGGCCCGTCCTGTCCCCATCCCGTCATGCGCCCGTAAACGAGACGCGCGTTGCGCGCGAGACAAACGTCGGGACCGAGACCCAACCGCTCCATCACGCCCGGCCGCATCGGATCGATCACGGCATCGGCCTGCGCGATAAGATCGAGCGCCGTCGCGATGCCATCTGGGTGTTTGAAGTCGATCGCGACCGATGGCCGCCCGCGCCGGCGGATGTCCGCCTTCTCGCCGGCGAATTCGAGACCGAGACCCGCCGACGCTTTGCGGTCGAGCCGCACGATGTCGGCGCCCATGTCGGCGAGAAGCGAGCAGCACAGAGGCGCGGGACCGATGCCTGCGATCTCCACGATTTTAACGCCGCTCAGCGGCCCGCCTTGCTTTGCCGAAGTCATGTCCGCCCTTTGCTCGCGTTAGGTCTTTTCTCGCCCTAACCCATCGCGCGCGGCGGCAAATGTCAAACGTAGCAAGGCCCATCGATCAGCGGATGCGCCGCGATGAACTTCTCGTCGATCTCGAGACCGAGGCCCGGGCCTTCGAGCGGCATCACGCAGCCGTTCTGATCGATGCGATACGGAATGCCGCCGACCTCATCGCGGAACGGATTATGTTTTGCGACATCGCCTTCGAAATATCCGGCATTGTCGACAGCCGCGAGCGCGTGGATCGTCACGGCCATATTGATGCCGGTCGCCGACGTATGCGGATTGAACGACAGCTTATAAGCCGACGCCATCGCGGCGATGCGCATCGACTCGGTGAGGCCGCCGGTCTTCGACAAATCCGGCTGAACGAACCCGACCGCGCCTTCTTCGATCAGCCGCGTGAATTCGAAGCGCGTGTAGTGGTTTTCGCCCGCCGCCAGCGGCACATTGCCGAGGCTCGCGCCCGCCGCATAGGAGCGATAGTCGTGCGCCGGGAACGGCTCTTCGAGCCAGCCGACATCGCACGCATCGTAAGCCGGCATCACACGCCGCACGTCCGCGACGCTATAGCCCGTATTGGCATCGACCAGAATATCGATCTCGTCGCCGAGCCTTTCGCGCACAGCTTCGACACGCGCGATATCGCGCTTCACGCTGTCGCCGACGCGCAGCTTCACGGCCCGATAACCCTGCGCGACATAGCCTGCGGCTTCTTCGGCGAGCGACTCCGGCGCCTGATAGCCGAGCGAGATGCCGCCCGCATAGGCGCGGATCGGCCGTGCTGCACCCGCCAGCAGACGATAAATCGGCCACCCCGCAGCCTTGCCGCGAATATCCCACAGTGCGATATCGAGCCCCGAAAGCGCCATCGCGGCTGCCGCGCCCATGCCATGGCTCGCGAGCTGCATCTGATAGACGCGATTCCACACGCCGACCGCGTCGAACGCATCCATGCCGGCGACGAGTTCGCTGATCGTCGTGTCGATCAGGCGCGCGATCGCGCCCGGCGCGCGGCCGTGATGCGCCTCGCCCCAACCCGTGATCCCTTCGTCGGTCTCGACCTTCACGAGCACGGCGTCGCGCTTTACGGCGCGGCCGATGCCGAGGGTCACGTTCTGTCCTTGCGGCACGCGATAGGAGATCGGCACCGCCTTGATGCTACGGATTTTCATGGGCTGTCTTCAGTCGAGGATTTCGGGATTGACGAGATTCTTCGGCCGCTCGCCCTTGAGGATGCGAAGCATCTCTTCGGCCGAACCGATGCCCATCAGGCGCACGCTGGTCGCCGTGAACGATGCCGCGTGTGGCGTCAGCAGAACATTCGCGGTCTGGAACAGCGGGTCTTCGGCCGGCAGCGGCTGCACATCGAAGACGTCGAGCGCGGCACCACCGATGCGGCGCTCACGTAGCGCCGCAACCAACGCCGCCGTGTCGATCACGGGGCCGCGCGAGACGTTGACGATGATTGCAGTCGGCTTCATCAGCGCGATCATCTCGCGGCTGACAAGTCCGCGCGTCTCGTCGGTCAGCGCGCACGTCACCGCAATCGCGTCGCTGCGGCGGAAAAGGTCTTCGAGCGAGACATTCTCAATGCCTTCGCGCGATTTGTTGCTGCGCGATGCGCCGAGCACCGTCATGCCGAAGCCGTTGCGCGCGATATTCGCGACGCGGCTGCCGATCGCGCCGACGCCGATGATGCCGAGTGTCGAGCCTCCGAGCTCGCCAAAGCCGCTCGTCTCGGCACGGCCCGCATCCCACCCCTTGGCGCGGAATGCCGCGTCGGCCTTGTAGAGCCCGCGCCGTAGCTCGAACATTGCCGCGATCACATGCTCGGCGACGGCTTGCGTATTGCTGCCCGGCAGATTGGCGACCGCGATCTTCTTCTTCGTCGCTGCCGCCACGGGTATGAAATCGAGCCCGACGCCGTGGCGCACCATGCCCTTCAACTTCGGCGCATGATCGACGATGTCGTCCGGCAGCTTTGCGCGCACGATAATGCCGTCGACGTCTTGCGCGAGCTTGCGCAAGGTGTCGGCGCCGACATCCGGCGCGATCACGAGCTCATGCGCTGCGCGAAGCAGCCCCTCGCCTTCCGGATGCATGCCGTTGGTCAGGAGAATTTTTGCCATCACGCCTTCCGATACTTCTCGATCACGGCGCGATCGACATCGATGCCGAGACCCGGCCCGTCTGGAATCTTGACGATACCGTTCTTCTGGCGGATCGGGGTTTTGGCGAGGTGATCGCGGAACGGGTTTTCCTCTTGCTCGAATTCGAGCAGCGGCGGACGCGGGAAAAGCGACGGCGGCTGATCCGGAATCGCCGCGATGAAATGCAGCGTCGCGGCAAGACCGACTGCGGAACCCCACGCATGCGGCACGCATTCGACGCCGTGCGTGATCGCCATGGCGGCGATCTTCTTACACTCCGAAATGCCACCGGCCGCGCAGACGTCCGGCTGCACGATATCCATCGCCTTGCGCACGATCTTGTCGCGGAAGCCCCAGCGCGTGAAATCGTTCTCGCCGCCAGCGACCGCCATATCGAGCGCGCGCGTGACTTCGATATAGCCGTCGATATCTTCGGGCGAGATCGGCTCCTCGAACCAATCGATGTCGAGGTCTTCGAGCTTGCGGCCAAGACGGATCGCGTCCGGCACCGAGAAGCAGTGATTGGAATCGACCATGAGCCGCACATCCGGCCCAATGGCCTTGCGCACGGCGGCGACACGTTCGTAATCGCGCTTCGCGGAGCCGAGACCGATCTTCATCTTGATCGCGCGGAAACCTTCCGAAACGAATTTCTGCGCTTCCTCGACCGCCTCTTCGGTAAGGCGATTCATGTCGATGAAATAGAGCCCCGTTGCGTAAGCCTGCACCTCGGTGCGGAACGCGCCGCCGATCAGCTTATGGATCGGCTTGCCGGTTTCCTTGCCGATGATGTCCCACAGTGCGATGTCGATGCCCGAAATGGCGGAGATCGCCATGCCGGTCATGCCGTAGTCCTTGATGCGATTGTAGAGGCTCTCCCAGATCACCTCGACGTCGAACGGGTCCATGCCGATGACGCGCGGGCCAAGCTGCGTATCGATGAAGCTCTTCGCGACAGCGGACGGCCCATAGCACTCGCCCCAGCCGACGATCCCGTCTTCGGTCTCGATCTCGACGAGGCAAGTGCCTCGAACGCTGTAGAGCCAGCCGCGCGACGACGTAAAAGGCTTCTGCACCGGCGCACTGACGACATGCGCCGTGATTTTCTTGATCTTGCTCATTTCGGATGTCTGCTTTCAACGCGATTTAGTTCGAGGCTTCCTTCGGGAACACCTGTTCGGCAACGGCCTTCAGCGCTTTCGCGACCTTGCCGACTTCTTCGTCCAGCGCCTTGCCGGTGAGATCGTCGACGAGGAACGAGTTCTGATCCGAGAAGGTCTTGAAGCGTTGGTCCAACATCGCTTTGCGGAATGCGCCGATGATGCGCTCGCGGATCTCCGGCGGAAGGTTTGCGGGTCCGGCGAGGTACGCCATCTGCACGATCGGGCCGTACGGGAAAACGTCGATGCCCTTTTCCTTGAACGTCGGCACATCCGGGAACACGGCAAGGCGCTCGTTCGCGAACACGCCGAGCGGCTTGATCAGATTGTCCTGAATCTGCGCGATGGTCTCCGAGGGCTTCAGCACGCCGGCCTGGATGTGTCCGCCCGTGAGGTCGCCGACCACTTTCGCGCCGCCCGGATATGGAACGTTCGTGTATTCGACGCCGGCCGCTTTCGCCGTCATCGCCGCGAAGATGTGGTTGACGTTGTAAGTGCCGGGTGTGCCGATCGAGACCTTGCCGGGATTCTGCTTCATGTGGGCGATGAATTGCTCGATCGTCTGGTGCGGGCCCTTCGCGGGCACCAGCAGCATCAGCGGATCGGTCGAAATGCGCGCGAGATGCGTGAAGTCTTCGTTCTTCAGCGGCGTCTTGCCCTGCGCGATGACGGCGAGCGTAGACGACGTACCCATGCCGATCGTGTAGCCGTCCGGCGCTGCCGCCGCGACACGGCGCATACCGACGGTCCCGGTCGCACCCGCGACGTTCTCGACGATGATCGAGATGCCCTGCTCTTTCAGCAGCGGCTGCAGAGCGCGCGCCATGATGTCGTTAGACCCGCCGGCGTTCCAGGGCACGATCAGCGTGACCTCGCGGTTCGGATAAGCTTGAGCAGAAGCGGATGTTGCACTGGCCGCCACAGCGGCCGCAGTCCCCAGCATAAGTTGTCGACGATCCAGCATGGCGCTTCCCTCATGTCTTGTTCTTTGTTATAACAAACAACGCAAGCGGCCATGTGTCAAGCCGCCGGAGACGCAATGCGGTCGAGCGAAGCCACCCTGCGGAAGATCGAACGTGAGCCCCTGTGGGATCTCGCGCACGATCAGCTGCGCGGCGCGCTGCTCGCCGGCCGTTTCGAGCCGGGCCGCGTCCTCACCCTGCGCTATCTTGCTGAAATGTTTGGCACTTCGATCACGCCAGTGCGCGATGCGGTGACACGATTGGTGGCGCAAGGGGTGTTGCAGCAAGGCGCCCGCAACGCTGCGGTCGTCCCTCGCCTGTCGTCCCGCGAGCTTCGCGATCTCACCATCGTGCGCTGCGAGCTTGAAGGCCGGGCGGCCCGTGAGGCCGCCGCCAAGGCAAGCGACAGCGCCATCGCGAGCCTCGAAAAGCACCTCGCCAGCATGCGCCGCCTGATCGAGGCGCAGGATTGGCCGCGCTACCTCGACGAGCATCGCGGCTTTCACTTCGACCTTTACGCGTTGGCCGACATCCCGTTGCTCGGCGAGATGATCGAGAATCTCTGGCTCCGCTGCGGCCCGGCTTTGTCGTACGTCGTGCCGCACTACGTGCTGCTACTCAAAGGCACGGACCGGCACGCCGCCGCACTCACGGCCCTCCGCGCAAAAGACGCGGCCGGCGCCGAAGCCGCGATCGTCGCCGACATCGAGGAAGCCGCGCGCTATCTCGGCACCCTCGCCGACCCATCCGGACATCTCTCACCACCGGCCGCCTAGAGCCCAAGCGGCACGCGGCTTGCGATCAGCTCTGCATATTGTCTGACGACGTCTCTTTTCGAGACAAAGACCCGATTTCTCTAGCGATTCAATAGGCCGTCATGACCCATATTATCGACTCGGTGTCCCTCATTTCCTCGATCGGCGCAGCCGGATTCGAACACGCACAGCGCCAGTTCGATGAGATCGACGCGAAATCCTATGATCGTCACTACGTCGTAGTCGAGGACGCGGACCTCGATCTCTTCAAGCCCTTCCATCGCGATCGCCGCGTCGTTCTTCCGCTCTCCGTGTTTCTTCCCGAGTGGCTGTCGGCCACGCCCGTTCTGCGCTGATACGATCGCTCCTATCACTGGTCGTCACGTTCCCTTCCGCTTAGCGATTGGCACCTTCGTCAGCTCGCCGTGCTGAAAGCTGCCGCGACATTGCCGGACCGGCGCTTCTGCTGGCTCGATGGTTATGATCGCGCGCCGTCGCGCGTTTGGACCGACAACGCATACGGTCTCCTCGGTCTGCCGTTAACCGAACGCGAAACCCCCGAATGGATGGCGGTCTGGGAGCGCGACAAGATCAACGCGATGCTGACGCACATCGAGCGTCTATCAGGCTGCGCTTGGGATAAGACGTTAGCGCGCATCCGCCACATTTCGGCGCACGATCTGTACGCCACCTATATTCGGCACGAGACTGCACTCCGGCGCTCTCTAGCTTACGAAGCGAAAAATCGCGCCGCGTTCGCAGCTATAACGTAACGATAAGTCCGGTCAGATCGTAGTAAGGCTATCACGGCTTCGCCATCGCATTGCCGCAAGAGGCGTGTTACATCTCGGATCATGGTCGCCCGCGCCACCATCGTTAAGTTTCTCGTCGCGTTCGCCGCACTTGTCGTGCTGGCGTTCCCGAACGATGCGCGCGCTCATGGCGGCCACGATCATGCGCCTCTGGTGCTGAAGTCGTCGGCGCCGGTTCATGCTCCGGCCTCGATCGTCAAGCGTTTGATGAATACCGACGCACTGATCGCCATAACGGCAGAGGTTGACGAAATCTATGCCGTCAGCGTCTCCGCCCGCGCGGACGACACGCACGACTGCGCGGAACGCGGTTGCGATAACCCATTCCAATACGGCTCGGTCGGCACGGCCCTCGCTGCGTCGTATCCGCTCGTCCTCACCGATCATGCGCAAAGCGCGCTTGTGACGGCGCATATCGACGCGCCGGCCGGTATCCTGTCGGTCTACGACGGACCACCACCCAAAGTCCTTGCCTAACTAAACGACTAAAGCGTCGCGTCTGACACGCATGCCGCAAGGCTGCGCCGCGCACGCACCTTCGGTTTACGGCTAAGGACTTCGGCAATGCATGTTCAGTGGATTCGCGCATTCGCGGCGATTCTCGTCATCCTTTTCCAGCTCGGCAACGCGCGAGCGCATGAAGGCCACGATCACGGCCCGGAAGCGCCGGCCGCGCCCGCGAACGTGATCCCGCGCGGCGAAGCGCGTTCGGATGTGTTCGAACTCGTAGCCACCGCGCAGAACGGCAACCTCGTCCTTTTCCTCGATCGCGCGAAGAACAACGAGCCGATCCTTGATGCAACGATCGATGTCGAAACGCCCGAAGGGCCGGCGAAAGCCGAAGCGCAGAAGGACGCGACCTACACGCTGAAAGCGCCGTGGCTCGCCAAAGGCGGCCACATCGACCTCATCTTCACGGTCACGGCCGGCAGCGACTCGGACGTTCTATCGCTCGCGATCGATGTTCCGAACCCGTCTGCCGAGTCCGCCGCCAAGCGCGCGGGCCTCCGCACCGCCGATCTCCTAAAACTTGAGATTCTCGTGCCCACCGGCGTCGGATTTCTCCTGGGCATCCTCGTGATGATCTTCGGCCGCCGCCGCAGCGTCGCGGCAGCTATCGTTGTCGGCGCGATGCTCGTCGCGCCACCGGCCCGCGCCCACGAAGGTCACGATGGCGCCGAACCCGCAGCTCCCGCCGGCGCGAGCGACCGCGCGACGCGTCAGCCCGACGGCGTCATCTTCGTGCCGAAGCCGGTGCAGCGCGTGTTCGGCTTGCGCACGCAGGAGACTGTCCGCGCGCCGCAGCATCGCGCTCTCGAACTACCGGGCCGCATCATTCCGGATCCGGCCGCCAGCGGTTTCGTGCAAACCGCCATCGGCGGCCGCTTGTCCCCTCCCGAGAAAGGCTTCCCGCGCCTCGGCAGTCGCGTGAAGAAAGGCGACGTCGTCGCCTACGTCACGCCGCCGGTGCAGACCGTCGACGTCTCCGATATGCGTCAGCGCCAGGGCGAGATCGATCAGCAGATCGCCATCGTCGAACGTCGCGTCGCGCGCTACGAGTCGCTCGCGCCGAGCGGCGCTGTCCCGCGCTTCCAGCTCGAAGAGGCAAAGCTCGAACTGCAAGGCCTGAAAGACCGCCGCGCCGCGCTCGACAAAGTGCGCCGTGACCCCGAGGAGCTGATCGCACCCGTCGACGGCATCATCGCAGAAGGAACGCCGGTCGCCGGACAAATCGCGCAGAGCAACTCGGTGATCTTCCAGATCGTCGATCCCGACAAACTCTGGATCGAAGCGCTGAGCTTCGAAGCGATCCGCGACATCGTCTCGGCCTCCGCGCTCTCGACGAACGGCAAGCCGATGACGCTTCGCTTCCTCGGCGCAGGCTTCACGGACCGCAGCCAGTCGGTGCCAGTCCACTTCGCGATCAACGCCGACACCGCAGCGCTGCGCGCCGGGCAGCTCCTCACCGTGACGGTGCAGACGCCGGATGGCCGCGAAGGCATCGCGATCCCGCGCAACGCAGTGGTACGCGCCAGCAACGGCCAACATTTCGTCTTCGAGCACGTGTCGGCCGAACGCTTTCAGCCGCGCGCTGTCCGCGTCGAGCCGCTCGATGCCGAGAGCGTCCTCATCCTCGCCGGCGTGGAGCCCGGAAAGCGCCTCGTGACTCTCGGCGCCGAACTGCTCGACCAGGTGCGCTGACATGTTCACGTTCCTCGTCACCCAATCGCTGCGCAACCGCGTTCTTGTTCTCGCGCTTAGCGCCGCGCTGATGGCGCTCGGCGCTTTCAGCATCAGCCGCCTGCCTGTCGACGTGCTGCCGGACCTCAACAAGCAGACCGTCACCATCATGACGGAAGCCGAAGGCCTCGCGCCGCAAGAGGTCGAGTTGCTCGTCAGCTTCCCGATCGAGACGCAGATGAACGGCGTGCCGGGCGTCACGCGCGTGCGTTCGGTCTCCGGCGTCGGCCTTTCGTTCGTCTACGTCGAGTTCGATTGGAGCGCCGACGTCTATCGCAACCGGCAGCTGGTCAACGAACGCCTCGCGCTCATCCGCGAGCAGCTCCCCGCCAATGTCACGCCGATGCTCGGCCCGATCTCGTCCCTTATGGGGCAGATATCGATGTTCGCCGTGACGAGCGACACGGCAAGCCCAATGGAACTGCGCGAGCTTGCGGACTTCACGATCCGCCCGCGCCTCATGAGCATTCCGGGCGTCGCCCAGGTGATCCCGATCGGCGGCGAAGTCCGCCAGTATCGCGTTGCGCCGCAGCCTGCCGCGATGCGCGCGCTCGGCATCACCTTCGCGGAGCTCGAACAAGCGATCGCGCAGTTCGGCACCAACACGGGCGGCGGCTTTACGGAGTTCAATGCCCGCGAATATCTCATTCGCAATATCGGCCGCACGACGAGCCTCGACGACCTGCGTTCCGTCGTCGTCGCCAAGACCGAAGGCCGGCCGATCTTCCTGCGCCAAATCGCCAATGTCGATTATGCGGCGCGCGTGAAGCGCGGCGACGCCGGCTATATGGGCTCACCCTCCGTCATCGTCGCGGTCGAGAAGCAGCCCGCCGTCGACACGGTCGCGCTGACGAAACGCATCGAAGCCGCGCTCAACGAAATGCAGCCCAGCCTGCCTTACAACGCGAAAGTCACCAACCAGGTCTTCCGGCAGGCAAACTTCATCGAGACCTCGGTGAAGAATGTACAGACCGTGCTGCTCGAAGCCGGCGTCGTCGTCGCGATCGTGCTCTTCATGTTCCTCTTGAACTGGCGCACGACCTTCATCTCGCTGACCGCAATCCCGGTCTCGATCCTCACCACCGCGGTCGTGTTCTACTTCGCCGGGCTCTCGATCAACACGATGACGCTCGGCGGCATCGCGATCGCGATCGGCGAACTCGTTGACGACGCGGTGGTCGACGTCGAAAACATCTTCCGCCGCCTGCGCGAAAATCGCGAGGCCGGCAATCCGCGCTCGGTCTTCGACGTCGTCGTCAGCGCTTCGCAGGAGGTGCGATCCGGCATCGTCTACGCGACGATGATCATCGTGCTGGTCTTCGTGCCCCTGTTTGCACTCGGTGGCATCGAGGGCCGGCTCTTCTCGCCGCTTGGCCAGGCCTACATCATCTCGATCCTCGCGAGCTTGCTCGTGTCAATCACGCTCACGCCCGTGATGGCTTACTATCTGCTGCCGGGCCTCAAGAACCTGCACGAGCGCGAAGGCTGGCTCGTGCGCACGCTCAAGCGCGGTTACGCGGCGGCCCTCGACGCCGTCTACGGTTACGGCCGCGCCATCGTCGCAACGACGGTCGTGATGGTGTTCTTCGCCGCCATCGGCGCCTTCGCGCTGCCGCGCGCGTTCCTGCCGCCTTTCAACGAAGGCACCTTCAACATCCTGGTCCAGCTCAACCCCGGCGTTTCGCTCGCCGAGTCGAGCCGCGTCGGCGCCATCGCGGAACGCCTGCTCCTCGATCTCCCGGAGGCAAAGACGATCGGCCGCCGCACGGGCCGCGCCGAACTCGACGAGCATGCCGAGGGCGTCCACGTCAACGAATTCGAGATGGACCTGAAGCCGACCGAGCGCTCGAAAGCTGAGATCATCGCAGACATCCGCAACCGCCTGGCTGTCCTGCCGGTCAGCGTCAACGTCGGTCAGCCGATCGCGCATCGCCTCGACCACATGCTCTCCGGCATCCGCTCCGAAATCGCGCTGAAAATCTTCGGCGACGATCTCGACGTCATGCGCAACCAAGCCGAAGCTCTGCGCGAGAAACTCGCGAAAGTGCCCGGCCTCACCGATTTGCAGGTCGAACGCCAAGTTCGCGTGCCGCAACTCGAAATCCGCGTCGACTACGCACGCGCGGCACTCTACGGAATCCAACCCGCGACCTTCATCGATCAGCTCAGCCGCCTGTCGAACGGCCGCGCCGTCTCGCGCGTCGTCGACGGCGTCAAACGCTTCGATGTCGTGATGCGGCTCGGCGATGCGCAGCGCAACACGCAGGCGCTCAGCGATCTCTTGATCGAAACGCCATCCGGCTGGATTCCGGCGCGCCTTATCGCGGACATCCGCGAGACCGACGGGCCGAACCAGATCCTTCGCGAAAACGGACGGCGGCGCCTCGTTGTGCTCGCGAACACGGACGGCCGCACCGACGTCGCCAAGATCGTCGAGAATATCCGGCAGGTCCTGCGCGATACGAAACTGCCCGAAGGTTACGTCGCGAGTCTCGAAGGCACTTTTCAAGCGCAGGAGGAAGCCGCCCGCACGATCGGCATCCTGTCGATCATCTCGCTGTCGCTGATCTTCGCGATCCTCTACAGCCGCTATAAATCCGCCGTGCTCGCGCTGATCATCATGGGCAGCGTGCCGATGGCGCTGATCGGCTCGGTCGTTGCGCTCTGGCTCACCGGGCAACCGCTGTCCGTCGCCAGCATGGTCGGCTTCATCACGCTGACCGGCATCGCGACACGTAACGGCATCCTCAAGATCAGCCACATCGTCAACCTGCACATCAACGAGAGAATGCCGTGGGGCCTGGCGTTGCTGACGCGCGGCTGTCTCGAACGCATGACGCCGGTGCTGATGACATCGCTCGCCGCCGGTGTTGCGTTGATTCCACTGCTGGTCGGCGCGGACGCGGCCGGCAAGGAAATCTTGCATCCGGTCGCCGTGACGATCTTCGGCGGCCTCATCTCGGCAACGATCCTCGACGCCTTCGTCACGCCGCTGCTGTTGCTCGCCTTCGGCCGCAAGCCGGTCGAGCGCCTGCGCGCATTCGCGGAGACCGAAGCCGAAAGCAAACCTAACGCTCAACCCGCGACCGCTTCGTATTGAACCAGAACGCGTCGCCAAACGACCAAGACCGAAGGAGAAAATAATGCATCGACGTACATTCCTGCTCACCGGCATTGCGGCAGCATTCGCAACACCGGCCCTCGCGCAGCATTCCCACAGCCATTCGCACGAAGGAAAATTCGGCGGCATCGTCAGCGAGGCCGGCGACTACCATGTCGAACTCGTCGCCAAGAACGATACGATTGACGTTTACGTTCGCGACGGCGACGACAAGGAAATGCCAATCAAGGGTTTCAAAGGCGTCGCGATCTTCACGCTCGCCGGCAAGGCGCAGCGCGTGCCGCTCGAAGTCGTCGATGATAAGCGGCTCAGCGGCAAGGCTTCCGCGCCGTTGCCCGCAAAGCTGAAAGTCGCCGTGCAGATCACGCCGCCCGGCAAGCGCGCCGTGACGGCGAAATTCGGCTAGCTGCGCCCTACCGATAGAACTCCGTCATGGCCCGGCTTGTCCGGGCCATCCACGTCTTTCTGTTTAAGCTTGTCGAAGCAAGTCGTGGATGGCCCGCATGAAGCGGGCCATGACGAACTCTTTTCCGGTCGCCCGGGGCAATAATCCGGCCGCCAGACTCTCACCGCATCTCGAACGTCTTGCCGTTCACCGTGATGCGCTCCGCGCGCATCTCATCCTTGTCGGTCTTCGACACATAGCCCTGAACGATCACCGACCGGCCGAGCGAAATCATATCTGCGCTGACGCCGCGGCTCGTCATGCGCGAGGGTGCGGCGAGCACCACGGTCCACATCTTCTCCGGCGTATCCACCCCGATTGCCGCATTTGGTGTTTCATAGCGCGATTGAATGATCGCGCCCGAAACCGTGATCAGCTTCGTCTCGTAGTCGTCCCAACCCTGCTGCGCGAAGGTCGGAGCCGTCAGCGCGAGGGATGCGGCCAGCAACAGCAATGCGTGTTTCATGAAATGCCTCCACGAGGCCGCAGATTACAACAGTCGCGCACCAAAGGCGCGGCTGATGCGCGCAGGCACTCCGGCACCGCAAGACCCGCCAGACGAGCATTCCGGCGTTCCCCTAGCCGGATCAAAGCCAAGCCGCCAAACTTCAAACAATTCTAATCTAGAGTCGTCGTACCGCATTGATCGGTAACGATTAATCGCCTTGACCCATGACGCGCACACCCGTAGGAGCCGTGAGCCGGCGGAAATCCGTGCCGGGTATTCAACGGAGCTATTCATGACGCACGTTCGCGCCGCCACGCTCGCGCTCAGCGCAGTAGCGGCTTTCACCTCGCCGGCTTTGGCGGACGTCAACCTTTACACGTATCGCGAAGCGAAGCTGATAGCGCCCGTGCTGGAAGCCTTCACGAAGGACACCGGCATCAAGGTCAACGTCGTCTCGGCAAGCTCGGGTCTCGAACAGCGTATCGCGACCGAAGGCGCGAACTCGCCGGCGGACGTCGTGCTCACGGTCGATATCGGCCGTCTCGATGAGGCGAAACGCCTCGGCATCACGCAGCCGATCAAGTCGGAAGTGCTCGACAAAATCATCCCGGCAAACTTCCGCGACGCCGATCACGCTTGGTACGGCATCTCGGCCCGCGCCCGCGTTCTTTACGTCTCGAAGGATCGCGTCCCGGCCGGCACCACCATCACATACGAAGAACTCGCCGACCCGAAGTGGAAGGGCAAGATCTGCACGCGCCCCGGCCAGCATCAGTACAACAACGGCTTGATCGCGGCTTACATCGCGCATTACGGCGTCGCCGAAGCCGAGAAGTGGCTCACAGGCCTCAAAGCCAATCTCGCGCAGAAGCCGGCCGGCGGCGACCGCGAAGTCGCCCGCGATATTCTCGCCGGCAAGTGCGATATCGGTATCGCGAACACCTACTACTGGGCGCTGATGAACAACGCCGACCCGGAGAAGAAGCCCTGGGCCGACGCGACCCGCGTGCTGCTTCCGATCTTCAAAGACACCGGCGGCACGCACTTCAACGTCTCGGGTGTTATCCTCGCGAGGCATGCGCCGAACAAGGCCGATGCGATGAAGTTCATCGAGTGGCTCGCCGGCGAACACGCTCAGCACGTCTACGCTGACGCGACCTACGAATATCCGCTGCGCGCCGGCATCAAGGTCAACCCGACCATCGCAGGCTACGGCGACGTGAAGCCGGATTCGACGCCGCTGTCGAAGATAGCAGCCGAGCGCAAAGCCGCTGCCGATCTCGTCGACAAGGTTGGCTTCGACAAATAAGCGAACTAGGTTCGAACCTGACTTTTGAGGTTCCCTCCCCCCTTGCGGGGGAGGGACAGGGAGGGGGGTAAGCGGCAAGGTTGGTGCTTGTTGTTTACCCCCCTCCCCACCCCTCCCCCGCAAGGGGGGAGGGAGGAAAGCGCGGCAGATGCCGAGACACACATGAACTCTGCAATCGCCGCCCAATCCAAAAGACGGTTGCCCCGTCACCCCCTCGCGACGTTATTCGTCGTCGTCATCGCGGCTGCGGCGCTGACGCCGATCTTCGCGCTGTTCTTCTTCGCGTTCAAAAGCGACACCGAAAACTGGCGGCATCTTCTCGCGTACGTGCTGCCCTATGCCGTGCAGCAGACGCTACTGCTGCTCGCCGGCGTCGCGATCATCACGACGCTCCTCGGCGTCGGCTCGGCGTGGCTGGTCACGGCGTTTCGCTTTCCGGGCCGCGACATCTTCAATTGGCTCCTCGCATTGCCGCTCGCGCTGCCGAGCTACATCGTCGCCTACATCTACGTCGCGCTGCTCGATGCCGCTGGCCCGGTGCAGACATCGATCCGCACATGGGGCCACTTCGCGACGCCGCGTGACTACTGGTTCCCGGAAGTGAAATCGCTGCCGGGCGCGATCGTCGTCCTCAGCCTCGTCCTCTACCCTTACGTCTATCTGCCGGTGCGCGCGATGTTCGCGACGCAGAGCGCGACGCTGCTCGAAGTCGCGCGCACGCTCGGCGCATCGCGCTGGCGTCTCGTTCGCGATGTCGCGCTGCCGCTCGCACGCCCGGCGCTCGCCGTCGGCCTCTCGCTTGCGCTGTTGGAAACGCTAAACGACATCGGCGCCAGCGAATATCTCGGCGTTCAAACGTTAACGATCTCGATCTACACGACCTGGCTCAATCGCAATAGTTTGCCGGCCGCCGCGCAGATCGCCTGCGTGATGCTGATCGTCGTCGCGATCCTCATCGCACTCGAGCGCTATGGCCGCCGCAAGCGCCGCTTCGCAATTTCGGAACGCCAGACACGCATCGTCGCGCCGATCGAGATCGTCGGCGGTCGCCGCTGGCTCGCGACGCTCGCGTGCCTCCTCCCCGTGGTCTTCGGCTTCCTATTGCCGGCCGGCTTCCTCGCGTATCAGACTGTTCTGCGCGGCCTGCTCTCCGGCTTCGATCCCGAACTCTTCACGCATTTCATTTCGAGCGTGGTGCTTGCAGGCAGCGCTACCGCCATCGCACTCGCGATCGGACTCGGCCTCGCGCTGGTGGCGCGCTTTGCGCCGAGCCGCACCGTCACGACGGGGCTAACGCTCGCGGGTCTCGGCTATGCGGTGCCCGGCACGGTGCTGGCGCTCGGGCTCCTCTCGCCGCTCGTCGGCATCGACGAGATGATCAACTGGGTCAGCCGTCTGTTCGGCGGCAAGGGCGTCGGTTTGCTTGTTGCCGGTTCCGGCGCCGCAATCGTCATCGCTTACGTCGTGCGATTTCTTACGATCGCGATCGGCTCGATGCAGGCCGGCCTTGGCCGCATCTCCCCACGCGTCGACGACGCAGCACGCACGCTCGGCGCCGGTTATCCGGAGGTCGCACGTGTCGTCCACTTGCCGATGCTGCGGCCCGCGCTCGGCGCCGCCGCGCTGCTGATCTTCGTCGATTGCCTGAAGGAGCTGCCTGCGACACTTCTGCTGCGTCCGCTCAACGTCGAAACGCTGCCGACCTACATCTACCAATTCGCGACACGGGGCGATTTCGAAGAAGGCGCACTAGCCGCACTGATGATTGTCGCCGCCGGAATCTATCCGGTGATCCGCATGACGCGCCTCGCCGATCGCTCGTTCGGCACGCAGACGAGCAACTAACGCGACGCCATGTGGCGCGCCGCGATGTAACCGAACGTCATCGCCGGACCGAGCGTGATGCCGCCGCCCGGATAATTTCCGCCCATGATGCTCGCCGCATCGTTGCCTGCGGCGTAGAGGCCCGGGATCGCGCGGCCCTCGTCGTCGAGCACGCGCGCATCGCCATCGGTGCGCAGTCCCGCGAACGTGCCGAGATCGCCGACCACGACCTCGACCGCGTAGTAAGGCGCTTGAGCGATCGGCGCGAGGCACGGATTCGGCTTCGTATCGGGATCACCGTTGAAGCGATTGTAGGCCGTCGAGCCCTTGCCGAACGCGCGGTCTTCGCCCTGCGTCATATCGCGATTCCACTCCGCGAGCGTCGCTTCGAGATTGGCCGCATCGATGCCGGCATTCTTCGCCAGCTCCGCGACAGTGTTGCCCGTCTTGAGATAACCGGAGCGAATATTCGGCCCGACCGGCACCGGGAACGGCTTGACGAAGCCAAGGCCGAACCGTTGCAGGAACGGCTTATCGACCACGAGAAATGCGCGCTTCTCTCCGGCCTTGAACAAGGCCTGGCAGAAGTCGTGATACGAATTCGCCTCGTTGACGAAGCGCTTGCCGGTCGCCAACACCGCGATCAAACCGGGCTTCGCGCGATCGATGAAATGCGGGAACACGCCGAACGCGCCGCCGCGCCGTGGCACGCGCGACACCGGCACCCACGCGGCTGCGTTCGGATAATCTTGCGCAACCGCCGCGCCGATACCTTCACCCAGCCGCAGACCGTCGCCCGTATTGCCTTCCGGCGCGGGCGAGAAATGTCCGGCATTGTCCGCGTCGTGCGGAAACATTTTTCGCCGGCGTTCTTTGTCTTGCGGAAATCCGCCGGCCGCGAGCACGACGCCGCGCGCGGTGCGCACCTCGACCTCGGTATTGTTCTCGACGATCGCGCCTTTGACCGCACCGTCTTCGCGGATCAAACGCGTCACCGGCGCATCGGTCCACACCGTGACGCCGAGATCGAGAGCCGAGCGAAACAGCCGCGCCGCGAGCGCATTGCCGTTCGTCAGCAACATGCCGCGCTGATAGAGCGCAAGATCGCGCGCGTGCCCGGCGAGACGCTTTGCGACATACGCCATCGACGCGACCGAGCGCGTCACGTTGAAGAAATGCTTCAGCTCCGGACCGGAGCCGATCATCAGGCCGACGAACGTGAGCTCCGGCAACGGCGGACGCAGCCGCTTGAGTTCGTCGCCGAGCTCCTGCCCGCGAAACGCCTGCGCCTTGATCGAGCGCCCGCCGGGGCGGCCGCCCGGCGCATCCGGGTGATAGTCGGAAAATGCGGACGCCGCCTCGAATTTCACGGCCGTCTTCGTCTCGAAGAAGTCGATCGCCTCCGGGCCGGCAGCCAAAAAAGCATCGACGGTCGCGGCATTGAATTGATTGCCGGCCTCATGACGCAAATACGTCCGCGCCGACTCGACCGAGTCATCCAAGATGCCGTCGCGGCGCGAGACCGGATTGTTCGGCACCCAGAGAAAGCCACCGGACAGCGCGGTCGTCCCGCCGACATAGACGGCCTTCTCGGCGACGATGACCTTCAGTCCGCGCGCCGCTGCCGCGACTGCCGCCGCCAGCCCACCGGCTCCGGACCCAACCACCAGCACATCGCATTCGACCTTGTCCATGCGCCGGATAGAAAAGGAAAGCGCACACGAAAGTCCACCCCCGCCGCGCGCTTGACTGCGCTTCGCGAGTTTCCGATGGCTACGTCAACAAAAGGAGACGACCATGACCGAGCCCATCCGGGTTCTTTGCACGATGGGCCTCGCCGGAGTGATGAACGATCTCATCCCGCGCTTCGAGAAAGACGCCGGCCACAAGGTTGATGCCGTGTTCAAACCAGCCAACATGCTCGTCGTCGATATCGCGAGTGGCGCGCCGTTCGACATCGCGATGCTGACCGCGAAGCTGCTCGACGACGAAATCGCACGCGGTACAGTCGTCGGCTCGCGCCTCGACGTTGCGCGCTCCTGCGTCGGCGTCACGGTCGCGCCAGGCGCGCCGCTGCCGGACATCTCCACCGTTGAAGCCTTCAAGAAGACACTGCTCGCCGTGCGCTCGATCATCTTCACGGCGCAGGGCGCGAGCGGACAGTATTTCGCCTCGTTGCTGCCGCGCCTCGGCATCGAGAAGGAAATTCGCGCGAAGGCACTGATCCCGGATGGCGGCCTCGTCGCACAAGCCGTGATGCGCGGCGAAGCCGAGCTCGGCATTCAACAGGTCAGCGAGATTCTGGCCGTGCCGGGCTCCGTGTTGGTCGGGCCGATCCCGGCCGATATCCAGAACTACACGACGTTCTCGGCAGGCCTTGCCGCAAAGGCGCAGAACGTCGCCGGCGCAAAAGCCCTGCTCGCACGCCTCGCCGATGCCGACACTGCCGCGATTGCGCGGTCGAAGGGCATGGAGACGTTTTGAGTGGGAGCTCGGTAGCCGCAGCTATCGAACTCTAACCCGTCATCCTGAGGAGCGCTGGGTCGGCAAAGCCGGCGTCAGCGCGTCTCGAAGGACGACGGCCCGAGTATCCCGGACCGCAGCGCCCGGGCCGTCGTGGTTCGAGACGCACGCTTCGCGTGCTCCTCACCATGACGGATTAAGTGCAGAGACCTACTGCTTCTCCGCCGGCGGCAGCTCCGCCGGGTCGACGATGTAATTCGTATTGCAGAATTCGCACGTCACCGAGATTTTTCCATTCTCGACCATGTGGTCGCGATCGTCCTGACTGAACCGCGACAGCATGTCGGTGATGCGATCCTGCGAGCACGAACACTGCGCGCGCACTTCCTGGTTCTCGAACACGCGCACGCCGCGTTCGTGAAACAGCCGGAAGAGCAGCCGCTCGTGCGACAGCGCCGGATCTATCAGCTCGATCGGCTCCACGGTTTCGACGAGGGCTTGCGCTTCCGCCCAGCTGTCGTCTTCCTTCATCTCAGGCACAACGGCGCCCGCCGGCGCGTCACCCGGATCGAAATCACGTTGGCGCGCGCGCAGTTCCGACTTCGGCAGGAACTGCACCATCATGCCGCCCGCCCGCCAGCGCCGGCGCATGCCGCCGTCCTCGGCGCGAAAATCCTCCGCCACCGCAAGACGCAGACGCGTCGGAATCTGCTCCGAACGATAGAAGTATTCATGCGCGGCGGCTTGCAGATCGCCCGCGATCTCGACGAGCCCTTGATAGCGGCTGGTGTTGCTGCCCTGGTCGATCGTCATCGCCATATGGCCACGGCCAAGCAAGGCAGCCGCTTCGCCACCTTTCGCCGCGATCTGCTCGCCGATCTTTTCCTTGTCGAAGCGCGCGCACGCCCGCACATCGCCGGGCGCGCGATAGTCGACGACCAGCATCGGCACGATGCCGTCGGTCTGCGTCTGCAGGATGAAGCGGCCCTCGATCTTCAACGCCGTGCCGAGCAATGTGCCGAGCACAATCGCCTCGCCGAGCAGCTTCGACACCGGCTCCGGGTATTCGTGCTTGCGCAGGATTTCATCGACCATCGGCCCGAGCCGCACGACGCGGCCGCGCACGTCGAGCGCGTCGACCTGGAACGGCAAAACGGTGTCGTCGATTGCGACAGCATCGGGTGTGCGCATCGGAACAGCGGATTCAGTCATCACGCAATCTCGCAAACTGGCCGCAAACGACACCGTTGGTCATTCCGGGGCGCAGCTCGCGCAGCGAGCGCGAGCCCGGAATCCATAACCCCCGCAGGGACTATGGATCCCGGACAGCCGCCGCTCGCTGCGCGAGCGGTTCGCAGAGCGAACCCTGCGGCTTCCGGGATGACGCGGAGCTTTTGGCAGCCGCTAGAGTTGAATAACGCCTCAGGCGTTATCGAGGCACCACGCCAGAATGCCCTTCTGGGCATGCAGACGGTTCTCGGCCTCGTCGAACACCACCGACTGCGGGCCGTCGATCACCTCGTCGGTAACCTCCTCGCCCCGGTGTGCCGGTAGGCAATGCATGAATATGGCGTCTCGATCGGCTTTTTCCATAAGCCGCTCATTCACCTGGTACGGCTTCAGCAGATTGTGCCGCCGCTCGCTTTCCTTGTCGCCCATCGACACCCAGGTATCCGTGATAACGCAATGCGCGCCCTTCACGGCCGCCTCCGCGTCGGTGCCGACCGTGATGCGGGCGCCGGACTGCTTAATCCAGTCCATCGTCTTCTTCTTCGGTGCCAATTCCGGCGGGGTCGCGATGTTCAGCGCGAAATCGAAGCTCTTCGCCGCGTGGATCCACGAGGCCAGCACGTTGTTGTCGTCGCCCGTCCAGGCGACCGTCGTGCCCTTGATCGGGCCCCGGTGCTCCTCGAAGGTCATCACGTCGGCCATCACCTGGCAGGGATGCGTCAGACGGGTGAGGCCGTTGATCACCGGAACGGTCGCGTTGCGCGCAAGCTCCAGCAGCGCCTCATGATCGAGGATGCGTATCATGATGATGTCGACGTAGCGCGAGAGCACGCGCGCCGTATCGCCGATGGTTTCACCGCGGCCGAGCTGCATCTCGGCACCGGTCAACATCAGGGCTTCGCCGCCGAGCTGGCGCATTCCGACATCGAACGACACACGCGTGCGCGTCGACGGCTTGTCGAACACCATCGCGAGCGTTTTGTTCTCGAGCGGGCGCGCGGCCTTGGCGCGATCCTGCTTCCACTCAGCCTTGATATCGCGGCTCAGTTTGAGGATGCGCCGCAATTCGTCGGTCGAAACGTCGGTGAGATCGAGAAAATGCCGAACCTTTGACAATGAAAACGCCTCACGCAGTAGCGCGCGCTGACTGGGTCAGCGACTGCTCGATCCGCGTCGCCGCGCGATCGATTTTCTGGACCGCTTCGGCGATCTCTTCTTCCGAAATGATGAGTGGCGGCAGCAAGCGGACGACATTCTCGCCGGCCGCGACCGTGATCATGCCCTCGGCGCGCAGTGCATCGACGAGTTCGCCGACCGGCAACTCGGCTTTGAGGCCGATCAGCAGGCCTTCGCCGCGCACTTCCGAGATGATCGACGGGTGCCGGTCCTTGATCTCGGCAAGGCGCTGGCGCAGCAGCACCGATTTCCGGCGCACGCTGTCCATGAAGCCGGGCTCGAGCACGACGTCGAGCACGGCATTGCCGCACGCCATCGCCAGCGGATTGCCGCCGTAGGTCGAGCCGTGCGTGCCGGCCGTCATGCCCTTCGCGGCTTCCGCTGTCGCAAGACAAGCACCGAGCGGGAACCCGCCACCGATCGCTTTGGCGATCGCCATGATGTCCGGCGTGATGCCGGAGCGCATGTAGGCGAAGAGTTCGCCCGTGCGGCCGACGCCGGTCTGCACTTCGTCGAGGATCAGCAGCAGGCCGCGCTGATCGCACAATTCGCGCAGTGCCTTGATGAAACTGGTCGAGATGACGCGCACGCCACCTTCGCCTTGTACCGGCTCGATCAGGATCGATCCGGTTTCCGGCGTGATCGCGGCTTTCACGGCCTCGATATCGCCCGGCGCGATCTGGTCGAAGCCTTCGACCGGCGGACCGAACCCTTCGAGATATTTCTTATTGCCGCCGGCCGCGATGGTGCCGAGCGTCCGCCCGTGGAACGCGCCTTCGAACGTGATCGTCCGATAGCGCTCCGGATGGCCGATGACGGCTTGGTACTTGCGCGCCATCTTGATCGAGCATTCGAGCGCCTCGGCGCCCGAATTGGTAAAGAAGACCTGGTCCGCGAAAGTCGCCTCGCACAACCGGTCGGCCAGCTTCTCGCCGCCCGGAATGCGGTAGAGGTTCGACGTGTGCCAGACCTTTTGCGCCTGCTCGGTCAATGCCTTGACGAGATGCGGATGCGCATGGCCGAGCGCATTCACGGCAACGCCGGACGTGAAATCCATAAAGCGCTCGCCGGTCGTCGACTCCAGCCAGATGCCTTCGCCACGCTCGAATGACATCTCGACGCGAGCGTAAGTCGGCAGGATATGGGACGCGGCGGCAGCCATGGCGCAAGATCCTTCTGGTGTTTCCGATCCGCGAACCGCTCACGCATACGCGTGAACGCTGTCCAGAAATGCAACGTGCCGCCTCGCGGAGGGGCGGCACGACGCGGATATTTTATGGCGATGTGGCCCTGCGGTCAACCGCATGTCAGCAGCCGCGCGAGGTGTGCCGAGAAAGCACAATCCACAACATCGCTACCGTAAAACCGACATTATGCGGGGAAAAATAGAACCCGGATTCCGCGGACTCTTGCGCCCGAGTCAGCGGCTATTGTAGCGTCAAAAACAAGGACGGGTACGAGATTTCGTGCGGCGGACCGTCTCCAGAGTACCATAGGTATGGGTTCCGAGAGCCACGGCGTAAACATTGCCGGGGACCGCTATGGGATTCTGACTACGAGACTTTTCGCCGCGCACCCCGGAAGATGCGAGGTAAGAACAATGACGTGGGTATGGACTGACGAGCGGGTCGAGACCCTTCGAAAACTCTGGACGGA
Organism: Variibacter gotjawalensis; assembly: GCF_002355335.1. Lineage (GTDB taxonomy): Bacteria > Pseudomonadota > Alphaproteobacteria > Rhizobiales > Xanthobacteraceae > Variibacter > Variibacter gotjawalensis. The sequence continues at coordinate 606,648 of NZ_AP014946.1, forward strand.
CGGATTGTCTGCCAGCCAGATCGCCGGCGAACTCGGCGGCATCACACGCAACGCGGTCATCGGCAAGGTGCACCGGCTCGGCCTCTCGGGCCGCGCCAAGGCACCGTCGACGGCCGCGCCGCGCCAGCGCAAGCCCCGGGCAGCCGCGCAATACGCGCCGCGTGCGCCGCGCCCGGCGATGCGCGGCAACACCGCGCTGGCCCAGCCGGCTTACGCCTATCTGGACTACGAGGCGGAGCCCGAGCAGGACCCGATCACGGACAACATCATCCCGATGGGGCAGCGTTGCTCGATCGTCGAGCTGACCGAGGCAACCTGCCGTTGGCCGATCGGCGATCCGGGTTCGGCGGACTTTTACTTCTGCGGCGGCAAGACGGTCGCAAACCATCCGTACTGCGCTCACCATTGCCGCATGGCCTATCAACCCGTGCAGGATCGCCGCCGCGCCCGCCGCTAAGCGACCGCACACGCGAATACGACAAGGCCCCGGTTTGACCGGGGCCTTTGTTTTTGGTCTCTGCGCTTTGGCCAGGACCATTGCCATGTTCGATCAAGCCACGCTCAACAGCCTTTTCATCGTCTATTCGGTTTACGTGATTGCGGCCGGCAGCCCCGGCCCCAGCAGCATCGCGATCATGAGCATCGCAATGCATACGGGACGCACCGCAGCGCTTGCTTTCGCGGCCGGCGTGATGACAGGCTCGATCTTCTGGGGCTCGCTCGCCGCGACCGGAATCTCGGCTGTACTCGCGACATACGCGCACGCGATCACGCTGATCAAGATCGCGGGCGGCGCTTACCTGCTCTGGCTCGCCTGGAAATCCGCCCGCGCGGCCATGCGCCCTGACGCGGCACCGAGCGCCGACACCATCGCGCCGCGCAGTCTGCGCAAGCAGTATGTGCTTGGGCTGATGATGCATCTCACCAACCCGAAATCGATCCTCGCTTGGCTCGCCATCATGGCGCTGGGCCTGGGCGGAAACGCCCAAACGGGGACGACAGCGCTTGCCATCATCGGCGGCTGCGCCGTGCTGGGTGTCGTGATCTTCGGCGGCTATGCGCTGCTGTTCTCCACGGCACCGATGGTACGCGTTTACGCCCGCGCGCGTCGCTGGATCGAAGCGACGCTTGCAGCCGTCTTCGCCTATGCGGGGATCAGGTTGCTGCTCCTGCGAACTTAATCGCAGAAGCGCGCCCTTACGACGCGCGCTCGACAGCCTTGCCGAACCGCTCGTCGAACGAATAGCCGGAACCGCGCACCGTACGGATCGGGTCGCTGTTGCGGCCGCGATTGAGGATTTTCCGCAGGCGGCCGATGTGAACGTCGACCGTACGCTCGTCGATATAGATGTCGCGGCCCCAGACACCGTCGAGCAACTGCTCGCGCGAATAGACGCGGCCAGGGCTCTGCATAAAGAACTCGAGCAACCGGAACTCGGTCGGCCCAAGCTGCAGTTCGCGCCCGTTGCGGAATACGCGACGGCGCTCGCGGTCGAGTTCGAGATCGCCGGCCGACAGCATGTTGGCGACGCGTTCCGGACGCGTCCGCCGTAGCAGCGCCTGCACGCGGGCGACCAGCTCCGGCACCGAGAACGGCTTGACGATGTAATCGTCCGCGCCGGTATCGAGACCACGCAGACGCTCGGACTCTTCGCCGCGCGCCGTCAGCATAATGATCGGCAGACGGTCCGTTTCGGGCCGTGCGCGCAAGCGGCGGCACAGCTCGATGCCGGAAAGGCCCGGAAGCATCCAATCGAGAAGGACGAGATCCGGCAGGCTTTCCTTGAGCCTTACTTCTGCTTCGTCGCCGTGGCCGACCGCGTCAACCTCGAAGCCCTCGGCCTCGAGATTGTAGCGGAGCAGCATCGTCAACGGTTCTTCGTCTTCGACGATGAGGATGCGAGCCTTCATGTTCACCCCGGATACGGGACCGTCGTCGTGCTGGTGAAGTCACCCTTCGGACGCTCGTCCGAAAGTGTCTTACCCTCCACCATGTAGTGCACGGTCTCGGCGATGTTCGTCGCATGGTCGCCCATGCGCTCGATGTTCTTGGCGCAGAAGAGAAGATGCGTGCAGAACGTGATGTTGCGCGGATCTTCCATCATGTAGGTCAGCAATTCGCGGAACAGCGAGTTGTTGACCGCGTCGATCGCTTCGTCGCCCCGCCAGACGCGCAGCGCCTGTTCGGTGTCGCGGCGCGCGAACGCGTCGAGCACGTCTTTAAGCGCCGCGAGAACGAGTTCGCTCATGCTCTCGACACCGCGCATGACGGTCGGGTAGCGGAACTCACGGCCGAGCGCGACGACGCGCTTGGCGATATTCTTCGCAAGATCGCCGATCCGCTCGAGATCGTTCGATACGCGCAGCGCACCGATGATCTCGCGCAGGTCCGTCGCCATCGGCTGGCGGCGCGCGATCGTGAGCACGGCTTTCTCTTCGAGCTCGCGCTGCAGAGCGTCAAGCGTCGCATCCGACGACACGACTCGCTGCGCCAGAACGACGTCGCGGGTGTTGAGCGCGTCGACCGCGTCGGCGATCTGCTGTTCCGCAATGCCGCCCATTTCGACGACCAGACGCTGCAATTCCTGCAGGTCGACGTCGAAGGCCTTCATCGTGTGTTCTGTCATCGTCGCGTTCCCCGGCAGGTTGGTCGGGCTCATCCGAACCGTCCCGTGATGTAATCTTGCGTGCGCTTGTCGGTCGGATTGGTGAAAATCTGATTGGTCTCGCCGAACTCGATGAGGTCGCCGAGATACATGAACGTCGTGTAGTCGGAGCAACGCGCAGCTTGCTGCATGTTGTGCGTCACGATCGCGATTGTGTATTTTTCTTTCAGCTCGCCGATCAGCTCTTCGATGCGCGCCGTCGAAATCGGATCGAGCGCCGAGCACGGCTCGTCGAACAAGATCACTTCTGGCCGGATCGCCACCGTGCGAGCGATGCACAGACGCTGCTGCTGGCCGCCCGACAGGCTGAGCCCGCTGGCGTTGAGCTTGTCCTTGACTTCGTTCCACAACGCGCCGCCTTTCAGTGCGGCTTCGATGCGGTCGTCCATCTCAGACTTCGGCAGCTTCTCGTAGAGCCGGATGCCGAACGCGATGTTTTCGTAGATCGTCATCGGAAACGGCGTCGGCTTCTGGAACACCATGCCGACGCGAGCACGCAGCAAGTTGAGGTCCAGTTTCGGGTCGAGGATGTTGGTGCCGTCGAGCAGCACTTCACCTTCGGCGCGCTGCCCCGGATAAAGGTCGTACATCCGGTTGAAGACGCGCAGCAGCGTTGACTTGCCACAGCCTGACGGGCCGATGAAGGCCGTCACGCGGTTCGCCGCAAGCTTCAGGTTGATGTTCTTCAGCGCATGCGACTGCCCGTAATAGAAGTTGAGGTTACGCGCCGTGATGCGCGCTTTCTCTTCCGGCGCGGCCGTCATCATGGGCGGCATTCCCGGTCGCGAAGCTTCAATGGGAGTGATTTGGTTCATTTGGGAGCCTTTTCAGCAGCGAGGAGGCGTGCGCCGATGTTGAGTGCGAGCACCGCGACCGTGATGATCAATGCGCCGGCCCATGCGAGCTGTTTCCAGTAGTCGTACGGGCTCTGGACGAAGTTGTTGATGGTGACGGGAAGGTTTGCCATCGCTTTACCGAGGTTGGCGCTGAAGAACTGATTGCTCAGCGCCGTGAAAAGCAGCGGCGCCGTTTCACCGGCGACCCGCGCGGTGGCGAGCAGCACACCCGTAACCAGGCCTGCACGTGCCGCCCGATAGGCGACGCGTTTGATCACGAGCGACCGCGGCAGCCCGAGCGCCGAAGCGGCTTCACGCAGCGGATTCGGCACCAGCAGCAGCATGTCCTCGGTCGTGCGCAGCACCACCGGGATCACGATGACGGCGAGGGCGAGACCGCCGGCGAGACCCGAGAAGCCCCCCATCGGAACGACGACCGCGCCGTAGATGAAGAGGCCGATGATGATCGACGGCGCGCTGAGCAGAATGTCGTTGATGAAGCGCACCACCGTCGTCAAGCGATCGTGACGGCCGTATTCGGCGAGATACGTGCCGGCGAACAGGCCGAGCGGCGCACCGATGCCGACACCAATGATCGTCATCATGATCGAGCCGACGATAGCGTTGAGCAAGCCGCCCTCGCTAGCGCCCGGCGGCGGTGTATTCTCGGTGAACACCTGCACCGAAATGCCGGCCAAGCCGTTGTAGAACAGCGTGAAGAGAATGAGTGCCAGCCAGGTGACGCCAAACAGAGCGGCACCCCAGCAGAGCGCGCGGATGACGATGTCCTTGCGCCGGCGTGAAGCGTAAATCGCGTTCATTGTTACACTCCCGCCTTCTTATGAAGACGCATCAGCATCAGCCGCGCGACCGCCAGCACGAAGAACGTGAGGACGAACAGCAGAAGGCCGAGCAGGATGAGGCCGGATTGATGCAGGCCGTCGCTCTCCGCGAACTCGCTCGCGATCGCGGCCGAGATCGTCGTGCCGGGTGCGAACACCGACGGTGAGATCTTGAATGCGTTACCGATGATGAACGTCACCGCCATCGTCTCGCCGAGTGCACGGCCCAGCGCCAGCATGACGCCGCCGATCACGCCGACACGCGTGTACGGAATGACGACCTTGCGGACGACTTCCCACGTCGTGCAGCCGACACCGTAAGCCGCTTCCTTCAGCACCGGCGGCACCGTCGTGAAGACGTCGCGCGAGATCGCCGTGATGAACGGCAGCACCATGATCGCGAGGATCAGTGCGGCGTTGAACAGGCTGAGATAGCCCGGCGGGCCCGCGAAGATATCCTGCAGGATCGGCACGCCGTCGAACAGGTTGATCATGAAAGGCTGGAACGTGTTCGCTAAGAATGGGCCGAGCACGAAGAAGCCCCACATGCCGTAGATGATCGACGGAATGCCGGCGAGCAGCTCGATCGCGATGCTGATCGGCTGACGCAGCCGCTGCGGGCAAAGCTCGGTAAGGAAAATTGCGATGCCGATGCCGACCGGCACCGCAATCGCCATCGCGATCGCCGAGGTGATCAGCGTGCCGTAGATCGGAGCGAGCGCACCGAGCACCGGCTCCGGAGACGCGGACGGCGCCCAGCGCGACGTCCACAGGAAGGACGGTCCGAACGCCTGGATCGCCGGCCACGCGCCGATGATCAGCGAGATGATGATGCCGCCGAGGATGAGCAGCACCGAGAGGGCACTCAGCCGCGTGACCCAATAGAATAGGTTATCGCCAAACTTGAAGGCTTTGAGCGCGCGCGCGCGATCGTAAGGCGCGGCGTCTGCGATTTGTCCGGCATTGACCGCAAGATCGGTCATGGGTTGAGGCTCCTGGGCGGACTTAGTCATGAGCGTCCGCGCCGTCTTTACGCGTTAATGGGAAGGCAGAAAGTTTGCGGGAGAAGGACGAACCTTCTCCCGCATCGAAAATCACATCGTCTTGACGTCGGCCTTCCAGGTCTTCTTGATCAGATCGACCACATTCGGCGGCATCGGAATGTAGTCGAGATCCTCGGCCATCTTGCCGCCCTTCTCGAACGCCCAGGTGAAGAACTTGAGCGCTTCGGCAGCGGCCGCTTTGTCGGTCGGCGCCTTGTGCATGAGGATGAAGGTTGCTGCGGTGATCGGCCAAGACTTGTCTCCGGGCTGTTCGGTCAGAATAACATAATAGCCCGGTGCACTTTCCCAGTTGGCATTAGCGGCAGCCGACTGGAACGTCTCGATTGTCGGCTGAACCGGCTTGCCGGCCTTGTTGATCAGCGCCGTGTAGGTCAGCTTGTTCTGCTTCGCGTACGCGTACTCGACGTAACCGATCGAGTTCTTGGTCTGACCAACGTTGGCCGCAACACCTTCGTTGCCCTTAGCGCCGACGCCGACCGGCCATTCGACCGCGGTGTTTACGCCGACTTTCGTCTTCCAGTCAGCGCTCGCTTTCGAGAGGTAGTCCGTGAAGTTGAAGGTCGTTCCCGAACCATCCGAGCGGCGGACGACTGCGATCGCGGTCGACGGCAGCTTCAGGCTCGGGTTCAGCTTCTTGATCGCCTCATCGTCCCACTTCTTGACGACGCCGAGATAGATGTTGGCCAGCGTCGGGCCGTCGAGCACGAGTTCGCCCGGCTTGATGCCTTCGACGTTGATGACCGGCACGATCGCGCCCATCACCATCGGCCACTGGACGAGGCCGTCCTTTTCGAGCTGTTCGGCCTTCAGCGGGGCGTCGGTCGCGCCGAACGTCACCGTCTTGGCCTGGATCTGCTTGATGCCGGCACCCGAACCGATCGACTGGTAGTTCAGGCCGTTGCCGGTCTCTTTCTTATAAGCGTCGGCCCACTTCGAGTAGACCGGGAACGGGAACGTCGCACCCGCGCCAGTGATGTCCGCGGCGAACGCGGAGGTCGATGCGGCGACGAGGCCGGCAGCGACGATGCTTTTGAAGAATTTCACAGTTATCTCCGTCCGATAGGGTGAAGCGGATAAATTCGTTAATCCCTGGGATCGCCCACAGGAGTTGCTTCCGCCTCTCTCTTAGAGGCCCTCGGTACAACGTTTTATGATGGTTCGACGAAACTTATGTGACAGTGTAAGCCACTGATAAAATTGTATATTTCAAATTCTGTCGGAAGCGGCCTGTTAAGATGACGCCGGACGGGCGCCGATCCCGGCAGCAACCGGGAGATACACGGTGAAACTCGATCCGTTACCGACGATACTGTCGATCGTTAACCGTCCGCGATGGCGGTTTAAGATGTGCTTCACCAATGAAAGCCCGAGCCCGGTACCGCCTTCGGCGCGGCTATGGCTGACGTCGACACGATAAAAGCGCTCCGTGAGGCGCGGCAGATGCTCCGGCGCGATACCGGGTCCGAAGTCGCGCACGGAGACTTTCGCCTCGCTTCCGACGCGTGACAGCGTGAGCTCGACCCGCTTGCCGCCGCCACCGTATTTGAGCGCATTCTCGATCAGGTTCTCGAACACGCGCAGGATCTCGTCGCGATCACCCGGCACTTCGAGCACCTCAGGCGCGTCGATCGCGACCTCGACGCCGCGCTCGCGCGCCAGCACCTGCAAACCGTCGACGACCTGATGCGCTGCGCCGACGAGTTCGACCTCGCCGTCCGGCCGGATATGCGCGTCGAGTTCGATCCGCGAGAGCGACAGGAGGTCTTGGATGACGCGCGCCATGCGATCGGCTTGCGCCTTCATGATACCGAGGAAGCGGTCGCGTGCGTTAGTGTCGTTGCGCGCCGGCCCTTGCAGCGTTTCGATGAAGCCGGAGAGTGCTGCGAGTGGTGTGCGCAACTCATGGCTGGCATTGGCGACAAAGTCGGCGCGCATTTCCTCGACGCGACGTAGCGGCGTCAGATCTTGAAACGTCACCAGCGTCAGCGTACGCCCGGCCGCGCCGATGAGCGCCGTCGGCATCACCGCGACATCGTACCAGCGATCGATCGGCACGCGCTCGGAGATCTCCGCACGTTGACTCTCGCCGGTTGCTGCCGCGCGCTTCAGCGCATCGACGATCGCGGGCATCCGCAGCGAAAATGTCAGCGGCTCGCCGCGCCGCAAACTCGGCGCAACCTCGGCGGCCAAGCGATTGAATGTCGTGATGTAACCTTCGCGATCGATCATCACGGCGGCGAGCGGCATCGCATCGACGACCGCCTCGATCGACGCGTCCGCTGTAGCACCAGCCGCAACCGGCTGGATCGTTTCGCCGCGCGCCAGTCGCTCGCGCGCTGTGAGCCACAAGGTGAAAGCTGCCGCTGCAGCGATCGCGGCGCCGGCCAACACTGCCGGCAACAAGGCGAGATAACCGAACGCGACGAGAGCGATCAGAGTGATCGCACAAACGGCCAGCACATAACGCTGCGCCGTCAACACGCGAAAACCAGTCGCGTCAGGATGGTCCAGACTCATGCGAGCGACCGCGGAAATTGACCCACAACTCGCGTCCGCCGAGGATCAGCAGTGCGAGTGCGAACGGGACCAAATAGTAAAGCACGCGGAACAGCAAGACCCCGGCGAGGACTTGCGCGCGGTCAAATTCAAGATGCAGCAATCCGGCCAGCATCGCGGCGTCGAACACGCCGAGACCGCCGGGCGAATGACTCGCGAATCCGAGCAGCGTCGCCGATACGAAGATCACCGCGAGTTCGACGAAGCCGATATGCGGCGTCGTCGGCATCAGAATCCACATCGCGAGCGCACAGCAGCCGAGATCGATGATGCCGATAACGATCTGCATCAACGTCAGCGGGCCACCCGGCAGCGTCACCTGCCAGCCTTCGCGGCCGACGATGCGCGGCCGCGTCCACACCCATGCGACGTAAGTCGCCAGCACCACGAGCGTCGCCAGCGCCAAGCCACGATTGAGCCAGATCGGCAACGGGATGATCGGCGCGACACTGTCCGGCACATACGCAATGCCGAGGCCGAGCACGGTCGCGTTACCGAGCCAGAAGGTCAATCCGGCGATGAAGCAGACTTTCGCTACGTCGATCGCATCAAGACCCCAGGCCGAATAGACGCGGTAGCGCACCGCGCCGCCCGTGAATACGCTGGCGCCGACATTGTGGCCGACCGAGTAGCTCGTGAAGCCGGCGAGCGCCGCCACCCGGTACGGCACGTCCGCGCGCCCGATCGTGCGCAGCGCGAACAGGTCGTAGAAAGTCAGCGTGAAATAGCCAGCCGCGACGAATATGGACGCCAGCACCACGTGCCAGATCGGCGTTGCCTTGAGCGCCTTTGTGACGTCGCCGAAGTCGAGGTCGTGCACCATGCCGTACAGCACGTGCAGCGCGACCGCGATGATCAGGATGCTGATCGCGACGCCGATCCGATTCCACCCAATCTTCTCGTCGAGGAATCGGGCAACGGCCCGCAGAAACCCGAGCATTCAATTCCCTCTGCAGCCGTTTTCGGCCCCGTCGGAGCACCGGCTCCGTTGGCTCCCTCCCGGGAGCGCCCCATCGCTAGCAGAACCTGCCAAAGTGTGCGAGATGCTGTCGATGTCGCACACTCGATAAATAACGATAGGCGATACGGGAGGATAGATGATGTTTCAGCCTGGCTTGATGAAGGGTAAGAAAATTCTCGTCACGGGCGGCGGCACCGGCCTCGGCCGTGCCATGGCGAGCGATTTCCTCCGTCTCGGCGCCGACATCGCCATCTGCGGCCGCCGTGGTGCCGTGGTGCGGCAGACGGCCGACGAGATGATGAAGGAGTTCGGCGGCACGGTATCGGCCCACGAGGTCGACATTCGCGATGCCGCAGGCGTCGAGCACATGGTCGAGGAAATCTTCGCGTCCGGCCCCCTCACCGGCCTCATCAACAACGCCGCCGGCAACTTCATCTCGCCGACCGAGGCGCTGTCCCCGCGTGGCTTCGATGCGGTCGCCAACATCGTCATGCACGGCACGTTCTACGTCACGCAGGCGGTCGGCAAGCGCTGGGTCGCCGGCGGCTGGAAGCAAGGCGATCCGATGCGCAGCGTGATGTCGATCGTCGTCACCTGGGTCGAGAACGGCGGCCCCTATGTCGTGCCGTCCGCGATGAGCAAAAGCGCGATCGTCGGCATGACGCGTTCGCTCGCGACCGAATGGGCGCGCTACGGCATTCGCCTCAACGCGGTCGGTCCCGGCGAAATCCCGACCGAGGGTATGAGCAAGCGCCTCAACCCCGGCGAAGAGCCGGGCGCGCGCACCAAGAAGGTCAACCCGATGGGCCGCATCGGCGAGATGAAGGAGCTGCAGAACCTCGCGACCTTCCTGATGTCCGATGGCTGCGACTGGCTCAACGGCCAAGTCATCTACATGGACGGCGCGCAGTACATGGCGACGGGCGGCAACTTCTACGAGTTGCGTCAGTGGTCGAAGGAGCAGTGGCAAGCTGCACGCGACGCGATCGAAGGACAGAACAAAAAAGATCGCGCGCAACGCACAGCATAATCTCGCAAAGGTTGTAGCTACTGTGTCTGCATAACAATACGGCAGCTACTGCATAACGAAAACGCGAGCTCCCCGATTGCTTAATTTAACGGCGCTCCTAAGCTGGGCCTAAGGCTCGGGAGCATTACCTGTACGCTGACTGCTTTCGAGCCTCCACATTTCGGGGGCTACCAATGAGTAAGAAATTTACGACGTTTATTTTGATCGCGATGGTTCTCGGCATCGCGGTGGGTTGGGCCTGCAACGCGGCCTTCCCTGATCCGAAAGTCGCGGGCCAAGTCGCCGGCTATATTTCGATCATCACCGATACTTTCCTGCGCCTGATCAAGATGATCATCGCGCCGCTGGTTTTCTCGACGCTCGTCGTCGGCATCGCGCATATGGGCGACTCCGGATCGGTCGGCCGCATCGGCGGCAAGACGATGGTTTGGTTCGTCGGCGCGTCGCTATTCTCGCTTTTGCTCGGCATGCTGATGGTGAACGTGCTTCACCCGGGTTCTGACTTGCACCTGCCGCTGCCGGACGCCGGCGCATCGACAAACCTCAAGGTTTCGTCGCTGACGCTGAAGGAATTCGTCACGCACTTGGTGCCGAAGTCGATCATCGAAGCGATGGCGACCAACGAAATCCTGCAGATCGTGGTCTTCTCGATCTTCACCGGCGTTGCGCTGGCTTCGCTCGGTGAACGCGGCAAGCTCGTCGCCGAACTCGCCGACCAAGTCGCGCATGTGATGCTCGAGATCACCGGCTACGTGATGAAGGCCGCACCGATCGCGGTGTTCGCCGCTATTGCCTCGACGATCACGACGAACGGCCTGATCGTGCTGTGGACCTACGGCAAATTCATTGTCTACTTCTACGCATCGCTGGCGATCCTCTGGGGTCTGTTGGCTGTGGCCGGCTTCCTGGTCCTCGGCCCGCGCGTCACAAGCCTCCTCGGCCGTATGCGCGAGTCGTTCCTGCTCGCCTTCTCGACGGCAAGCTCGGAAGCCGCCTATCCGAAGATCCTCGATCAGCTTCAGCGCTTCGGTGTCTCCAAGCGTATCGCCAGCTTCGTGCTGCCGATGGGCTATTCGTTCAACCTCGACGGCTCGATGATGTACTGCACCTTCGCGACGCTCTTCATCGCGCAGGCCTACGGCATCGAGCTCTCCTGGGGTCAGCAGATCACCATGCTGCTGCTCCTGATGGTCACCAGTAAGGGCATGGCCGGTGTGCCGCGCGCATCGCTGGTCGTCATCGCGGCGACGCTCGCGACCTTCAACATTCCGGAAGCCGGTCTGTTGCTGATCATGGGCATCGATCAGTTCCTCGACATGGGTCGCAGCGCGACCAACGTCGTCGGCAACTCGATCGCGACCGCCGTCGTCGCCAAGTGGGAAGGTGAACTCGGCACCGAGGAAGACGCAGCACCTGCTTCCTCCGAAACGCCGGACGCGGCCCTCAAGCCGCAGCACGCGTAACGCTCCACGAATGCACAGCCAGGCGGCCGTACGGTCGCCTGGCGTTTACGAATGGAGCCGATCATGAATCGATTTCTCTCACTGATATTGGCGGTCAGCCTCGGTCTTGCGACCGCCGTTTCCGCACAAGCACAAGATGCCGGCGCCCGTAAGGTCGACGGCACCCTTAAAAAAGTCGACAGCTCGGGCACCATCACGCTCGGCTATCGCGAAGCCTCGTTCCCTCTGTCTTACGAAAGCAAGTCCGGCCCGATCGGCTATGCGATCGACCTCTGTCTCGCCGTCGTCGACGAGATCAAGCGCGAGATCGATAAGAAGGAGGTCAAGGTCAACTACAAGAAGGTCACGTCGGAGACGCGTATTCCAGCGGTGAAATCCGGCGAGGTCGACCTCGAATGCGGTTCGACGACAGCGAACCGCGAGCGCTCGAAGGAGGTGGCCTTCTCGCCGATCACTTACGTCACCGGCACCAAGCTGATGGTGAAGCGAGCGAGCGGCATCCGCTCGTATCGCGACCTCAACGGCAAAGTCGTCGTGGTGACGGCGGGCACGACCAACGAGACGGCGCTGAAAGCGCTCAACGAGAGGCTCAAGCTCGGCATCAACATCATCACGGCGCGCGATCACGAGGAAAGCTATTCCCTCGCCGCCGCCGGCAAGGCCGACGCCTTCGCGACCGACGATGTGCTGCTCTACGGTCTCATCGCGCGCCACAAAGCGGAGAAGGATCTGATCGTCGTCGGAGACTTTCTCTCTTACGATCCGTACGGCCTGATGTTCCGGAAGGATGACCCGCAGATGGCGGAAGCCGTGCGGAAAGCTTTCGAATACATCGCGGCCAACAAGGATCTCTACGAGACCTATCACAAGTGGTTTGTGCGTAAGACTCCAACCGGAGAGACGCTAGGTTTGCCGATGAACGCGCAGCTCACCGAAATTTTCCGCACCTTCGGTGCTGAAGAATAAGGCAGTCGCAAAATCGCATTCGACGATGTGGCCCGCCTCGTGCGGGCCATTTTCGTTTTGACGGGCAAAACGTTTTCTCAATCTCCGGTTGCGATTTGACCACGACGCTCTCCGCCTGCCAGATGCTCGCGCAACGAGAAAAACAACCATGACGAAAATCGACGAAAGCTTCGATCCCGCCAAACACACCGACGTTCCGGCGCAACGCTGGTTCGACGATTTCAAAGTCGGCGAGCGCTACGTGCTGCCCAGCCGCACCATCACAGATGCCAATTTCGCGGCATTCCAAGTCGTCTCCGGCGACAATCACCCGATCCATTACGATATCGAGTTCTGCAAGGCGCGCGGCTATCCAAACCTGCTCGCGCACGGGCTGCAGGTCGCGTCCTTCGCGGCAGCCGGTGCCGGCCGCTTCCCGCATGAGACATCGGAATCACTCATCGCGTTTCTCGATCAGTCATCGAAATTCCTCGGCGGCGTTTACGCGGGCGATACGGTCTATCCGGCCCTAGAGATCGTCGAGCTGATCCCCGGCAAGACGACGGGCGTCATTGTCATGCGCGTCAGCATTCACAATCAGCGCCGTGAACTCGTGATGTCGGGAGAGCACCGTTATCTGGTGCGGAAGAAGAAGTAGCTCGTCATTGCGAGGAGCGGCGAGCCGCGACGCGGCAATCCAGATCTGTTTCCACTGAGATGCTTCGACGCAGCTCTGCGCAACGCCTCTTCGCCTCGCCGTCATCCTGAGGAGGAGCGCGCAGCGCTCCGTCTCGAAGGATGGGCGGCGCCGATTACGTGCTCTACATCTGCACCGGCGCGAGGTCGCGCATCGGCGCGGGCGCCTTCGCCAGCCTTGTCACGGCCGACGAAGCCACCACGGTGCGCTGCTCGACGAACGCCTCGTGGTTCTTCTCGATATCGTCGAGATCGTAGAGGTAATTCACCATCAACCCGTTCGCCTGACGCAATCCCTTCGCCGACACATCGCCGAGCCAGTTGAGCCGCTCAAGCCGTGCGCCGTTGCCGAGATGGAAGCGCGCCACCGCATCGACCGGGCCGCCGCGCTTGTTCTTCGCATGCAGGAAATACCAAGCGGCCGCGCGCAGCATCGGCTCGCGCGCGCGCTCCACCAGATCCGGCTGCTTCCACCAATCCGCCGTATCGATCACAGCGAGCGCCGTGCGATCGGCTTCCGGCAGTGCCGTCGACGCCGCATTGCCGCGCTCGCGGCGCAGCCATTCGGCAAAGTTCGGCACCGGCGAGAGCGTCACGAATGTCGAAAGGCGCGAGCTTTCGCGCGACACTTCTTCGACGACTTGCTTGATCAGGAAGTTGCCGAACGAAACACCGGCAAGGCCGCGCTGACAGTTCGAGATCGAATAGAATGTCGCGGTCGTCGCGCGCGCGGGATCGAGCGTGTCGCGCTGCGTCGCCAGTACGGGTTCGATCGCGGAGGGAATTTCACGCGACAGCGCGACCTCGACGAAGATCAGCGGCTCGTCGATCAGCGCAGGATGGAAGAACGCGTAGCAGCGGCGATCCGGCAGATCGATGCGGCGGCGCAATTCGTTCCAATCGTGGATCGCGTGCACGGCCTCGTAGCGGATAATCTTTTCCAAGATGTTCGCCGGCGTCGACCAATCGATGCGGCGCAGCACCAGGAAGCCGCGGTTGAACCACGACGTGAAGAGATGCACGAACGCATCGTCGACCGCGCCGAGATCGGAGCGATGATCCATCGCGTCGATCAACTGTTCGCGCATGCGCACCAGCGCGGCGGTGCCGCCAGGCGCAAGGTTGAGGCGACGGAACAATTCGATACGCCGCGCTTCCGACGCATCGTGCAGACGCGCCGCATTCTTCTCGCTCGGATTGTCCTGATAGGCCTTGATCGCAGCCTCGAGTTGTTTCGGCTCCGGCCCGAACTTCTCCGCCAGCGCCTCGAAAAAGGCGACGCGTGGCCCGGTCGTCAATTCGGCGTAGCGATTGAGAATCTCGCGTGCGAGCGCCACACCGGACGCTTCGCCGCGCCCCGACAGCAACTCCTCGCACAGCGACAGAAATTGCGCGCTGTCTTGCGGCGCCGCGCCGCGTCTTTCCCAGGCCCGATCATAAAGCGCACGACCACGTTCCGTGATCGTCTGCAGCATGTCACCGAAGAAAGAGTTGCTCATGAGAAATCCTGGAAGGCTAGCTTAAGAACTTGCGAGTCGGTCGCGTCTGTTGCTTCGAGTTTAGCACGGCGGAATGACCCTGCTGCAACGCACAACATCGTATCACTTTTTCAGCAACCCCCGATATGGACAAGAGCGCGCAGCCGGGCCAGAGACATGCCTTAACGCTGTCCGGACGCCCCAGAAGGCGCGAGGACCGCTCAATAATGCGGCGGGAAGCCGCGCGTTCCGCCGAAGGAGTGTTTTGATGCCCGGTCCGTTGTCTGGTGTGCGTGTTCTCGAGCTGGCTCGTATTCTTGCAGGCCCATGGGCCGGCCAGGTGCTCGCGGATCTCGGGGCCGACGTCATCAAGGTCGAACGCAAGGGCGCCGGCGACGACACCCGCGGGTGGGGCCCTCCCTTCATGCCGGCCGCCGACGGCGGCAACCTGGGCGCCGCCTACTATCACGCCACTAACCGCGGCAAACGCTCGATCGAGATCGACTTCGACAGCGAGGAGGACCGCGCCATCGTCAAGAAGCTGGCCGCGAAGTCCGACATCCTGATCGAGAATTTCAAAGTCGGCGGCCTGAAGAAATTCGGCCTCGACTACGACTCGATGGCGAAGGAATTCCCCAAGCTCATCTATTGCTCGGTCACCGGATTCGGCCAGACCGGCCCCTACGCGCCGCGTGCCGGTTACGACCTCTTGGTCCAGGGCATGGGCGGCATCATGGACGTCACGGGCAATCCGGACGGCGAGCCGATGCGCGTCGGCGTCCCGATGGTCGACATCTTCACCGGCACCTTCTCGGTGATCGGCATCCTCTCGGCGCTGCACGAGCGCGAGAAGACCGGCAAAGGCACGCATGTCGATTGCTCGCTGATCGAAAGCCAAACCAGCGTCCTCGCCAACCAGGCGATGAGCTACCTCGCCTCCGGCGTCTCGCCGAAACGTCAGGGCAACTCGCACCCGGTCGTCGTGCCGTATCAGGTCTTCCCGGTCGCCGACGGCCACATCATCATCGCCTGCGGCAACGATGGGCAGTTCGGCAAACTCTGCGGCGTGCTCGGCGAACCCGGCATCGCGCAGGAAGCGAAGTTCAAGACCAACTCGGATCGCGTCATCAACCGCAACGAGCTGATCGAGCGTCTCATCGCGCTCACCAGCAAGATCTCCCGCGCCGACATCTTGGAGAAGCTCGAAAAGGTGACGGTGCCGGCCGGCCCGATCAACTCGGTCGCCGACGTCTTTGCCGATCCGCACGTCATCGCGCGCGGCATGCAGCTCGCGTTACCGGAGGATAAGGCGAAGAACGGCACCGTACCGGGCGTTCGCTCGCCAATCACCATCGGCGGACGCCCGATGGCGGCTCCGACCGCTTCGCCGCGCCTCGGTCAGCATACCGAGGAAATCCTCCGCGAGATCGGCGAAGCGTAAGGCGCGAATAGAGAGTAGCGAATAGCAAGTAGCTTGATTTCAACTATTCGCTACTCGCTATTTCGCAATTCGCTCAGTCAAACACTTCCGGATTGATCGCATTCTCGCGGTTCGGCTTGCCGTCGAACACCGACAGCACATTCTTCGCCGCCGCGATCGACATACGATCGAGCGACTCTTTCGTTACGCCCGCAAGATGCGGCGCGACGACGCAATTCTTCGCCTTGAGCAGCGGATGATCGACCGGCGCCGGCTCAACTTCGAACACATCGACGCCGGCGCCAGCAATCTTCTCAGCATTCAACGCATCCGCCAGCGCTTGCTCATGCACGATGCCGCCACGCGCCGTGTTGATCAGGATCGCGGTCGGCTTCATCAACGCGATACGCTTCGCGTCGAACAAATTCACGGTTTCGGGATTCTTCGGGCAATGCACCGAGATGAAATCCGCTTCCTTCACGGCCGCATCGAGATCGGTGACCGGCACGCAGCCTGCCGCCTTGATCGCGTCCTGCGAGACGTAGGGATCGTAGACCAGCGTGCGCATCTCGAAGGCAACGCCGCGCTTCGCCGTACGCGAGCCGATGCGGCCGAAGCCGATCACCAGCAGCGTTTTCTCAAACAAATCGGACGGGAAGATGCTGAGATTGTCGCGCCACTGCCCGCTGCGCACGCTCGAGTCGTTCTGCTGATTGCGCTTGGCGAGATGGAACATCATAGAGAAAGCCTGCTCGGCAACCGACGGCGAGTTGGCCGTACCGGCAATCATCAGCGCGATCTTCTTCGGCGTCAGCGCCGCGACATCGACCGTGTCGTAACCTACGCCGATACGCGCCGCGACTTTCAGCTTCGGCGCGACGGCGACTTCCGGCGCCTTCACGGGCGTGAGGCCCAGGATCACACCTTCCGCATCGGCCAGCATCGGATGGAAATCGGCGGGCTTGATCGCATTCTGAAACGAGATGACTTCGATATCGCCGCGCGCTTTGAGGATATCCATCCCGGCTTTCGAGAGCGACTGAGCGACGAGTACTTTACGCGTGTTGACGGTCATTTCTTCCCCGATGGCCTTCTGCGACCGATGTCGCGAGCCTGTTGTTGAAGTTTGCAAGGGGTTATCGCCACGCGCCAGAGCGCTTGGCAAGCGCATTTTTCGGTGGTCCGCCTTGCACGCGGACAAGAAAAAGGCCCGGCGAACCGGGCCTTGAAAAGTTACGCTGGAGATTAGTTTTTAGCGGGCGACCGGGCGCCAATGCTCGTCGTGAGCTTCCTCTTCCTCATGCGGATGCTGCGGCTCCGGATCGAGCAGGCCGAAGATCACGCCAAGGAGGAGGCCATAGGCGAGATGCACGCCGAGCATCACGGCCGGAGCACCGAGCCCGATATTGACCCCGAAGAGACCGGCGCGCGTCAGCGGCGCAAGCGCCGTCATCAGCACGAGCCAAGCCGTCAGGCTGAAAATCGCGCCGCGCATCCAGTTCGCGCCGGGAAGAAAGCGTTGCACGGCACCGTAGCCGGCGCCCCAGAGGAAGGTGCCGACGAGGAAATGCACCAGCCAACCGACGGCCGGGTTGGTTGCGTCCGATGCGTTGGCAAAACGCGCAATCGGGTGAAACACGGACGACAAAATCAATGTCGCCATGAACCCCGCAATAATGCCTCGACCGATCAAATCCATCTCGCGTCCTCAGCGACGGCTAGTGCCGTGTTCAAGACGCAGATGCGCCCCTACCGACAACTAGAACTTGCACGCCTTGCGAGCGGTTCCCCGTCCAAGCCTCCCGCGCGTTTTCGCGCATGTGCTTCTCAGACCTGATGAAATTATCACGCTGCCTAAGCTTCCCGCATTCGCCTGGCGCAGGGCTGGTACGCCGCCGCACACATGCACGATTTGCTAACGAATGCCGCAAGGCGTTGAAATGGAACACTTTTGCTGCAGTTAGCGGGTGGACTAAACGGCCCCGCGTGGCAGACTGCGGATTAAATCGCGTTCATGTGAAGACGCGAACCGGCAGGAGGAAACGATGCGGCGCTTCGCTTGGAGCTTGATTCTCGCCGTCACCGCCATCGCACAACTTACGATCGCTGCCAGCGCACAAGCGCCGTCACCGAGCGCGCAGGCGCCCGAGCTGTCACGCGTTCGCCTTGCTGTCGGCGGCAAGCCCGCGATGTTCTATCTGCCGCTCACCGTTACGGAGCGCCTCGGTTACTTCAAGCAAGAAGGCCTCGACGTCGAGATCTCCGACTTCCCGGGTGGCGCTCGCGCGCTGCAGGCGTTGATGGGCGGCAGCGCGGATGTCGTCACCGGCTCTTACGATCACACGATCCAGATGCAGGCGAAAGGACAAGCGATCGTCGCGGTCGCGCTGCTCGGCCGCTATCCGGGCTTCGTGCTCGGCGTGCTCAACGCCAAAGCCGCGAACTACACTGGACCCGCGAGCCTCAAAGGCATGAAGATCGGCATCACGGCGCCGGGCTCGTCGACGCATTTCATGGTGCTGCACATGATGGCGCGTGCCGGATTGAAACCGACCGATGCGTCCCTCGTCGGCGTCGGCGCGGGCCCCGGCGCGGTCGCCGCCGCGCAGCGTGGCGAGATCGATGCGATCCTCAACGCAGACCCCGTGATCAGTGCGCTCGAAGCGCGCAATCTCATCAAGGTCGTCGCTGACACGCGCACCGAGAAAGGCACGCTCGACGTTTACGGCGGCCCGATGCCGGCCGCCGTGCTTTACGTGCCACCCGCATTCGCGGAGAAAAATCCACGCACCACGCAGGCGCTCGTCAACGCGCTGGTGCGCGGCCTGAAATGGATTCAGGCGAACAGCGCGGAGGAGATCGCCAAGGTGATGCCGGAAGAATACGCGCTCGGCGACAAGGCGCTTTACGTCGAGGCGATTAAACACAGCATCGCGATGTATTCGCCCGATGGCCGCCTCACCGCGAAGGGCGGCGAGACCGCTTACGATGTTCTCAAAGCTTTCGATCCCGCCGTCGGCGGCGCGACGATCGACATAGCGAAGACCTTCACCAACTCATTTGTCGAGAAAGTTCCGGCCCGCTGAACTCCGCCGGCGATTTTTCACTCGCGTATCGCCGAGCAAAACCATTCGGCTTCCGCTGCGCAAATTCGTTCGCTAGCCTTCAGCAAGAACAATGAGAGAAACGCATGACCATTAAGGGCAAAGCCTACATTGCGGGCATCTACGAACATCCGACGCGGCACGCCGTCGATAAATCGCTGCCGCAACTCCATGCCGAGGTGATGCGCGGCGCGCTCGAAGACGCCGGGCTGAAGCGCGAAGACATCGACGGATATTTCTGCGCCGGCGACTCGCCGGGCCTCGGGCCGCTCTCGATGGCCGACTATCTCGGCCTCAAGCCGAAATACATCGACTCGACCGAGACAGGCGGCTCGTCCTACGTGCTGCACGTCAACCACGCCGCAAATGCGATCGCACAAGGCCGCTGCTCGGTCGCGCTCATCACGCTCGCCGGCAAGCCGAAGGCGGACGGCATGGCGACCGGCACCGCGCCGCGGGTCGCCAACGTCGCGGCGCCGGACGTCGCGTTCGAATTTCCCTATGCGCCGACCATCCTCAACATCTACGGCATGTGCGCGATGCGCCACATGCACGAATTCGGCACCACACGCGATCAACTATCGTGGATCAAGGTCGCAGCGTCGCATCACGCGCAGCACAATCCGAACGCGGTGTTGAAGAATGTCGTGACGGTCGAAGAGGTGAATGAGTCGCCGCTCATTTCCGATCCGCTGCGCCGCCTCGACAGCTGCGTCATCTCGGATGGCGGCGGCGCTATCATCGTGGTGAGCCCCGAAGTGATGAAATCGCTCAAGCGCCCGCGCATCAAATTGCTCGGCGCCGGCGAAGCGCTCAAGGGGCAACTCGGCGGCAAAGTCGACATCACGTATTCGGCTGCGCGTTTCTCAGGGCCGGCGGCGTTCGAAGAGGCGGGCATCAAACCGTCCGATATCAAATACGTGTCGATCTACGACAGCTTCACCATCACGGTGCTGATGCAGCTCGAAGACCTCGGATTTGCGGAAAAGGGCAAAGGCGGCAAGCTTGTCGCCGACGGCAACTTGATATCGGGCGTCGGCAAATTGCCGTTCAACACCGACGGCGGCGGCCTCTGCAACAACCATCCGGGCAACCGCGGAGGCCTCACGAAGGTGCTGGAATCGGTGCGTCAGTTGCGCGGCGAAGCGCATCCGGCCGTACAGGTGAAGAACTGCGATCTCGCGCTGGCGCACGGCACCGGCGGATTTCTCGGCACTCGCCACGGCAGCGGCACTGTCATCATGGAGCGCGAATAATGAGCGAAGAACGCAAACTTCCCGCGCCGCAGGTGACGCCGGAAACAAAACCGTTCTGGGATGCGGCCCGCAACGGCAAGCTGCTGATCGGCCGCTGCGAGGCCTGCGGCGAACCGCATTATTACCCACGCGCGCACTGTCCGCACTGCTTCTCCGACAAAGTGAAGTGGGTCGAGGCAAAAGGCTCCGGCACGATCTATTCTTTCAGCGTGATGCGCCGCTCAAAGCCGCCTTACGTCATGGCTTACGTCGCGCTCGACGAGGGCGTGACCGTAATGACGAACATTGTGGAGTCCGATTTCGACGCGCTGAAGATCGGGCAGAAGGTGAAGCTCGTTCACAAGCCGACCGAAGGTGACGGACCGCCGATGGCGATGTTCCGGGTGACTTAATTACGAACCCAACGATCCGGATCGCGTTTGCCGTGGACAATCGCGACGACGAGAATGCCGTCGTCGATCGGCTCGTAAATAATCAAATACGGTCCTTCGGCGAAGATACGCGCCTTTGGTCCAATTTCCGGACGTGCTGCAAACATCAGCGGATTGTCTGCCGCCAGCAGCAACCGATCACGAATACGCACGAGCAAAGCGTTAGCCGCGCTCAAATTGTGCGGCGATATCGATTCCCAAATCTCACTCAGATCGTTCTGCGCACGAATAGATAGACGATAATTACCCACGACCCCTGCGTTTCGCGTTCAATTCAATCAACAAAGTATCGATATTCCCCGGCGCAATGCCGCTAGCTTTGCCTTCTTGGTAAGCCTGCTTCAATCGCTTCGTTTCGAGAGTTCGCAATTCCTCTCGATGTTCCCAAAGGCGGAGCGCGTCGCGCACAATTTCACTATTCGACGCATACGCGCCGCCATCGACGGCTTTCTGCAGCCGCTTAACTTGCTGCGGCGTGAGGGAAATCGTGAGCGTGCGCATTGGTTGAGTCTTCATAATCAACCAATACCACGCCCAACAAGAACTAACAATAATTGTTAGGTAGTCTTAGGCGACTCGGTCGCCTTTCTTGACCTGCACGGTGCGGTTGTCGACTGCCGGCAGCATCTTTGCCGGATCGCGCGTCACGACAACATCGAGGATCACCGGGCCCTTCGTCGCGAACGCCTTCGTGATCGCGGGCCCCATCTGATCCGGCGCCTCGACGCGAATACCGGTGACGCCGAGCGCTTCGGCAACCCTCGCGTAATTCGTCTCGGCGAGATCGGACGCGTGATAGTTGCCCGCACCATACATCAGGTGCTGCAGCGCCTTCACATACCCGGACGCCGCGTTGTTCACGACGATGATCGCGATGTTGACGCCGAGGCGGCGTGCCGTCTCGAGTTCGCCGAGCATCATGTTGAAGCCGCCGTCACCCGTGATCGCGACAACTTTGCGATCCGGGGCCGCTAGCGCCGCCCCCATCGCGCCCGGCAGACCGTAACCGATCGACGCGAAGCCGCGATCCGGCACGAAGCCGCGCCCCGCCTGCTTCGTGTCGTAGAGCAAGCCCGCCCAATGCGCCGCAAACCCGCCGTCGGCGACGAGGAGCGCATCCTTCGGCATCAGCTTGTTAAGCTCACCGATCATCCGGCCCATCGAAACCGGAACCTCCGTCGACTCGTAACGCTCGCGCACGCTCTCGCGCCACTTCGCCATACGCTCCGCAACGTCCTTCAAGTAGCCTGCGCGCGCTTCGCGCATCTTGCCGGCCGCATCCTTCAGCGCCGCGTGCAAATCTTCGATACCGGCACGCGCATCGCCCCACAGCGCGACCTGCGGCTCAGCCGTGCGGCCGATCTCTTCCGCGACGATATCGAGATGGATAATCGTCTTGCCGGGCGGCGGCACCGTGTAGCGCTTCGTCGCGATCTCGCCGAGCTTGCAGCCGACGACGAGGATCGCGTCGGATTCTTCGATCAGCTTGTTGGCAATGCGATCGTAACGGCCGAACAGTCCGGCCGAGATCGGATCGATGCATGGCACGGCGCCCTTACCGCTCATCGTATGCGCGACCGGTATCGCTGCATCGCGCGCGAACGTCGTCAGCGTTTCAGCAGCGCCCGAAAGATGCACGCCGCCGCCCGCGAGTATGATCGGCCGCTGCGCGCTCTTCAGAATATCCGCCGCGCGCGCGAGCATCGTCGCGTCGGGCCGGCAGCGCAGCGCGGGCGCCGCCTCGTAAATCGCGTCGATCTCGAAATCCTTGTCCTCGAAGCCGTGCGTGCCGTGACACACATCTTCGGGGATCGCGACAACCACCGGACCCGGCCGCCCCGTCGTCGCCACCGTGAAGGCGCGGCGGATGAATTCCGGAATGCGCGACGTGTGCTCGACGCGAATGAGCTCTTTACACGCCGGGCGCAGGATATCGCTCTGCCGCGCCTCTTGCGTCATGTTCTTCCACGCATGTTGACGATGCGCGTCGCCGATCACGACGACCATCGGCGAGCCCGCATTCAGCGCCTCGACCAAACCCGTGACGAGGTTCGTCGCGCCCGGCCCGAGCGTCGCGTCGACGAGACCTGGACGGCCCGAGACTTTGGCGTAAGCGTCCGCCGCGAAGATGCCGGCGCGCTCGTCGTTGATGAGATGATGCGCGAGCTTCAAGCGGCGCGCCGCGTCGTAGAACGGCAGCAGTTGGAAGCCGCCCATGCCGAACATCGGCCCGCCGCGGAAAGCTTGGATCATGCGCGCGAGTGCTTCACCACCCGTCATTTCGTTCGTGGTCATGTCTTGTCCTTTAGAGATATCCGAGCACGCGTGGCAGCCACAGCGCGATTTCCGGGAAGATCACCATCAAGATGAGCACGACGAACATCGACGCGATCATCGGGAAAACCCAACGCAGCGTGGATTCCATCGGCACACCTGCGATGCGGCAGGAGACCATCAGATTGACGGCCATGGGCGGCGTGAACTGGCCGATCGCGATCTTCAGCGTGAGCAGCACGCCGAACCACACCGGGTCCCAGCCGAACTTGTTGGCGATCGGCATCAGCAAGGGCAGCAGGATCAAGAACGTCGACACGCCATCGAGGAACATGCCGATCACTATCAGCATAATGATGAGTAGCGTGAGAATGACGTATTGATTGCCGCCGGTCGCAACGATCGCATTCGCCGCGTGATCGAACACACCGAGCGTCGAGCCCGCCCAGCCGAAGATCGCCGCCAGCGCGACGACGATAAGAATCACGCCGGAAATCTCCGCCGCCTCGACGAACATCTCGTAAACGTCGCGGAGCGTGAGGGAGCGATAAATCACGAAGCCGACGAACAAACCGTAGAGCACAGCCATCACGGCGGCTTCGGTCGGCGTGAACCAACCGGCGCGCATGCCGCCGAGGATCAGCACCGGCGCGAGCAAACCCCAGATGGCTTCGCGGAAGGATTTCCAGAACGGTGGCCGCGGCAGGTCCTTCTCGGCGAGGCCGAAGCCGTTCTTCTTCGACACGTACAGCACCGGCACGATCAGCGCGATGCCGGCGAGAATGCCCGGGATCATGCCGGCTGCGAACAGCGCCGGTACGGACGCTTGCGGCACCAGCACCGAATAGATGATCAGCGCGATCGACGGCGGAATGAGAATGTCGGTCGCGGCGGCAGCGCCGATCACGCTCGCCGAGAAGGCGCGCGGATATCCGGCGCGCGATAGCGCACCGATCATCGCGCCTCCGACGGCCGCGGCATTCGCCGGACCCGAGCCCGAGATGCCGCCGAGGAACATCGAGACGATCACGGTCACGGCTGCGAGCGAACCCGCGCGGCGCCCGACGATCGCGGACGTGAAATTCACCAGCCGCAGCGCCACGCCGGAGCGATCGAAGATCGCGCCGACCAGAACGAACATCGGCACGGCGAGCAGCGGATATTTTGCGATGCCCGTATAGGCGTTCGTCGGCGCCGCCATCAGGCCGAGATCGGCCATGAAGATTGCGAGACAACCCGCAAGGCCGAGCGCAACACCGACCGGCGTTCCGGCGATGAACAGCAGCAGGAAGCAGAGAAACAGCGCCGCCGTAATCATATCGGCTCCACGCTCTCATGCTTCGGCACTTTGCGTGCACGCCACACACGAACCAGGTGCCCGATCGCACGGCCGATGACGGCAGCGGCGAGCAACGGCAGCGCCAGCGTGTAAACCCACTGCGGTTCGCCGAGACCCGGCGATGTGACTTCGAAGCGATACTCGTCCCAGACGAGACGGCCACCGAGCCAGACGAGCAGACCGAACATCGTGATGATCGCGAGAGAAGAAATAACTTCAGCGACGCGCCGTCCCGCTGGCGGCAGCATATTCGCGAACCACGTGATGCGGATGTTGCGGTCGGCCGCCGTCGCGATGCTCGCGCCCAGCATGGTGACGACGACCATCAACGCGATGGAGAATTCTTCCGTGAAGGCGAACGAGTAATTCGTGAGATACCGCGCAAAAACGTTGCCGAGCGTGATGAGACAGAGCGCACCCATCGCGAGCGCCGCGACGACGCGCTCGAACGTGAGCGGCACCCGCACGGGCGGCTCTTGATTCATCAACAGTGGATCGGGTTCGTTCGACATTCCGAAGGCTTCACAGTTCCGAGGCGCTTCGCCTCCAGCGTCCCCTCTCCCGCAGGGTTCGCTTCGCGAACCGGGAGAGGGCTAGGGTGAGGGCGAGCAGACCGCAAGCGGGAGAGGGAAAAGACAACGAAACGGTTCGAGCTATCGCGCCGCGACCGACTTCTCGGCCTGCGTCACGAGGTCGGCGCCGATGCGGGCCTTCCACTTGTCGTAGACCGGCTTCGTCGCCGCCTGGAATGCCTTCTGCTCTTCCGGCGTCAGACGCGTGATCGTAACGCCAAGGCCCTCGATCTCTTTCAGCACCGAAGGATCGGCCGCCGTAATGCCCTTACGCGCGATCTCGACGCCATACTTCGCGGCGTCGACAGCCGCCTCACGCAAGATCTGCTGATCGGCCGGCGAGAACGTGTCCCACACCGGCTTCGACACCGCGAAGATCAGCGGATCGGCGACATAGCCCCACAGCGTGACGTGCTTCTGGCCGACTGTGTGCAGCTTGGCGACCGTGAAGATCGTCAGCGGATTTTCCTGCCCGTCGACAGCGCCGGTCGACAGCGCCGGCTGCGCGTCCGCCCAGCTCATCTGCGTCGGGTTAGCGCCGAGTGCCGTAAACGTCTCGTTGTAGAGCGGCGAGCCGACGACGCGGATCTTCAGGCCCTTGAGGTCTTCCGGCTTCTTCACGTCGCGCTTCGAGTTCGAGATTTCGCGGAAACCGTTTTCGCCCCAGGCGAGCGGCACCACGTCTTTCGACCCAATGATCTCGAAGATCTTCTTGCCGGCCGGTCCCTGCGTGATCGCGTCGATCGCTTTGTGATCCGGCATCAGGAACGGCAGCGAGAACAGGTTCAGCTCCGCGACCTGCGGCGACCAATTGATCGTCGAGCCCACCGCCATATCGATGACGCCCTGGCGCATCGCGGTGAATTCCTTCGTCTGGTCGCCACCGACCAACGAAGCGCCCGGATAGACCTTCATATTGATCTTGCCGCCGGACTTGTCCTTCACGATCGTCGCCCAGCGTTCGGCCATCAGGCCCCACGGGAACGGTGCGCCGACGACGGTCGAGATCTTGTACTCAGGCTTGTAGGTCTGAGCGCTCGCGGGCGCGATCAGCGCCAGCGCAGCGACGAGGCCCAAAGTCACTTTGAGTGCGGTCTTCATAGTTCCTCCCTTTAGAACGTCATCAGTTTCTTGGCGGCTTCGACCACGGCGTCTTGGCGCACCGTCACGGCCTGCTCCAGCGGCGGAGCATAGCTGATCGGCGCGCGCGGCGCGCCCAATCGTTTCACCGGCGCTTTGAGCGATTTGTATGCGCGCTCCGCCACCGTCGCGGCGATCTCGGCGCCGAAGCCGGCGACCGATACGGCTTCCTGCACGACCAGCAGACGCCCGGTGTTGCCGACACTCTTGAGCACCGCATCCTTGTCCCACGGCCACAGCGTGCGAAGGTCGATGACCTCCGCCGCGATGCCGTCTTTCTCCAGCGCCTCGGCCGCCGCGGCGCAGTTATGCACCTGCGCGGACCACGTGACGATCGTGACGTCGCGGCCCTCGCGCACGATGCGCGCTTCGCCGAAATTCACCAGATGCTCGCCGTCCGGCACCTCGCCTTCGAGCGGCCAGAGATTTTTGTGCTCCATATAGACGACCGGATCGTCACAGCGGATCGCGGCTTTCAGCATGCCGAGGTTGTCGGCCGGCGTCGCCGGACACGCGACGACGAGTCCCGGAATATGCGCGTACCACGCTTCGAGCGATTGCGAATGTTGCGCGGCGGAGGAGCGCCACATCCCGATCGGCTCGCGCGCGACCAGCGGCACCCGCGTCTGCCCACCGAACATGAAGCGGGCTTTCGCGGCTTGATTCACGAGTTCATCGATCGCGCAGAGTGCGAAATCCGAGAAGCGCATCTCGACCACCGGGCGGGTGCCCATCATCGCGGCGCCGACCGCCGCGCCCATGATGCAGGCTTCCGAGATCGGCGCGTCTGAAATGCGATCCGCGCCGAACTCGTCGACAAGCCCGCGATACTGGCCGAACACGCCG
Source organism: Variibacter gotjawalensis (assembly GCF_002355335.1). Lineage (GTDB taxonomy): Bacteria > Pseudomonadota > Alphaproteobacteria > Rhizobiales > Xanthobacteraceae > Variibacter > Variibacter gotjawalensis. The sequence continues at coordinate 633,567 of NZ_AP014946.1, forward strand.
CCACGGCCGAGATCTTCGCCGACCGCCCACACATTCGCGTCGCGCCGCATCTCTTCCGCCAGCGCGCGCCGCCCCGCCTCGATATATGTCAGCGTTCCCATCAGAACGCCTCCTTGCGCGGATCGCCGATGTCCTGCACATCCGCAAATGCCTGGGAGACATCCGGATACGGCGTGTCGCGCGCAACGTTGAGTGCGTTCTGCATTTCGCGCAGCGCGTCCTCGCGCGCCTTTGTGATTCCGGCCGAATGCGCATCGCCGAGCAGCGCCTCGACGCGCGCGATCGGGTCCGACTGCCATTTCTCGTCGACTTCTTGCTTCTGCCGATACGCCGCCGGATCGACCGCGGTGTGTCCCGTCAAACGATACGTCACCGCATGCAGGAAGCGCGCTCCCTTGCCGCTGCGCACATCGTCGAGCAGCGAGCGCGTCGCCTCTTCCACCGCCAGCACATCGTTGCCGTCGACCGTGACGCCCGGAATGCCGAGTGCTTTCGCGCGCGCCAGCGGTCCGTCGCCGGACGTCATCGTGCGCGTGCGCGTCGTCGCGGCAAATCCGTTGTCCTCGCAGACGAACAGCACCGGCAGATTGAACACACCGGCCCAATTGAGCCCTTCGAGAAACGGCCCGCGATTGATCGCGCCGTCGCCGAACATGCAGCACACAACGCGGTTCTCGCGCCGGAGTTTGATCGCATGCGCGGCGCCGACCGCGATCACGATATTCGCGCTGACGACACCGTTCGCGCCGAGCATGCCGACGCCGAAATCGGCGATATGCATCGAGCCGCCCTTGCCGCCGCAATTGCCGCCCTCGCGCCCGAACAGTTCGCGCATCATCGCGGTCGAGTCCGCGCCTTTGGCGATCGTGTGGCCGTGGCCGCGATGCGTCGAGAGGAGAATGTCGTCGCGATTGAGATTGAGGCAGACGCCGGTCGCCACCGCCTCTTGTCCGATCGACAGATGGATCGCGCCGAGCACGAGCTTTTCGTCGAGGCCCTGTTTGGCGGTTTCCTCGAAAGCGCGAATGCGCACCATCACGCGATGATGCTCGGCAAGGCGCGCGAGATCGATGTTGCGGGTCATGCGACGCAAGCGTTTCCGTGATCCTGCGCGTTCTCGCTGGCTTCTGCCCCGAACTCGGCGCGCCCCCTCTCCCGCTTGCGGGGGAGGGTTGGGGAGGGGGATGGCCGACCGGCAAAGAGCCCCCTCTCTAACTCTCCCCCGCAAGCGGGGGAGAGGACGCTAGAATCGCAAGGCTTCGACCATTGCCGCGCTTAGCTAACTTGCCGCGTGTCTTACGGGCGCATAGCGTTGCGCGCAACCTCGCCGAAGGTCTGACAATCATGCCGTTGCCGCCGGGCGTCATCGCCGCCGACACCATCACGAAGCTGCCGCCGGAGGCCGACGGCGCCGTGATCCTGTCCGGCTCGCATGGTGGCGTCTACCCGGGCTACCTCGCCGCCAAGGCCAAGGTCCGCGCCGTGATCTTCAACGACGCGGGCGTCGGCCGCGACGAGGCCGGCGTCGGCTCGCTGGCCTATCTCGAAGCGCTCGGCATCGCGGCTGCGACGGTCTCCAACCTCTCCTGCCGCATCGGCGATACCGCCGACATGGTCGCCCGCGGCGTCATCAGCCGGGTCAACGGCTTCGCAGTCGATGTTGACGTTACGGCCGGCATGTCCTGCGCGGAAGCCGCCGGCCTGCTGCGGATGACGCGCCCACGCCACAAGGAGCCGCCGCCGATCGGCGAAGGCCGGACCGAGGCCGCAACCGGCGGCAACCGCCGGATTATCCTCATCGACTCCGCCGCGATGGTGAAGCCGGAGGATGCCGGGCAGATCATCGTCACGGGCTCGCATGGCGGCCTCGTCGGCGGAAATCCCGCGATGGCGCTGCGCACTGAGGGCTTTGCGGCGGTGTTCCACGATGCCGGCATCGGCATCGACGACGCCGGTATCACGCGCTTGTCCGCACTCGACCGGCGCGGCATCGCGGCCTTCACGGTGGCGGGGGGTTCGGCGCGCATCGGCGATGCGAAGTCGATTTTCCAGGATGGCGAGATCAGCGCCGTCAACGAAACGGCGCAGAAACTGGACGCCCATGTCGGCTACCGCGCCTGCGAAGTGCTTGAGCGCTGGGCATCTTTGTGATCGCCTCGCCCTTAGGCAAAGCGCGTTGACACCCTGCCCGGAATTGTTAGCATACAAACAAATATTGCCAGCTTCGGTCCGATGGGAACGCTATGAAGCCAGCCTCTTTCGTCTATCACGCGCCCAAGACGGTCGATGAGGCCGTGGCGCTGCTGGCCGAAACGGCAGCGGACGATGGGCGAATTCTCGCAGGCGGCCAAAGCCTGGTTCCCACGATGGCCTTCCGCATGGCGCGGCCCGGCCACCTCGTCGACATCAACGGCATCGCCGAAATCGCCAAGATCGAGACAACCGCCGACGCCCTCGTCATCGGCGCCGGGGTCCGCCACGCCGCATTCCATCAACCGGTCACCAAAGGACCGCTCGGCAAACTCCTCGCCTTCGTGGTCCGCCACATCGCGCATTACCCGATCCGCCAGCGCGGCACATTCTGCGGCAGCCTCGCGCATGCCGACCCGTCGTCCGAATGGTGCCTCACCGCCGCGACGCTCGGCGCCACGATGGTGGTGCGCAACGCGGACGGCAGCCGCGAGATCGCGGCCGAGGACTTCTTCCAAGGCATCATGACCACCGCGCTGGAGGAAGGCGACATGCTCGTCGCGGCGCGCCTGCCGCTGCTTTCCGCCGACACACACCACGGCTTCTACGAATTCAGCCGCCGCGCCGGCGATTACGCAATGGCGGCGGCACTCACGACCTACCGCATCGAAAACGGCGTGATGACCGGCGTTCGCCTCGGTCTCGGCGGCGCCGAAGCATCACCGCGCCGCATGGCGGAAGCCGAAGCCGAACTCGAAGGCAAAGCGCCGTCGGACAAAGCTTTCCGCGCAGCCGCCGAAGCCGCCGCCGAAGCCATCGATCCGCTCGAAGACCTGCAGGCCGACGCCGCCTTTCGCCGCGATCTCGTCCGCGCCGTCGCGCGCCGCGCGCTCGAACGCGCGTCCGGAGCGAAAGTGGCATGACGGACGCCCCGGTCCATCTCGCCGATGGGCGCTGGGTCGGGCGGTCGCTCCGCCGCGTCGAAGATCCCGCGCTGGTGCGCGGACAGGGCCGCTTCACGGCCGACCTCAAAGCCGACCATTTCGTGCGCTTCGTGCGCTCGCCGCTCGCGTCCGGGCGTATCGTCAAGATCGAAGCGCCTGAGGGCGCGCGCATGTTCACGGCGGCGGATCTTGCCGCCGTGAAGCCGATCCAGCCGATGCTGCACAAATTCAACTATCGCCCGATCGCGCAGCCGATTCTTGCGCGCGATGTCGTGCGCTTCGTCGGCGAGCCAGTCGCCGCGATCCTCGGTAGGACCGACGCCGAAGCCGAAGATTTTGCCGACCAGGTCGAACTCGACATCGAAACGCTCGATGCGCTCGTCACAGCGGACGAAGCGCTCGGCGACAACGCACCACTGGTGCATGACGAAGCGCCCCGTAATGTCATCGTCGAAGGCATCGTGAAGACGCCGGACTTCGACGCAACATGGGCGAAAGCCGCGAAGATCGTGCGCATTGACGCGCGCTCGCGCCGTCAGAACGCAACGCCGATGGAGGCGCGTGCGGGTCACGCGTCGTTCGATCCCTCGACCGGCCGCGTCACGCTCACCTGCACGAGCCAAATGCCGCATCTCTTCCGCACGACGGTGTGCGATGCGCTCGACATGCCGGAGTCGGAACTCCGCGTCATCGCGCCGGATGTCGGCGGCGGCTTCGGGCAGAAGATGTCGGTGTCGCCCGAATACGTGATGCTGGTTTTCCTCGCGCGCCGCCTGCGTACGTCGATTGCTTGGACGGAAGATCGCCGCGAGAATCTCATCGCGAGCTACCACAGCCGCGATCAGCAACTCAGCCTCGAAGGCGCCTTCGACGCGGACGGCAAACTCCTTGCGCTGTCCGGCGATATCGTTGCCAACATCGGCGCCTATTCGTGCTTCCCGACGACATGCGGCGTCGAACCCTTGATGGCGATGGCCGAGCTGCCGGGGCCTTACGATTTCCGGGCTTACGCCTGCCGCTCGCGCGGCGTCGCGACGCATACGTGCCCGATCGCGCCGTATCGCGGCGTTTCGCGCCCGAGCATCACCTTCGTGCTCGAACTATTGATGGACAAGGCCGCATGCGAACTCGGCATCGATCCGGTCGACATCCGCCGCAAGAATCTCATTGCGGCATTTCCCTACACGTCGGCGACCGGCCTCGTCTTCGACGAAGCGAGCTATCGCGAAACGCTGGAGATGGCGGCGAAAGCGATCGATGTCCCGGCCTTCCGCGTCCGCCAGAAGGCCGCGCGCGCCAAGGGGAAATATCTCGGCCTTGGTTTCGGCACCTTCTCGGAACGCACCGGCTACGGCACGCCCGCTTTCGCGGCGCGCGGCATGGGCATCACGCCCGGCTGGGAGCAGGTCGAGATGGCGATGGACCCGTCCGGCTTTGTGGAACTCAAAATCGGCGCGTCCCCACATGGCCAAGGCCTGCGCACGACGTTGTCACAGATTGTCGCCGACCAGCTCGGCATCAACCCGAATCGCATTCGCGTCGTGCACGGCGACACCGACCGCACGCCCTACGGCTTCGGCACATTCGCCAGCCGTTCGCTCGTCATCGCGGGTGGCGCGTCGGTACTCGCGGCGCGCAAAGTGCGCGTAAAGCTGCTGCAGATCGCCGGGCACTTCCTAGAAGCCGCACCCGAAGATATCGTGCTCGAAGACGGCAACGCGAAAGTCGCCGGCACCGATCGCACAATCCCAATTCGCGATCTCGCGCGCGCCGCCTATCACGGCGCGCATCAGTTTCAGAAGGACTTCGTGCCCGGCCTTGCCGAGACCGCGACCTACGATCCGGGCGGCACATTCTCCAACGCCTGCCATGTCGCGATCGTCGAAGTCGACATCGAAACCGGTGGCGTGAAGATCGAGAAATATCTCGTCGCCGAAGACGCAGGCCGCATCATCAACCCGATGATCGCGGACGGCCAGATCCACGGCGGCGTCGCGCAAGGCATCGGCAACGCGCTCTACGAAGAGATCGTCTACGACGAGACCGGCAACATCCTCACGTCGACGCTCGCCGATTTCATGCCGCCGACCGCGCATGAAATCCCGCCGATCGAACTGCACCATCGCGAAACCTATTCGCCCGCGACGATCACGGAAGCCAAAGGTCTCGGCGAAGGCGGCGGCATCGGCGCGCCCGCCGCCATCGTCAACGCGATCAACGATGCGCTCTCGCCTTTCGGCGTGAGCGTCGCCGAAATCCCCGCAACACCGCAACGTATCCGCGCAGCTTTGCGCGCAGCGGAGCAGAGATCATGACCGACAAAGTCGACATCACGCTTGCGGTCAACGGCCGCGACTACGACATCCGCGTCGAGCCGCGCCGCACGCTCGCCGACACATTACGCGACGACTGCGGCCTTACCGGCACGCATCTCGGCTGCGAGCACGGTGTCTGCGGCGCCTGCACGGTCATCGTCGACGGCGCCCCTGTGCGCTCGTGCCTGATGTTCGCCGTGCAGGCGGAAGGCAAAGCCGTGCGGACAGTCGAAGGCCTCGCGAATGGCGACACGCTGCATCCGCTGCAGCAAGCCTTCATGGATCATCACGGCCTGCAATGCGGCTTCTGCACGCCCGGATTCCTAATGCTCGCAACCGGTGTGCTCGAACGCGAACCCGACATCAGCGACGAGGACCTGGTCGACGTCTTGTCGTCCAACCTCTGCCGCTGCACCGGCTATCAGAACATCATCAAGGCAGTCCGCGCCGCGGCCGCCGAGATGCGCGCGAAATGAGCGGACGAAAACCCTTCGTCGGCCGCTCCGTCAAGCGGCTCGAAGATCCGCCGTTGCTGCGCGGCGAAGGGCGTTTCGCCGCCGACGTTTCGTTTCCCAATCAGCTGCATATGCGCGTCGTCCGCTCGCACGTCGCGCATGGCAAACTCAACGTGATCGACACGGCCGAGGCGCGCGCGCTGCCGGGCGTCTTCGCGATCTGGACGTCGGCCGACGTCGCCGAACTGCCGACGATCGGCGTTCGTCTGACTAAGATCGACGGCCTCGAGCCGTATCAACAGCCCGTGCTCGCGGGCGACATGGTGCGCTATGTCGGCGAGCCGATCGCGGTCGTTTTCGCCAACGATCCTTACGTCGCCGAAGACGCCGCCGACATGGTGATGGCCGACATCGACGAGCTTCCGCCGCTGCTCGATGCACGCGCCGCACCCGGCGACTTCTCGTCCGGCCGCGCGACCGAGGTCGTCGTCCTCCGCAAAGGCTTCGGCGATGTCGACGCGGCTTTCGCCAAAGCGCACGCGACCATCGCGCTCGATCTTTCGACCGGCCGCCACTCTGGCGTACCGATGGAAACGCGCGGCGCCATCGCGCGTTACGACGCGGCGCGCGACGTGCTCGAAATGTACGGCGCCGCCAAAGTCCCGCACTGGAATCGCGACACCCTCGCGCGCATGCTCGGCCGCGCGCCCAACGCAACGCATTTGCTCGAAGGTCATGTCGGCGGCGGCTTCGGCGTGCGCGGCGAATTGTATCCCGAAGACGTTCTCGCCTGCTATGCGGCGCTCAAGTTACGTCGCCCCGTAAAATGGATCGAGGATCGCCGCGAAAATCTCATCGCGTGCAATCACTCGCGCCAGCAGCACTACGCGATCAAGGCCGCAATCGATGCGCAAGGAAAAATCCTTGCCATCGACGCGGAGTTCTTTCACGACCAAGGCGCTTACGTGCGCACCCATGGCGCCACCGTGCCGGACCTTTCCGCCGCGATGCTGCCCGGCCCGTACAACGTTCCGGCCTATCGCGTCGCCGGCCACATTCGCCTCACCAACAAAACGCCGTGCGGCACCTATCGCGCGCCCGGCCGCTACGAATCGACCTTCGTGCGCGAGCGCTTGCTTGACGCCATCGCGGCGAAGATCGGCATCGACGGCGCCGAAGTCCGCCGCCGCAATTTGCTCCCGCAAAGCGCGATGCCATATGCGCGTCCCGTCGACACGCTCGGCACCGAAGTCGTTTTCGATTCCGGCGACTACCCACTGCTGCTCGACAAAGCGCTGCAAGGCATGGCCTGGACGGCCGCGCAAGCCGAACTGAAAGCGCGCCGCGCCAAGGGCGAGCACGTCGGCCTCGGCGTGGCGATGTTCGTCGAGAAGAGCGGGCTCGGTCCGTTTGACGGTGTACGCATCAGCGTCGATACGAGCGGCGCGGTCGAAGTCGTCACCGGCGCTGCCTCAGTCGGACAGGGCGTCGAGACCGTGATGGCGCAAATTTGTGCCGATGCGCTTGGCGTCGATTACACGAACATCCGCGTCATTCACGGCCGCACCGACCGCATCGAATTCGGCATGGGAGCTTTCGCCTCGCGCGTCACCGTGATGACCGGCGAAGCGACCAAGCGCGCCGCGACGATCCTCAAAGCCAAGACGCTCGAAATGGCCGCCGAATTGATGCAGGCCTCCGCGGATCAGCTCGACATTGTCGATGGCGACGTGGTGCGCAAGGGCGGCGGCGCCTCGATGCCGATCGGCGAAGTCGCGCGCGCGTTATTGCCGGCATCGCGTATTCGCGGCGACCGCGCGCCGGGCCTCAACGCCGAAGGCTGGTTCCACACCGACCACATGAATTATCCGTATGGCGTTCACGTCGCGCAGGTCCGCGTCGATGCCGAAACCGGCGGTGTCGCGGTCGAGAAATATCTCGTCGCTTACGACATCGGCTGCGCCGTCAATCCGATGCTGGTCGAAGGCCAAATCGTCGGCGGTTTTGCACAAGGCCTCGGCGGCGCGCTCTACGAGGAATTCGCTTACGACGAACGCGGCGAGCCGCTCTCCGTCACCTTCGCGGACTATCTGATGCCGACCGCGCACGAAACGCCGCATGTCGATGTCATCATCTCGGAAGATGCACCGAGCCCGCTCAATTCACTCGGCGTCAAAGGCGCGGGCGAAGGTGGCACCAACGCGGTCGGCGCCGCCATCGCGGCCGCGATCGACGATGCGATCGGCAAGCCCGGCGCTGTGCGCGAACTTCCCGTCACGCCGATGCGCCTGCGCGCGCTGATGAGTGGGTAGCGAACTCCGTAGCCCGGATGCAGCGAGGCGACGCGCTTTTCGCGCGCACGCCGAGCAAAATCCGGGATCAGCATCAGCCGCTAATTCCGCCCCCGGATGTCGCGTCACGCTTCGCGCCGCTCATCCGGGCTACGAAGATTAAGCCTCTTCGCCCCGCAAGAAATCGAAATCCGCGCCTTCGTTCGATTGCATGACGTGGTCGTGGTAGAGCCGTCCATAGCCGCGTTTCGGCTGCGCGAGCGGCTTCCACTCGGCTTTGCGCCGCGCGAGTTCGGCGGGCTCGACCAGAAGGTCGAGCTTGCGCCCCGCCGAATCCAAACGAATGCGATCGCCGTCGCGCACGAGGCCGAGCGGCCCACCGGCCGCTGCTTCCGGCGCGACATGCAACACGACAGTGCCGAAGGCCGTGCCGCTCATGCGCGCGTCCGAAATGCGCACCATGTCTTTGACGCCCTTGGTCGCGAGCTTCTTCGGGATCGGCAGCGCGCCGGATTCCGGCATGCCGGGCGCTCCGATCGGCCCCGCATTCTGCAGCACCAAGACGCTGTCCGGTGTCACATCGAGATTCGGATCGTCGATGCGCTTTTCGAGATCGGCGACCGACGAGAACACGACGGCGGTTCCTTCGTGCTGACACAGCTTCGGCGTCGCCGCCGAGAGTTTGATCACCGCACCATCCGGCGCGAGCGAGCCGCGCAGCACCGCAATCGCATCGCCTTCGACCACCGGGCGATCGAGCGGCCGGATGATCTCGTCGTCGGTCCATGCCGGCCAGCGATCGACGATCTCGCCGAGTGTCTCGCCCGTCACGGTCTTCTGCGAGAGATCGAGATAATCGCGCATGCGCCGCCACAGCGCAGGCACCGAACCCGCCGCATGGAAATGCTCGGCGAAATGCTGCCCGGCCGGCTTGAGATTGATCAGCACCGGCACATCGCGGCCGAGCTGATCGAGTTCGTCGAGGTCGTAACGAATGCCGGCGCGCCCGGCCATCGCGGCAAGATGCACGACGCCGTTCGTCGAACCACTTGTCGCCTGCAGCACCGCAGAAGCGTTGCGGAACGAGGCGGGCGTCAGGAATTCGCTCGGTCGCGGGCTTCCATCTTTCGCCATTGTCACGGCGTGCATGCCGGTCGCGTGCGCGAGGCGCATCCGCTCCGAAGACACCGCCGGGGCGGTCGATGTGCCGGGCAGCGAGAAGCCGAGTGTTTCGGCGATTGCCGCCATCGTCGACGCCGTGCCCATCACCATGCAGGTGCCGGCGGTCGGCATCAGGTGATCGTGCGCGCGATCGAGTTCGACCTGATCGATCTCGCCGGCGCGGAACGAGCCCCACAGGCGGCGGCAGTCCGTGCAGGCGCCGAGCACGCGGCCCTCGTGGTGACCGGCGAGCATCGGCCCGACCGGAATGATCATCGTCGGCATGTCGGCCGAAATCGCGCCCATGATCTCGGCCGGAATCGTCTTGTCGCAGCCGCCGATAAGCACTGCGGCATCGAGCGGCAGCGCCTTGAGCATCTCCTCGGTGTCCATCGACATGAGGTTCCGCAGCAGCATCGAATTCGGATACGAGAAGCTCTCGTGGATCGAGATGGTCGGGAAGACGAACGGCAGGCCACCGGCTTCACGCACGCCGGCCGCGATGCGGTCCGCGAGTTGGCCTGCGGTGGCGTGGCACGGGTTGAAATCGGACGCCGTCGAAAGAATGCCGACGATCGGCTTGTCGAGCGCAGCATCGGTATAACCCGCGCCCTTAAGGAAGCCGCGCCGGAGGAAGAAGGCAAACTCTTCGTCGCCGTACTTCGAGAGCCGCGACCGTAATCCACGCTTCATGTTCGTTTCCTCAGAATCCCTGTCGTCATCCCGGCCGAGCGAAGCTTGCGCAGCAAGCTGCGAGAGCCGGGATCCATAACCCCTGCGCTATCGCGAGTTTCCGGGAGTATGGATCCCGGACCGGCTCACTACGTTCACCGTCCGGGATGACCGCGACATTCGAGGTATCGGCCTCCAACTGTCAACCGCGCGTCTGTTACGCCGGGCGGACTATCTCGCGCCTTGCCGGGAAGCACCGAGAGCGAGATAATCGCCACAACAAGAAACGAGGAAACGATGAGCAACGCAATCGACGTCCGCCCCATCGCCGGCAACATCGGCGCCGAGATCCACGGCATCGACCTTTCGGGCGATGTCGGCGAACGCGACATCGCGGCGATCCGCAAAGCCTGGCTCGATCACTGCGTGATCTTCTTCCGCAATCAGGTACTGCCGCCCGCGCAATTCCTCGCCTTCGCGAAGAAATTCGGCGATGTGGTCGAGTATCCCTTCATCAAAGGCATCGAGGGCTTTCCGGAAATCATCCCGGTGGTGAAGCTGGAACACGAGAAATCGAATTTCGGCGGCGTCTGGCACTCCGATACGTCGTATCTCGAGAAGCCGCCGATGGCGACGATGCTGATCGCGCGCGAAGTCCCGCCCTTCGGCGGCGACACGTTGTTCGCCAACGGCTACATGGCTTACGAAACGCTGTCGGACGGCATGAAGCGTTTGCTCGACGGCCTCATCGCCGTGAACACGTCCGCGATGGCCGACGTTTCGAAAACGCGCGAAGACCGCGTCAAGGACATGAAGCGCGACGACGCACGCCAGGAATATGTCGGCGAGCATCCCGTCGTCCGCACGCATCCGGAAACCGGCCGCAAGGCGCTGTACCTCAACGTCGCGCACACATCGCACTTCCGCGACATGACGCCGGAGGAATCACGGCCGATCATCAATTTCCTGGTACAGCATCAGACGAAGCCGGAATTCACTTGCCGCTTCGCCTGGGGCGTCGGCTCGATCGCCTTTTGGGACAACCGCTGCGCGTTGCATAACCCGGTCAACGATTATCACGGCTACAAGCGCGCGATGCACCGCGTCACGCTCGCGGGCGACAAACCGCATTGATGTCCGAGGTGGTCGCTTGGGGCACCGTCCTTCTCCCGCTTGCGGGAGAAGGTGGCGAGCGGCGCGAAGCGAACCGCGAGCCGGATGAGGGGAGCTTCGAGCGTTGGCGTCGGCCGCCTGCCCTCACCCCAACCCTCTCCCGCAAGCGGGAGAGGGAGCGCACACGCCGTGCGCCGCTTACTTCGCCAACCCGGCCTTCTGCAGCGCTTCGAGATTCCGCGCCGAATCCGCCTCGAACAGCTTGCGGAATTCCTCGCCCGGCATGTAACGCGGCGTCGCGTTGAGCCTCTCGACCATCGCCTTGTATTCGGCATTCGCGGTCGCATCCGCGCACGCCTTTTCCAGCGTCGCGACGACCGGCGCCGGCGTGTCCTTGTGCACGATCAATCCACCGGCCGTGAAGCCGACCGCCGGATAGCCGAGTTCCTTCAGCGTCGGCACGTCCGGCAGCGACGGGATGCGCTCCTCCGACACTGCCGCGAGAATCTTGAGGTTGCTGGCTTGCGCGACCGCCGGCGTCTCCACGATCGCCATCACGACGTCGGAGAGCATCGCCTGCGCCATCGGGCCGGCGCCCTGGAACGGAACGCCGAGACCATCGACGCCGAGCGCGCCGAGCACCGCCAGCATGCCGAGATGCGGCTGGCTGCCCGGGCCCGGATGGCCGTAAACGAGATTCTGCGGCTTTGCCTTGGCGAAGGCGATCATCTCCTGCGCATTCTTGAACGGCGCATTCGGCGCCGCCATCAGCACGTAAGGTGCGTAATAGGTGAGGCAGATGTAGCGGAAGCTGCCCATCGACCAGACCGGCTTCTGAATATGCGGCTGCGCCGTGACCGGGTTGTTCGGCGTGAGCGCCATCGTGTAGCCGTCCGGCTCGTTGCGCACGATATCCATAATGCCGAGCGTGCCGGACGCGCCGCCCTTATTCACCGCCACGACGGTCTGGTTGAGCGTCTTGCGCAATGCCTCCTGCAGCGCGCGTCCCATCAGGTCGGTATTTCCGCCCGGCGGAAACGGAATGACGAGATTGATCGGCCGGCTCGGATATTGCTGCGCCATTGCGGGCACGAGCCCGGCCAGCAAGGTCAGTCCAATGGCAAAAGCGCGCAGCATTATTCCCTCCGGTTGTTGTTGCCCGCATATGCGCCGCGAACGCATCCCATCGTCAAGTGCCGCAACTCGGCCCAACCCATGACGTTTTGGTTAAAAGTCCCTCACCGCAGTAACAGACTAACAACCCTCCCGGATGAATACCGGCGGTTGTAAACCTCCGTAAGAACCCGAGCGCGTTATCGTCCGTATGTTCGTTTGCGTACGGAGATTCCAAGATGATGTTGGCGCCGAATGCCGTTTTTGAGCCCGATACCGAGAGCGCGCGCCTCGAGGCTCTCGAGCGCTACGACATCTTGGATTCGGTTCCGGAAGAGTCGTTCGACCGCGTGACCAGGCTGGTCCAGCGCCTCTTCGGCGTGCCGATTTCCAACATCACCTTCATCGACGGCCACCGGCAGTATTTCAAATCCAGCGCCGGGATGGTCTGCGACGATACCGACCGCGGCCCCGCGCTCTGCTACGCCGCAATCCGCGCCGACGCGCCGCTCGTCTTGCCGGACACGCTGAAGGATCCGCGCTTTGCCGACAACCAATTCGTCATCGGCGAGCCGCATGTGCGCTTCTATGCCGGCGCGCCGCTGCGCAGCGACGACGGCTACCCGATCGGCACGCTCTGCGCGATCGACACCAAGCCGCGTGATTTCAGCGAGGCCGATCTCGCGACGCTGAAGGATCTTGCGCAGATCGTCGAGAGCGAGCTCAACCTGCGCCGGCTCGCATCGACGGATTCTCTCACCGGCTTGCTCTCCCGCCGCAGCTTCCACTCGGAAGCCAACCGCATCATCAATCTCGGCCAGCGCTACGGCACACGCGCGGCCTGCATCGCGATCGACCTCGATCACTTCAAGTCGATCAACGATCGCTTCGGCCACGCGAAGGGCGACGAAGTCCTGCGCCGCACCACGCAGGCCTGCGCGAAAGCATTACGCAAGGCCGACATCCTTGGCCGGATCGGCGGCGAGGAATTCGCCGTCATGCTGCCGCACACCGATCCGGAAGCGAGCCGCGAGGTTGTCGAAAAGCTGCGCGCCGCAATCGCCAACGTGATGTTCGACTATGAGGACGAGCCGTTCACCGTGACGGCGAGCTTCGGCCTCGCGCAGTTCGATCGCTCCGTGAAGGACATCGACGAATTGCTGCGCCGCGCCGACATCGCGCTCTACGAGGCGAAGAAGGCCGGCCGCAACTGCTACGTCGAATGGCAGAAGCCCACCGAAGGTCCGGCGCCGAGCATTCCACGCCGCGTGCTGAAAGCCGGCCAGATCTCATTCAACGCCGGCAATTCGACGATCGACTGCACGGTCCGTCAGCTGTCGGACACAGGCGCGCGCATCGAAGTGTTCGATTCGGTCGGGGTGCCGCAACAATTCAAGCTGCGCATCCCGGGCGACAGCTTTTCCAAGTCGTGCAGCATCGTGAACCGCGAAAGCCGCAGCCTCGACGTCGCCTTCGCGTGATGTGAGGAAAACGCGCGGCCAAGCCGCGCAAACCATTGGAGCGGGCGAAGGGATTCGAACCCTCGACCCCGACCTTGGCAAGGTCGTGCTCTACCCCTGAGCTACACCCGCATCCGTGGGATAACGTGACCCCTTGGGGTCGCGTGCCGCACCCTATGCCAAATGCGCCGCCGCATTGCAACAGCCCGTGTGCCGTGTTTTTTGCTGAATCGTCATAGAGGCCCGGAATTTCCCGAACGACGCTGATGAAAACACCCGCCGATTTGTTCGCCTTCCTCGATTCGCACGCAATCCCCCACACGACGATCGAGCATCCAGCCGTTTTCACGGTCGAGGAGTCGAAATCGCTGCGCGGCACGATTCCCGGCAGCCATACGAAGAATTTGTTCCTCAAGGACAAGAAGGGCGCTCTTTTCCTGATGGTCGCGCAGGAAGACACCGTGATCCCGCTGAAAAGCCTTCACACGCTCGTCGGCGCCTCCGGCCGCTTCTCATTCGGCTCGGCCGACCTCCTGCGCGAGGTTTGGGGCGTCGAACCGGGCTCCGTCACCCCGTTCGGGGCGATCAACGACACCGAATGCCGGGTCAACGTGCTGCTCGACGCCGCGATGCTGCGCAACGAACCTCTGAACTACCATCCACTGCAGAACACGATGACCACCTCGGTCAGCCGAGACGGCCTGATGCGGTTCTTCGCCGCCACCGGCCATGCACCGCGCATTCTGGACTTCGAGGCTGCCGTTTGAGGCCGTTGCATTCGGTCGCGCTCTGGCCCATCTAATTGGCAGGGAATTCCTTTTCCGAGAGATTTCGGCCTGCGCGTGGCGCGGCCCAGTGTTCCGAGGACGTTCAATGAGCCTTCTGCAATCCGACGGCGCAGCCCCGCCAGCGCCCGTAGGCGATCTGATCAAAGAGACGACGACGCAGACCTTTGTGGCCGACGTCATCGAGGCGTCGAAGCAGCAGCCCGTGATGGTCGACTTCTGGGCCGAGTGGTGCGGCCCCTGCAAGCAGCTCACGCCCGTGATCGAGAAGGTGGTGAAAGCCGCCAAGGGCAAGGTGAAGCTGGTCAAGATGAACATCGACCATCACCCGCAGATCTCGCAGCAGATGGGCATTCAGTCGATCCCGGCCGTCATCGCATTCGTCAACGGCCAGCCGATCGACGGCTTCATGGGTGCGCTGCCGGAAGGTCAGGTCACGCAATTCGTCGAGCGCCTCATCAAGGATCGCGTCGGCGGCGAGGAGCAGGATCTGCTCGCGGCTGCAGAAGCCGCGCTGGTGGGAGGCGACGCCGGCCAAGCTGCCGAGATCTTCGCGGCCCTGCTGGAAGCCGAACCCGACAATCTCATCGCGCTCGCGGGCCTCACGCGTTGCTACGTCGCGCTCGGCGCGATCGATCAGGCCAAGCAGACGCTCGCGCTGGTTCCTCCGGCCAAGCAAAACGATCCGGTGGTCGCCGCCGCGCGCGCCGCGATCGACGTCGCCGAACAGGCGAACAGCGTCGGCCCGATCACCGAACTCGAACAGAAGGTCGCGGCCGATCCGCTCGACCATCAGGCGCGTTTCGATCTCGCCATCGCGCTCAACGGACAAAACAAGCGCGAAGAAGCGCTCGAACATCTGATTGCGATCGTGAAGCGCGACCGCAAATGGAACGACGACGGAGCGCGCAAGCAGCTCGTCCAGTTTTTTGAAGCCTGGGGACCGATGGACGAAGCGACGGTTTTGGGCCGCCGCAAGTTGTCGTCGATCCTGTTTTCGTAGAAGCATTTTCAAGTGAAGTGGACACCGGTTCACGTCAAGAAAATGCGACCGCTGAAAGAACCGAGAGCCCACGCTTTGATATTATCAAAGCGTGATCGGCTCGAAGGCAATCGCCGGGAGGGAACGGCATGCCGATGAACGCCGTCTATCGCGGGCCAGCCGACCTGCCGCAGGTGATCCCTGTCTTTCCGCTCGCCGGGGCCTTGCTGCTCCCGCGCGGACAAATGCCGCTCAACATCT
Organism: Variibacter gotjawalensis; assembly: GCF_002355335.1. Taxonomy (GTDB): domain Bacteria; phylum Pseudomonadota; class Alphaproteobacteria; order Rhizobiales; family Xanthobacteraceae; genus Variibacter; species Variibacter gotjawalensis. Next base: position 649,309 of record NZ_AP014946.1, read on the forward strand.
TCGAGCCGCGCTATCTCGCGATGATCGACGATGCGCTGACTGACCGGCATCGCCTGATCGGCATGATACAGCCGGACCAGACGCAAGGCCACGATAACGATCACCCGACGCTGTTCCGTGTCGGCTGCGTCGGCCGCATCACGCAGCTCGCCGAGTCGGGCGATGGCCGTTACGTGCTGCAACTCACCGGTATCGCGCGTTTCCGCGTCGAAGAAGAACTCTCCGTCTCGACGCCCTATCGTCAATGCCGCGTGACGTTCTCGCCTTACGCGATCGACTTCAAGGCGCGTCACGGCGAAGAGGGTGTCGATCGCAAAGCCGTGGTCGATGTGCTGACCGCCTTCCTCAAAGCCAAGAAGCTCAAGGCCGATTGGGACGGGATCAACAACGCGCCTAATGAAGCGCTCGTCAACGCGCTCGCGATGATGTCGCCGTACGGCGTCGCCGAGAAGCAGGCACTGCTCGAAGCTTTGGACCTCAAGACACGCGCCGAAATTCTTGTCGCCATCACGGAAATGGAACTGGCGAAGAGCGACGATTCGGGCGAAACACCGCTGCAATAATTCGGAGAGGAAACGTGAGCGAAGCCGAACACACCGTCGATCCGAAACTGCTCGAGCTTCTCGTTTGTCCGCTGACCAAGTCGACGCTCGAATACGACGCCGCGAAGCAGGAACTCATCTCGCGTGCCGCCAAGCTCGCGTATCCGATCCGCGATGGAATTCCGATCATGCTGCCCGAAGAAGCACGGCAGATCGAAGGGTAACAAAGCCGTCGTCCTCGAAACCGCCGAAGGCGGTTGTCGGGGACCCATACTCACTGCTCACCAATGCAGCGCAGGGCGTATGGATTCCGGCCTTCGCCGCCGCGCTTCGCGCTATCGGCTCAGCCGAAATGACCAAGAAACGAGAACGAGGGAAGTTGGAATGCTGAAAATCTGGGGGCGAAACACATCGTCGAACGTGCAGATGGCGATGTGGGCGGTCGGCGAGCTCGGCCTGCCGCATCAGCGCATCGACATCGGCGGCCCGTTCGGCACAACGCCCGAATATCAGAAGATGAATCCGAATCTCGTCGTGCCGACGCTCGAGGAAGACGACGGCTTCATCCTGTGGGAATCGAAATCGATCATCCGCTACCTCGCCGAAAAGCATAACGGCGCGATCCTGCCGAAGGACGTTCGCCAGCGCGCTCGTGCGAGCCAGTGGATGGATTGGCAGCTCTCCGTGCAGGGCCCCGCGATCACGCCGGTTTTCTGGGGCCTCGTGCGCACGCCGCCGGAGAAGCGCGACCCCGTCGCGATCGACGCTGCGAAGAAGAAGATCACGGCCGCGATGAACATCCTCAACGATGCGCTCGGCAAGACCGAGTTCGTAGCCGGCTCGGATTTCTCCTACGGCGACATTCCGGTCGGCGTACAGGCCTATCGTTACTATCGCTTGCTCGACGATCGTCCGGCCCAGCCGAACCTCGACCGCTGGTACGCCGCCATCTCGTCGCGTCCCGCGTTCAAGGAGCAAGTCGCGGCGGTGCCGTTCGTATGACGCAGGCGATCGTCGAAGAGCCGTGGGCCTGTGAGCATCTTTCCGGCACGTTGACGCGGCCGCAGGGTGACATCGAACGTAGCCCGATCGCACTCATCATCGCGGGCTCCGGTCCGACACCGCGCGATGGTCCGTTCGGCCTCTATCGCGAAATCTCCGCTTCGCTCGCGCGCGCCGGCATTCCGTCCGTCCGCTACGACAAGCGCGGCATCGGCCAGAGCAAGCTGGTGGTCGGCGGCGAAGCCGAACTCACATTCGAACATTTCGTTGCCGACGCAACGCTCGCGGCACAGAGCCTCGCGGCACGCGACGACGTTTCTTACGTTTACATCATCGGCCATAGCGAAGGCGCGCTGATCGCAACGCTGGTTGCGCAACGCATGAAGCTCGGCGGCATCGCGCTTCTCGCTGCGGCAGGACGCAAGCTCGACGTCGTTCTCCACCAGCAACTCACCGATCAGCCGCTGCCGCCCGAGCAAGAAACGCTGCGTCAGCAGGCGCTGAAATTCCTCGCGCGTCTCAGCGCCGGCAAGCGTATCGAGAAGGTGCCGCCGGAGCAGAACGGTTTGTTCCGCCCATCCGTGCAGCCGTTCCTGCTGTCGCTCTTCGCAATCGATCCGGTCGCCGAGCTCAAGAAGCTGAAGCTGCCGATCCTGTTGGTACGCGGAAAGAGCGATATCCAGGTCAGCGCCGACGATCTTCAAGTGCTAAGCGACGCAGCCCCGGACGCACGCGTCGTATCGCTGCCGCGCATCAATCACATCTTCCAGGACGCGCCCGAGGATCTTGCGGATCGCCAAGCGCAGATGGCGTCGTATCAGGCCGGCGGTTCATTCTCGCCCGAGATGATCCGCGCCATCGTGACCTTCATCAAAGGCACCAGCGTTTAGATCGCTTCGCCGCGCAGCAGTTTCGGCACGTCGCCCGTGAGGCCGGCAGCCTCGCGGATGAACATCGTCTTCAACGCCGGCAGCCGATCGACGACACCGAGGCCGAAGTCGCGCACGGCTTTGAGCACATCCGAGTTGTTCGAGAACAGCCGGTTGAGGCTGTCGGTCGCGGCGCCCATCGCGAGCGAATCGAAACGCCGCCAGCGCTGATAGCGCTCCAGCACCGTCGCGCCGCCGACATCGAGACCAAGCCGCGCCGCATCCGCGATTGCTTCCGCCAGCGCCGCCGCATCACGCAGGCCCATGTTGAGCCCTTGGCCCGCGATCGGGTGAATAACATGCGCGGCATCGCCGATCAGCGCGATGCGCTCGGCGATGAACGAGCGCGCGAGCGCAAAGCCGAGCGGAAACGCGCGCCGCGGCCCCGCCAGCGTGATGTCGCCAAGTTCGAGCCCGAAGCGCTTCTCGAACTCCGCCAGGAATTCCGCGTCCGGCAACGCGACGATCCGCGCAGCCTCGCGGCTCTCCTCCGTCCACACGATCGATGCGCGATTGTTCTTCAGCGGCAGCGTCGCGAACGGACCAGCGGGCAGAAAATGCTCCAGCGCGCGGCCTTCGTGATCGCGCTCATGCGCAATCGTCGTGACGATACCGGATTGCGGATACGACCATTGAACGCACGCGATGCCCGCACGCTCGCGGATACGCGACTGTGCGCCATCCGCCGCAACCAGCAACCGCGTCGTGCTCGATGTCCCGTCCGCGAAGGAGACACGTACGCCGGCGACGACGGTCTCGTTCGTCTCGACCGCTGTCGGCAACAACGTCACGCCGAGCGCCCGTGCTTTCGCAATGAGAGATGCCGTAAGCTGCGGGTTCTCGACCATGTGAGCGAACGGCTCGCCCTCTTCGATTTCGCCCGCGAAGGTCAGAAACGTCGGCCGCACCGCATCGCCGAGGCGGCTGTCGGTGACTGCCATGTCGAGGATCGGCTGGGCATCCGCCGCAACGTCGTCCCAAACGCCGAGCGCATCGAGCATCCGCCGCGCCGACGCCGCGATGGCGGACGCACGCGGATCGCGGCTCTCACGCGCGAGCGCTGGATCCGCCACCGTAACGGCGAATGTTTCGCCGAGACTCTGCCGCAACGCGATGGCGAGCGCGAGGCCGGGAAATCCGGCACCCGCGATCAGTACGTCGGTGCGCGAAGTTGTCATCGATACATCTCGATGGACGAAGACAGAGCGGCAGACTCAGCGCGTTCCCTCCCCCCTTGCGGGGGAGGGCTAGGGAGGGGGGTGTTTGGTGAGCACTGCAATCGAGGCTCACCCCCCTCTCTGTCTCTCCCCCGCAAGGGGGGAGAGAACGCTAGAAGCGATCTGCCCTCGTCCAGTTGCAAATCAGTCCACCTGCGAACCGCTCGCCTTGATCGGCGCGGCCCACTTCTCGATCTCGCTCTTCACGAAGCTCGCGAGCGCTTCCGGCGAACGGCGATCCTTCGGCACCAGCACGGCACCGAGCGCGGTGAGGCGATCCTTCACGTCCGGTGCATCCATCGCCTGGCTCATCGCGTCGTTGAGCTTCTTGATGACATCCGGCGGCGTGCCCTTCGGCGCGAACAGCGCGTTCCACGTATAGGCTTCGACATTGAGACCTTGCTCGATTGCGGTCGGCACATTCGGCAGAACGCTCGAACGCTCCTTCGTCATCATCGCGAGCGCCTTAACGGTGCCGCCGTCAACCTGCGGCTTCGCCGTCGTCACGATCTCGCAGAGGAAGTCTATGCGGCCGCCCTGCAGGTCGGTCATCGCCGGACCCGTGCCGCGATACGGCACGTGGACGATCTTCGTGCCCATCGCGCTGTCGAGCACGACGCAGCCGAGATGCGTCGCCGAACCGGCGCCGGCCGAACCGTAGGTCATCGAACCTTGGTTCTTCTTCGCATACTCGACGAATTCCTTGAACGAGTTGACCGGCAGATCCTTCTTCACCAGCAGCATGATCGGCACTTCGGCGATCAGACCGACCGGCGCAAAATCGTTCGCCGAATCGTAAGCCGGTTTCTTGTAGAGCGTCTGGTTCTGCGCATGCGTGCCGACGGTGCCGAGCACGATCTGATAGCCGTCCGGCGCCGCGGATTTCACGCGCGACGACCCCGTCATGCCGCCGGCGCCGCCGACGTTCTCGACGACCATCTGCTGGCCGAGGATCGTCCCCATGCGTTCGGCGATCACGCGCCCGAGCACGTCCGTCGGCCCCCCAGCCGCGAACGGGATGACGAAGGTGATCGGCTTGTTCGGATAACCCTGCGCCGAAGCAGTTGCGACCGATAGCGCCGTCAGTCCGGCGATCAACAGGCTTTTGAGCATACGTTCTCCCTTAAGAGCTTGTTCTCATTCAGAGACTGCCATTCCTATCCCATCAGATAGGCTTTGCGGCAAGACACGACAAAGCGTTAGCAATAACGCTTCCGGCACTCGATCCGTTCAGAACAGCGGCCCGACCCGGCCGACCGGCACGGGCCCGAACAGGATCCGCCCGTCGCGGAAGGACAGCGGCACCGCGACCGCCTTCTTCCCGTCGATGTCGCTCCGCGCCAGCATGTTCAGCGCCGTGATCACGGGCCGAGACTCGCTGGACGCAAAGAACAATCCGGCGATTTGCTCCAGACCGGCGACGCGCAAATTCACGGTTCCGTCGAGCCGGCCCTGCGGCGTCAGACCGAGATCGCCTTGCCCGACCGCGACCGCATCGCCGAGCGTGATGCGTGACCGCGTCAACTCGACGCGCCCCGCATTGCCCTGCCATTCGCGCAAGCGCGCCGGCCACGGCTTCGGCCGCAGATCCTTCAGACCGCGCAAAACGCCGACCAATTCGCCGGTCAATGGCCGGCCAGTCAGTGCCGGCGCGGCCGAAGTGAGAGTGTCGACATTCAACGCCAGGTCGAAAATCGGATCGGCCGCGTTCTCCTGCCGCTTTGCGTGAAACTGAAAACCCTTGGCCTCCATCAGCGCATCGGGCCGGTTCGGGAGCGCTAACTTCGGCGCGGTGACGACCAGCGACAATCGCTGTGGCGCCGACGGGCGGCCGCGCGCGCTCGCCTGCAGCATCGTCCATGATGCGACATAGTCGATGCCGGTCGCCGGTTGCTTGACCGTCATCGGCCCGGTCGCTTCGAGGATCACGAGATCCGGTGTGTAGATCTGCGCCAGCGCCAACAACTTCGGCGCTGCAAGCGTCACCGGCCCCTCGTCATTCGCGAACGTAATTTTGAGGTCCGTGCACGTAACCTCGATGCGGAATGGATAGCCGGCTGTCTTGCGCTGGCCGCAGTGATACTGACGGCCCAGCACGGCCTCGCGCGCCATCCATGCGGCCAGCATCGTGTCGGCCCTCTGCGCGGCGTAAAACCACACGGCGGTCCAGCCGGCCGCGAGGACGGCGAGAGCAACGAACGGTGCATACAACCAGAAACGGCTGCGGCGGCCCTCACTCATCGAAATGATTCCTGCATGGCTGCCAGCCTTTTACACGCCGCGTCGCGCCATGATAAGCGCCACACCCATCATGTCATCCCGAACAGACGATCTTTGGGTTTTCGGCTACGGCTCGCTGATTTGGCGGCCCGGCTTTGATTTTGTCGAGCGCGTCTCGGCAAAATTGATCGGCGCCCACCGCGCGCTCTGCGTATTCTCGCACGATCATCGCGGCACGCCGGAAAAACCCGGGCTCGTTCTAGGACTTGACCAAGGCGGCGCGTGCCGCGGCGTCGCCTATCGCGTCGAGGCCAAGCAGCGCGACGCGACGATCGAATACCTCCGCGCGCGCGAGCAGACCACGATGGTCTACCACGAGACGAATCGCTCGGTCTGGCTCGACGGGCAGAAGGATCGCCGCGTCTCCGCGCTCTGCTACGTCGTCGATCGCGGACACAAGCAGTATGCGGGGCGGCTCTCGATCGACCAGCAACTGCATCTCGTACGGCAAGGTCACGGCCGCTCCGGCGCTAACCGTGATTATGTGATCGAGACGGTCCGCGCGCTGGAAGAACTCGGCTGCCGCGATCGCGATTTGCATTTGCTCGCCGAGAAGTTGAAGGCTGGTTGAGAAGCACTTTCACCTCTCCGTCGTCATGGCCCGCTTCATGCGGGCCATCCACGTCTTGGCTGAGCCCGCAAAAGGGTAAGACGTGGATGGCCCGGACAAGCCGGGCCATGACGGCAACAATCAACCTCTCATCAACTGCGCGCCCATCATCTGGTGCAGCAGATTCATCGCCTTCAGCGGCCGCACCATCACCTTGAAATGCGTGATCTTGTCGTCCGCGTTCCACGTGATGATGTCGACGCCGTTGATCGTGATGCCATCGATCACGGTCTGAAACTCGAGCACACCCGACGTCGTCCCGACCCACTCGTTGAGATATCGAAACTCGTCGTTGTTCAGGACATGCAGCGCGGCCGTCAGATATTTGGCCGTGATCGCCTTGCCGTGCTGCGGCGTGTGCACGACCGGCGACTCGAACACGACATCGTCGGCCAGCACGTCGTTTAGCGCCCCCGTATCCTTAACCTTGACCAGCGCGTGCCATTTCTCGATCAATTTCGCCATATTGAGCCTCCCGGTCGTGATAAATGCCGCTTTAGCACGAAAACGGCGATATGCCCGCAACCCACTGTTAGGACTTGCCGCCTTATCCTGGTGGGCATGACCGACCTTCTCGCAAACCTCTCTGCGCCCCTGAACGTTCTGTACGCGCTCGCCCCGACGATCGTGATGCTCATCGCGGCGAATCTGCTGGTCGACCGTTCCGGCGGCGCAGACGCTTTGGCCATTCGCGCCGAAGCATAGACCTCCCCCGGGCAAACCGGTTAGTTTCGGTGCAGGCCCCTCTGCATCCGAATGCGCATCATCCTCTACGACGGCGTCTGTATCCTCTGCTCGCGCAGCTATCGCTTCGTCACGCAGCGTGATGTCGCGCGGCAGTTCCGCTTCGTCGCGATCCAGGAGCCGGAAGGCCGCGAACTCGCCGCACGCTTCGGCATCGACGCCGATAATCCCGACACATTCGCGCTGATCGACGACGGCGTTCTTCACACCCGCTCGGACGCCGCATTGCGCATTCTCGCGTCGCTGCCGCGCTGGCGCTGGGCGCGCATTCTGCGCTTGATCCCGCGCGCGTTGCGCGATGCGATCTACGATGTCGTCGCGCGCAATCGCTATCGCTGGTTCGGCAAGAGCGACGTTTGCATGCTGCCGCCAAATCGTGAAGCTTCACGAGGCCCGAACGCATGAGCCGCCGTGTTCTCGTTATCGGCGGCACCGGCGCCTTCGGCGAGCGCCTCGTCGAGGGTTTGCTCTGGCGCACCGACGCCGCCGTGCTGATCGGCGCACGCGGTGTCGATCGCGCGGAAGGTGTCGCGCGACGTTTGCGCATTCTGTTTCCGGATCGCACGATCGAGAGCGTCGCGATCGACACGGCGACGCTCACCGCCGAAACGCTAAGGGCTTTGGACCTGTTCATCGTCGCCGATGCGGCCGGCCCGTTCCAACACGCACAGCCGGCGACGGCGCGCGCCGCCATCGCGGCCGGTTGCCACTACATCGATCTCGCCGACGCGCGCGATTTCGTCGCTGCTTTTCCGGCGCTCGACGAACAAGCGAAAGCCGCCGGCGTCGTCGCGCTCACCGGCGCAAGCTCGACGCCCGCGCTCAGCCACGCCGCGCTCGACGAGATCACACGCGGCTGGCGCGCGATCGACCGCGTCGATGTTGCGATCTCACCCGGCAATCGCGCGCCACGCGGGTTGTCCGTCGTGCAGGCGATCCTCGGCCGCACCGGCAAACCGGCACGCGTCTTCACGGGCGGACGTTGGCGCGAAGCGCCGGGCTGGGGCTTGCTGATCCGCCGCCGCCTGCCCGGGCTCGGCAAACGTTGGCTCTCGCTTGTCGAAACGCCGGACCTCGATCTCCTGCCGCAGCGTTACGCGCCGCGGGATCGCGCAATCTTCCGCGCCGGCTTCGAGCTCGCCTTCATGCATCTCGGCCTCTGGCTAGCAAGCCTGCCGGTGCGCATCGGCCTGCTGCCGACGCTGCTGCCGCTCGCCAAGCCCTTCCATTGGATCGCCGATCGCCTCTTCCGCTACGGCACCGATCGCGGCGGCATGATCGTCACCGCATCGGGCCGCGACGCCGGAGACAATCGTGTCCAAGCGTGGTGGGCCGTCATCGCGCCGACCGGCGACGGCCCGAACATTCCGACGCTTCCAGCCCTCGCTGCCGTGCGTGCCTTGCTCGCAGGTCGCGACATCGCGCCCGGCGCCCGCGCCTGCGTCGATGTCCTGAACCTCGCCGACATCGCGGACGAATTCCGCCGCTTCCGCATCGTCACGCGGCAACGCGCCCGACCGCAATCGCTCTACGCCCGCGTCCTCCGCGACAGCCTGAATGAAGTCCCCGCGCCGATCCGCGCCGGCCACACGGTCGACGGCCGCCTCGTCCTCGCCGGCATGGCTTCGATCGAAGGCGCCGCCAACGCTGCTGGGCGCCTGTTCGCCCGGCTCTTCGGCTTTCCGCCGGCTGGGCAGAACATCCCGGTCCGCGTCGAGATGACCGAGAATGAGGACGCCGAAGTCTGGACCCGCACCTTCGGCACGCGGCGCTTCAAGAGCCGCCTCTCTGAAGCCGGCCCGGGCCACATGGACGAGCAATTCGGCCTCGTCTCCATCCGCCTCGCCGTCACGGCCGACCGGCAGGGCGTGACCATGCGGTCCGTTTCGGCCCGCCTAGGCCCCATCCCCCTGCCCGCCTGGCTGACCCCGCGGTCCCGCGCGATCGAAACCGTCGATTCGGCCGGGCGATTTACCTTCGACGTGCCGATCGCAATGCCTTTGCTCGGCCAGGTCGTCCGCTATCGGGGCTGGTTGAAACCCTCCACCGCTTGAACAGCGCCCAAACCCGCAAGACATTGTGCCGCAGGCGCAACACTGCCGGATCAATTAACGCCCAGACACAACCTTCACGTAACAGTGCGCTGCATTCTTTAACGCCCAAAGGGTAAGTATCCCGGCGCGCCAATCTCCCGGACGCGTTCAAAGGTTGGGAATAAGAAAACAATGCATCGGTTCATCCTCGGTGCGGCCGCAGCCGCTGCGGCCTTCTCGGCACTCATCTCCGTAACGGCAATTTCGACCCCCGCGCAGGCGCGCGAAGTCGTCCACTATCGCGGCGAAGGCGCGCCAGGCACGATCGTCGTCCGCCTGTCCGAGCGCCGCCTGTACCTCGTCAACAGCGACGGCACGGCGATCCGCTACAAGGTCGGCGTCGGCCGCTTCGGCAAGCAGTGGACCGGCCTCAAATACATCAACGGCAAATACGTTCAGCCGGCCTGGTCCCCGCCCGCCGCCGTCAAGCGCGACAAGCCGTCGTTGCCGGACGTGATCGAAGGCGGCTCGCCGCGCAACCCGATGGGCGTTGCCGCGATGACGCTGAGCGGCGGCGACCAATACGCGATCCACGGCACCAACGTGCCGAACTCGATCGGCGGTTTCGTCTCCTACGGCTGCATCCGCATGCACAACGCGGACGTCATGGACCTCTTCCAGCGCGTCGGCGTCGGCACGCCGGTTCTCGCCACGCGCTAAACACCCCGAAATCAACCAGAACTCGAAAGCCCGGCCTCACCGCCGGGCTTTTTGCTGTCCGGGTATCCGGGTGACGGCGATGCAATGTCGCACCCCGGCTTCTAGTCCTTGATGCAACGAAACGGCTCCCCAACTTTTATCGCGTGCGCGCTCCTTTGCGCGCGATGGGAGAGTGAATTTCGATGAACTACATGCGCACGGCCCTCCTGCTCGCAGGTCTGACGGCGCTGTTCATGGGCGTCGGTTTCTTGATCGGCGGCAAGACCGGCATGCTTCTGGCGCTCGTCGTAGCGGCCGGCATGAACTTCTTCACCTACTGGAAAGCCGACAAGATGGTGCTGTCGATGCACGGCGCCCACGAGGTCGACGAGCAGACGGCACCCGATCTCTATCGGATGGTGCGGGATCTCGCGCAGCGCGCGAACCTGCCGATGCCGAAGGTTTACCTGATGGACGAGCCGCAGCCGAACGCCTTCGCGACCGGCCGCAATCCCGAGAACGCCGCCGTCGCGGCGACGACAGGCCTGCTCAACAATCTCACGCGCGAGGAAGTCGCCGGCGTGATGGCGCACGAGCTCGCGCACATCAAGAATCACGACACGCTGATCATGACGATCACCGCAACCATCGCGGGTGCGATCTCGATGATCGCGCAGTTCGGCATGTTCGCGGGTCACAACCGCGACAACAACAACGGTGGCGGCATGGGCATCATCGGGACCATCGCGATGGTGATTCTCGCGCCGCTCGCCGCGATGCTCGTGCAGATGGCGATCAGCCGCACGCGCGAATATGCCGCGGACCGCATGGGCGCCGAGATCGCGGGTCAGCCGATGTGGCTTGCCAATGCGCTGAACAAAATCGCCGGCGCCGCGCAGCATATTGAGAACGATTCGGCGGAGCGCAGCCCCGCGACCGCGCACATGTTCATCATCAACCCACTCTCGGGTCAGCGCATGGACAACTTGTTCTCGACGCATCCCGCAACCGAGAATCGCATTGCGGCGCTGCAGGAAATGGCACGCACGATGGGTGGCACGCCCGCGCCGTCATCGCCCGCAGCGTCGTCGCGCGGTCCTTCGCCCGCATGGGGCGGCCGCCGCGACAGCGCACCGCAACGCGGCCCGTGGGGTTAACGCAAGGGCACGAGCCGCCAACGCAAACGTGATCGAATCATGACGAGCCCGGACTGCATGGCAGCTCCGGGCTCGATTTATTTTTGCGCCCTGCTGCCGACAAATCGCGCAGCATCGATTAACGTGCGGACGTATGGCGCGTGCGCAAATTCAATCCGAAGCTCCTGGTCTCGCGGCGCGGCGTATCGCGGCGGATATCGTCGAAGGTGTGCTGCGCGGTAAGCGCTCGCTCGACGATCATTTCGACGGCGCGCAAGCGCATCCCGCATTGGCCGCCATGGAAGATCGCGATCGCGCGCTCGTGCGCATGCTTGCCGCCACGGTGCTGCGCCGTCTCGGCTCGCTGCGCTACTTGTTGGAGCGATATCTCGCGCAAGGGTTGCCGAAGGATGCGCCGCGCGTCGAAACTGCGCTGCTCATCGGCATTGCACAAATTCTCTGGCTCGACGTGCCGGACCACGCCGCCGTCGATCTCTCGGTGCGCCTTGTGCAGGCGGATCGTCGCGCGCAGCGCTATCCGGGTCTCGTCAACGCGGTGCTGCGCCGCGCGAGCCGCGAAGGCATCGCGGATCTCGAGGCAGCGCCCGCAACCATCGATGTGCCGTCCTGGTTGAGCGAACGCTGGCGCAAGGCGTATGGCGATGACGCCACCGACGCGATCGCGCTGGCGCAGCGCGCGCCGCCGCCGCTCGACATCACCGTGAAGCAGAACGCGGACGAGTGGGCGGCACGCTTGCGCGGTCATGTTTTGCCGACCGGCTCGGTCCGCGTCGTCGCGGAAGGCGCCGTGACGCGCATGCCCGGCTTCGACGAAGGCGCATGGTGGGTGCAGGACGCGGCCGCCGCGCTCCCCGCGCGTCTGCTCGGCGATGTCGCCGGCCAAAACGTCGCCGATCTCTGCGCGGCACCCGGCGGAAAGTCCGCGCAACTCGCGCAGGCCGGCGCGAAAGTGACGGCCGTCGATCGCTCGTCGCCGCGGCTTTCACGGCTGAAGCAGAATTTCACCCGCCTCGGGCTCGATTGCGAGATCGTCGTTGCCGACATCACGGCATGGGATGCGCCGCAATTCGACGCCGTGTTGCTCGACGCGCCGTGCCTCGCGACCGGAACGATCCGCCGCCATCCGGATGTCGCGTGGCTCAAACGCGACAGCGATCTCGAATCGCTCGCTGGTCTGCAGTCGCGATTGCTCGACGCCGCCGTCGCGATGACGAAGCCGGGCGGCCGCATCGTCTATTCGGTCTGCTCCCTCGAGCCCGACGAAGGCGAGACGCAGATCGCGTCGCTGCTCGCACGCAACGAGACGGTCGAGCGCGACGCGATCGCGGCGGATGAAGTCGGCGGCCTCGCCGAGATCATCAACGCCGGCGGCGAACTCCGCTCGTTGCCCTCGCATCTTGCCAATCCCGATCCCCGCCTAGCCGGCATGGACGGCTTCTTCGCCGCCCGGTTGCGGAAGCGCTGACTCGTAGCCCGGATGGAGCGGCGGCGAAGCCGCGCGCGAAATCCGGGGCCCTAGGGCAAAACGACCTCCCCGGATTGCGTTCGGCTGCGCCTCACTCCATCCGGGCTACAATCCCCGCAACGGAGGAAAAACGGGCCAAAAGGCTTCCCGTGATGGCGTAACGCCATTAAGACGAGCCCCGAAAGCCTCCGGAGACCTGCCGAAAATGACCGAAAAACCCCGTCACATCGCCCGCGCCCTGATTTCGGTGTCGGACAAGAAGGGGCTCGTCGAGTTCGCCCACGCACTCTCGAAATTTGGCGTGGAACTGGTCTCGACCGGCGGCACTGCCAAAGCGCTCGCGGACTCCGGCCTGCGCGTTCGCGACGTCTCCGAGCTCACCGGCTTTCCCGAGATGATGGACGGCCGCGTCAAGACGCTGCATCCGAAAGTGCACGGCGGCCTGCTCGCGATCCGCGATGACGACAAGCACGTCGCCGCCATGCAGGGCCACGGCATCCAGCCGATCGATCTCCTCGTCGTCAATCTCTACCCATTCGAGGAAACGGTTGCGAAGGGCGCCGACTACGACGACTGTATCGAGAATATCGACATCGGCGGTCCCGCGATGATCCGCGCTGCCGCCAAGAACCACGCCGATGTCGCCGTCGTCGTCGATGCGTCCGACTATCAGGCCGTTCTCGACGAGATGAAGGCGAACCGCGGCGCAACGACCCTCGCGCTGCGCCGCCGCCTTGCCGCCAAAGCTTATGCGCGCACCGGCGCTTACGACGCCGCGATTTCCAACTGGTTCGCGAGCGAGAACAAAACCGAAGCGCCGGACTATCGCGCTTTCGGCGGCGCGCTCGCGGAGGCGCTGCGCTACGGCGAAAACCCACACCAGCAGGCATCGTTCTATCGCACGCCGGAGAAGCGCTTCGGCGTCGCCACCGCGCGCCAGGTGCAGGGCAAGCAACTGTCCTACAACAACATCAACGACACGGACGCGGCTTACGAATGCGTCGCCGAGTTCGATCCGGCGCGCACCGCGGCCTGCGCGATCATCAAGCACGCCAACCCGTGCGGTGTTGCCGAGGGCGCCAGCCTGATCGAAGCGTATCGCAAGGCTGTCGCTTGCGACTCGACGTCCGCTTTCGGCGGCATCGTCGCACTCAATCAGCCGCTCGACGCCGAGACCGCGAAGGTCATCACCGAGATCTTCACTGAGGTGATCATCGCGCCGGATGCGAGCGAGGAAGCCATCGCGATCGTCGGCGCGAAGAAGGCGTTGCGCTTGCTGCTGACCGGCGGCCTGCCCGACTCACGCGCACTCGGCCTGACCTTCAAGTCGGTCGCGGGCGGCATGCTCGTTCAAACGCGCGACAACGGCTCGGTCGACGATCTGAAACTGAAGGTCGCGACAAAGCGCGCGCCGACCGACCAGGAAATGCAGGATCTTCGTTTCGCCTTCCGCGTCGCCAAGCACGTGAAGTCCAACACCATCGTCTATGCAAAAGACGGCGCGACTGTCGGCATCGGCGCCGGCCAGATGAGCCGCGTCGACGCCGCGCGTATCGCGGCCCGCAAGGCCGAGGATGCCGCGAAGGAACTCGGACTACCCGCTCCGCTGACGAAGGGCTCGGTCGTCGCCTCCGACGCATTCTTCCCGTTTGCGGACGGCCTCCTGGTCGCGATCGAAGCCGGCGCCACCGCCGTCATTCAGCCGGGCGGCTCGATGCGCGACGACGAAGTGATCAAGGCCGCAGACGAAGCCGGCATCGCGATGGTGCTCACCGGCATGCGCCACTTCCGGCACTAGGAGCTTTTCCAGGCGAAGTGGGAACCGGTTCGCCGAAGGAAATGCGACCAAACCAAAACTAAGGCTGCGGCGCTTTCACCCGCGACAGCAGCACCAGCCCGACCGTGAAGAACAGGATCAGCACCATCATGCCGCCGCGCTGGCTCGCAGTGGCGGCGGTCACGATGCCGACCAACAGCGGACCGAGGAACGACGTCACCCGGCCCGACAGTGCGAACAATCCGAAGAATTGCGCCATCCGCTGCGGCGGCGAAAGCCGCGCCAGCAATGTGCGCGACGCCGCCTGCATCGGTCCAGCCGCGAAGCCGATCATGATTCCGATCAAGACATACATTTTCTCGGGCGCGGACGCGAAGAGGCCATCGCCTGGCGTTGCGGGCGCAACCGTCATCCAGAAAATATAGTCGCGTCCGATGCAAAGGATCGCAATCACCGAGCACAGCAGCAGGCCGAGGCTGATCATCACGACGCCTTTCGACCCGAGACGATTGTCGAGGAAGCCTCCGATCAAAGCACCAAAAGTGCCGCTGATTGCAGTCAGAATGCCGAAGATGCCGAGTTCTGTGGTCCCCCAGTCGAACGTCGACGACGCGAAGATGCCGCCGAACGCGAACAGCGCCACCAGCCCATCCGCGTAGATCATGTTGGCAATCAAAAACGTCGCGGTGTTCGGATGTTCCTTGAGGTGATTGAGCGCCTCGCGCAGACGCGAGACCCCCTGCCGCATCGCATCGCTAACCGGCATTCGCGCCGGCGTATCCGGCGTGAAGAGAAACATCGGGATGATGAAGATCACGAACCAGATCGCGGTCAGCGGCCCGGCCGCGCGATCGCCCTCGCGTGCCGCTGGGTCGAGGCCGAAGATCGGATTGAGGCCGATCAGCGTTTTCCCGGTTTGCGGGTCGCCGACCATGAACAGCAGCATGACGAAGAGGCTGAGCACGCCGCCGACATAACCCGTCGCCCAGCCGATGCCGGAGAGTTTGCCGAGTTGCTCCGGCTTCACCAGCGTCGGCATCATCGCGTTGTTGAACACGGTCGCGAATTCGGTGCCGATGGTCGCGATGATGAAGGCGAGCAGCACGATCGGCACTGTCTCCGGCGCAGCGGGCCGGCCGAACCAGAGACAGGAACTGCCGACGACCAGCAGGCATCCGAACGCCAAGATCCATGGCTTGCGCCGCCCGGAGGCGTCCGCCACCCCGCCCAGAAACGGCGAACCGAGCGCGATCAGCAGACCCGCGAACGCCGTCGCGTAACCCCAAATCGCCTGCCCCTGCACGGGGTTCGCGGCCACCGCGTTGGCGAAATACGGAGCGTAGATAAACGTCGTGATCAGCGTGAAATAAGGCTGCGCGGCCCAATCGAACAGCGCCCAGCCGAAGAGCGCGCGGCGAGGGGCCGGCTGGGGGTCGACGTCAGGGACGCCTCTGAAGGTCATTCTTTTTGGGTTCCGCCGCCGGGAGCCTCGGAAATCGAATCTTACTCGAATTCCAAGGTTCTCGGTAGCGGCGTATGTGTGGTTACGCAAGCAATGCTTGGCGCGCCTCAGTGCTTCACAAGGTCACCGACGAGGCTCGCCGCGACCGCAAGCTTTGAAATGCTCGGCGTCGACCGCGCGATCTCGCCGACCGCCGCCTTGATGCGATCGACATCGGCCGAGCGCGGCTTGACCCAAGCCTCCACGGCCGCCGGGCCGGTCGCGCCGTTCTGAACCATCTCGGCCGCAATCCGCCGCTCCGCTTCCGCGATTTGGTCGAGCGCACGATCGAGCGCCAAACGGTCGAAGTAATCGGTAACCGGAATGCTCGACGCCGGCGCGCGGATTTGATCGAGCTGGAAGAACGCTCCCGCCTCGAAATACGTCGCGGCGACGTCCGCGATCGGTTTCTTCGCGCGGTCTGCGACCAAGATGATATCCGGCGCCGCCTTGAGCACCGCGAGGCTCGCGATGCGTTTCGCGAGATCCTCCGGCACGCCTGCCTTGGTGAATTCGGCAACACGGTCGGCACGGAATTTCTGTGCGTCAGCCGGCAACGCCGTGTCGAGCGACGCCGCGATCTCGGCAATGCCGTCGCCGTAATGCTTCACGAGATCGCCGATGCCTTGCGTCGGATCGGTATGGCGCAAGAACCAGACGAGACGATCGAGCAGCGTGTCCTGCACGGCAGCGTAGAGCGCGAGCTGCGTCTTGCCGTCGATCTTGTTGTCGAGCGCATCGATTTCGGTGTTGAGCGCCGTCATCTGGTAGCTGTCGCGCACCAGCGCGAACGCACCCGCGATGCTCGACGGCGCGGCACCGGTTTGGTCCGCGATGCGCACGACGAGCGACGGCCCGCCGCGATTGATGATCGAGTTCGCGAGCTGCGTCGCGATGATCTCGCGGCGCAGGCGATGGCTCTGCAATGCGTCCGGATATTTCTCCGACAGCTGCGGCGGGAAATAGCGGCCTAGTTCGCGGCTGAGGTAAGGATCGTCCGGCACCGACGAGTCAAGCAGTTCGCTATAAAGCGAGAGTTTCGCGTAAGCGAGCAGCACCGCGAGTTCCGGCCGCGTCAGCGCTTGGCCGCGCCGGCGGCGCTCGCCGAGTTCGATATCGTCCGGCAGATATTCGATCTTGCGATCGAGTTCGCCGACCGCTTCGAGCGTCTGCATCAGGCGTTGCTGGAAGCCGAGATCTTCGACACCGCGCCGCTCGACCAGCGAGAGCGCGAGCGTCTGCAGATAGTTATTGCGCAGCACCAGCGCGGCGACTTCATCCGTCATCTCGGCGAGCAGTGCATTGCGCGTCTCGTAAGTGAGACGGCCGTCGGTCACCGGCGTCGTCAGCGCGATCTTGATGTTGACCTCGACGTCCGACGTGTTCACGCCGGCCGAGTTGTCGATCGCGTCGGTGTTCAGACGAATGCCGCGCGACGCCGCTTCGATACGCCCGCGCTGCGTTGCGCCGAGATTGGCGCCCTCGCCGATAACCTTGCAGTTCAGCTCCGCGGCTGCCGCGCGGATCGGATCGTTCGCGCGATCGCCGGCCTGCTCCTCCGTCTCGGCAGACGAGCGGATGTAAGTGCCGATGCCACCGAACCACAGGAGATCGCATTGCATCCGCAGGATCGCGCGCAGCACAGCCTGCGGCGTCGCTTTAGGCGACGGCAAGCCCAGCATCTTCTGCGCAACCGTGGACAGCGTGATCTCCTTGGCGGAGCGCGGATAGATGCCGCCGCCTTCCGAGATCACCGACTTGTCGTAGTCCTGCCAACTCGAGCGCGGCAGTTTGAACATGCGCTCGCGCTCGATGAAGCTCTTTTCGGTGTCGGGGTTCGGGTCGATGAAGATGTCGCGATGATCGAAAGCCGCGACCAGCTTGATCGCGCGCGAACACAACATGCCGTTGCCGAACACGTCGCCCGACATATCGCCGACGCCCGCGACCGTGAACGGCGTCGTCTGGATATCGACGTCCATCTCGCGGAAGTGCCGCTTCACGGCCTCCCAGGCACCGCGCGCCGTGATGCCCATGCCCTTGTGATCGTAGCCGACCGAGCCGCCCGATGCGAAAGCATCGCCGAGCCACCAGCCATGCTCGAGCGCGAGACCATTCGCGATGTCCGAGAACGTCGCCGTGCCCTTGTCGGCCGCAACGACGAGATACGGATCGTCGTTGTCGTGACGCACGACATTCGGCGGCGGGATGATGCCGTCTTTGCCGATGTTGTCCGAGATATCGAGCATCGACTGCACGAGCAGTTTGTAGGTCGCGATGCCTTCCGCCATGAACTCGTCGCGCGAAAGACCGACCAGCGAGCGCTTCGGAACGAAGCCGCCCTTCGCGCCGACCGGAACGATGACGGCGTTCTTCACCTGCTGCGCCTTGACGAGGCCGAGGATCTCGGTGCGGAAATCCTGCGGACGATCGGACCAGCGCATGCCGCCGCGCGCGACCTTGCCGAAGCGGAGGTGACAGCCTTCCATGCGCGGCGAGCAGACGAAGATTTCGTACAGCGGGCGCGGCGCCGGCAGTTCTTCGATCTCGCGCGAGCGGAACTTGAACGCGATCGTCGGCTTCGCCGAACCGTCGGCATTCTTCTGGAAGAAATTCGTCCGGATCGCGGCATGCAGAAGGTTGACGAATCGGCGCAGGATCACATCCTCGTCGAGCACCGAGACAGCCTGCAAGGCCTCCTCGATCTCGGCGACGATCTTCTTCACGGCTTCGCCGCGCTGCTCGATCGCTTGCTGCGAGGCAGGATCGAACTTCGCGTTGAATACCGCGACAAGCTGCGCCGCGATGCCGGCGTGCTTGCGCATCGTCGTCCACAGATAGTCCTGCGAATACGCGATACGCGCCTGCCGCAGATAGCGCGCCAGCGTTCGCAGCATCGCGACGTCGCGCCACGGCAACCCGGCCGCCATCACGAGGGCGTTGAAACCGTCGTTCTCGGCTTCGCCGCGATTGATCGCCAGCACGGTGTCTTCAAGACGATGCGCGAGCCCCGAAACGTCGAGCGGTGTCCCATCGTCGCGCTCGAGCAGCATGTCGTGGAACCAAATTTCGTTCACGGGTCCACCGGCCGGATCGATGCGCAGCGTGCGCTCGTCGACAACGCGGAAGCCCATATTCTCCAGCACCGGCACGCGCTCGGAGAGCGGGATCGGGCGGCCGTAGCTCCAAAGCTTCAGGCTTGCCGAACTCTCGGGCTCGCCGTCGCGCCGATAGAAACTCACCGCGATCGGTTTTGTCGGCGAAAGGCCTTCGATCTCCGCGATATCGGCGACAGCCGTCGCGGGCGAATAGATTTCGCGATAGCCGACCGAGAAGGCGTCGCGATACTTGGTCCGCAGCGCGGGCGCAGTGGATGCCGGATGCGCGCGCGCGACCGCCGTGCCGAAGTCGTCCTGCCAGGTCCGGATGATCGCCGAGACTTTGTCTTCGAGCGTCGAACGCCCGACATTCGGTGCTTCGTCGTTGCTGCGCGCGATGATGAAATGCACGCGCACGAGCGGGCCATCGAGGAACAACGGATAGAAGGTGGATACGTGTCCGCGGTATGTCTCGGAAAGATATTTGCCGATCGCCTCGCGCGTTTCGGACGTGTAGCGATCGCGCGGCAGGAATACGAGGACCGACACGAAACGGTCGAAGCGATCGCGCCGTGCGAGAACACGCACGCGCGGCCGCTCCTCGAGCTGCGTGATCGAGGTCGCGAAGCCATAGAGCGTCGCCTCATCGATTTGGAACAGGTCGTCGCGCGGATAATTCTCCAACACGCTGACGAGCGCCTTGCCGGAGTGGCTGTTCTCCGGGAAGCCGGCGCGATGCATCACGCCGTCGATCTTGCCGCGGATATACGGGATCGAACGCGCCGTGCGCGTATACGCGGTCGACGTGAACAGGCCGACGATCCGCAGCTCGCCGATGACCTTGCCGTCGGCGTTGAACTCTTTGACGCCGACATAGTCCATGTGGATGCGGCGGTGAACGCGCGAGCGGATATTCGCCTTCGTGATGATGAGCGCCTTCGGCTCGCGCAGAAACGCACTGATCTCCGGTGTGATCGCGAGCGCTTCGCCGCCGCGCCGAAGTACGGAGAGATCGCGCTCGCGCATCAGGCCGAGGCCGGTTTCGTAAAGCGGCGTCAGCGCTTCGTCGCTCTCGAACGCATAATCGCGAATGCCGAGGAAAGTGAAGTTGTTGGCGAGCAACCACTCGAGAAATTGCACGGCTTCCGCGATTTCGCCGGCCGGCAGCGGCGGAGGATTATCGCGCAGTTTCTTAATCTCGGCGTTGACGCGATCGAGCATCGGACGCCAATCCTGAACGCTGAGCCGCACGTCTTTGAGTGTGCGCTCCAATGCGTCGACGATCGTCTTGCGTTTGCCGGCGTCCTCGATACGTCCGAGGTCGATATGGATGAGGCTCTCGCGCGTCTGCTTGCCGGATGCCGGTTTGTCGCCCGCGAAGCCGACGAGCTTTCCGCTCGCGTCGCGCTCAACCGTCACCATCGGATGCGCGACGAGGCGAACGTCGGCGCCCTGGTCGGTCAGTTCCGTCAGCACGGAGTCGAGAAGGAATGGCATATCGTCGTTGACGACGTCGAGGCCCGAAATGGTGGCAAGCCCAGCGGTGTCCGCATCGGCTTTCGGATTGTCGAGGCGGATCAGCGGTTCTCCGGCTTTGCGCTGTTGCAGCGCATCCCAGGCGCGCTCGGCTTGCGCCGCGAGTTCATTCGCATTGTAGCCAAGCAAGTCTTCTGACGCGGCACGGCCGAAGAGCAACTCGACGAGGTCTTTCGGAATATCGCTGCGGCGAGCCGAAAGAACATCGTTCGTTTGTTCGATCAGTTGGCGGCTCGCCCGCTCTTCTTGTGCAATCAACGTATCAACAGGCATTTCCCCGTCCCCAAAATTGAGCCGTCCGGCATCTGCATCAAATGCCGGATAGTCTTCCTCAGTCGATCTGCTATGTCGAGGGGCGTCTTCAAAACCGTAGTGCTCGGCAACGGAAGCCATTAGTCTGCCCATCCGCAAAAGTTGTGTCCGGAAGGCCTAGTGATGAAATCTAAAAGCAAGATGACACCCCGCACTGCAGCAAGCGCTGCTAAGCCGAGCGCCAAAGCGCAGTCGAAACCCTTGAAGGTTGTCCCAGCAGCGAACAAACAACCCGACGACTTCCCCGCGATCGCACTGGATCTCCCGCCTGCACCGCTGTCGCCCGCTATGGCGCCCTACTTTGCCAAGTGCGAGGAGAAGCTCGGCTTCGTCCCGAATGTGCTTGCGGCCTACGCCTTCGACATGCCGAAGCTCGAAGCCTTCTCGGCGATGTACAACGACTTGATGCTGGCGCCGTCCGGCCTTTCGAAGCTCGAGCGCGAGATGATCGCCGTCGCGGTTTCGTCGCATAACAAGTGCTATTACTGCCTCGTCGCGCATGGTGCAGCCGTCCGCGCGCTCGCGGGCGATCCGAAGCTCGGCGAGCAGATGGTGATGAACTATCGCGCCGCGCGCCTCTCCAAGCGTCAGCGTCAGATGCTCGACTTCGCCGTCAAGCTGACCGCAGAGCCGTGGAAGATCGAAGACGAAGATCGCGACGCGCTGCGCAAGGTCGGCTTCTCGGATCGCGATATCTGGGACATCAGCGCGACCACCGCTTTTTACAACATGTCGAACCGCGTCGCCGCCGCAACCGACATGCGACCAAACGAGGTCTATCACGCGCAAGCGAGGTAACTCGTCTCTACCCTGACCAAAATAAAAACAAGAGCAGGAGGAAATGATGAGACTAACTGCGATCGCACTCAGCCTTGCCGCGCTGGCATTCGCCGGCACGGCATCGGCGCAGACCACAAAGCTCGTCACTGAAGAGATGATGGTGCCGTCTACCGACGCCGGCATCGAGCTCTACGTCCGCAACAAGCGCCCGGCCGACATGACGACGTTCCGCCCGGAACGCACGATCGTTTTCGTGCACGGCGCGACCTATCCGGCGCACACGGCATTCGATCTGCCGCTTGGCGGCATGTCGTGGATGGATTACATCGCGTCGCGGGGTTACGACGTCTACCTGCTCGACATTCGCGGCTACGGAAAATCGACGCGGCCGAAGGAGATGGACGAAGAGGCGACGAAGAATCCGCCGATCGCGCGCGGTGACACGGCCGTGAAGGACATCGGCTCCGTCGTCGATTTCGTGCTCAAGCGCCGCAACATTCAGCGCACCAACCTACTCGGCTGGTCCTGGGGCACGACGCTGATGGCGACCTACGCGTCGCAGAACCAAGCCAAGGTGGAACGCCTCGCGCTGTTCGCACCGGCGTGGATCCGCACCACGCCGTCACTCGTTCAGGCGGGCGCAGGTCCGACACCGGCTTATCGCACTGTCCGCAAAGACCAGGCGCTCGACCGCTGGATGACCGGCGTTCCGGAAGACAAGAAGGCTGATCTCATTCCGGCCGGCTGGTTCGACCAATGGGCGACCGCAACGTGGGCGACCGATCCGAAGGGGGGCGGCACGACTCTCCGCGCGCCGAACGGCGTCGTTCAGGATGGTCTCGAATTCACCGGCGCCGGTAAGGCTTACTTCGATCCGTCGAAGATCACGGCGCCGACGCTGTTGATCCTCGCCGAATGGGATCGCGACACACCGCCCTACATGGCGCAAACGCTGTTCCCGTTACTGACGAACTCGCCCGGCAAGCGCCTCGTCATGCTGGCCGAAGGCACGCACACGATCATCATGGAGAAAAACCGGCTGAAGCTGTTCGAAGCCGTGCAGGCGTTCTTCGATGAGGCGGGAAGGTCGTAGAGACACCCTCATCCTGAGGAGCACGGCGCAGCCGTGCGTCTCGAAGGATGCAGGCCCCGGGCCGTCCTCGTCCTTCGAGACGCCGCCGTCGGCTTCGCCGACATCGGCTCCTCAGGATGAGGACGGAATTTCTAGCTACTCCGCCGCCTCTTTCGCACCCGGCAATTCTGGAACCTCGCAGCCGGTGACGCAACAGCGTCCCGGCTGTTTCGACACACGCTGGCCATCCGCCAGCACGCCGCGATCGAGCAATTGCTCGACCAGCTCGCGCTTCTCGCCGACCGGATAGTTGCGCCAGATCTCGCGCTTCATCGCTTCGGGCGAACCACCGCCATGCAGCGAGATCAGCGAATACCAAGACCCCTGATGCGACGCCGTGAGGTCTTCCATCAGCCGCGCGACTTCCATGCGTTGCGATGACGGGATGTCGGGGCGTCCTGCCAGCACGGCAGACAAAGATGCCGCCGTCTCCGGATTGTGATCCTCGTCCGGACCCGGCAGCGCGACGATGAGACCGCCGGAAACGTAGTGCGCCAAGCGATGCATGTCGTAGATCTGCGTCGCCAGCAGCAACTTGCCGATATTGGAGAAGACGGCGTCCGGCATCATCGTCGCCGACTCGTCCTTTATGCCGTAGACCGAGGCCGCGACGCCGCAGGCGAAGAAGCCCTCGACGATCTTGATGAGCTCGACCATCGCATCGCGCACATGCGCGTGACGATCCGTGTCGAGGCCGTTCGCCTCGATCATCAGCGCGCCGGTGCCGATGAGGAGATCGCCGAACCCCGCACGCGCGCCGATGCACGAGTGGCGATGATGCGTCGCGTAGCTCGTCGTGAGGTATCCGCCCTCTTCGCACTCGCTCGCGAGGAACACATTGTCCCACGGCACGAACACGTCATCGAACATGACCACGCCGGTCGATTGCCCGTAGCGCGCCGAGAATTTTGCGGCGGACTCGCCAGGCCGTCCCGCCGGCCGCGCCGCGATGGTGACACCTTCGGCGTCGACCGGCACCGCGCAGCACACCGCAAAATCTTTGTCGTCCGGCGTCATCGTGCGGCACGGCATGACGAGGAATTCGTGCACATACGGTGCCGAAGTCACGATCGCTTTCGTGCCGCGAATGACGATGCCGTCCTTACGGCGTTCCTTGATGTGAACGTAGACGTCCGGATTATCCTGCGCACCGGGCTTGCGCGAGCGGTCGCCCTTCGCGTCCGTCATCGCGATGCCGAGTGTCAGGTCTTCCTCCTGCACGCGATGCAGATAGTTGAGGAAGCGCGCGTGATAGTCGGTGCCGTGGTTGGCATCGATACGCGTCGTCGCTTGGAAGATCGCGTTCAGCGCGTCGTGCGCGAGGTAACGCTGCGCGCAGCCGCTTTCGCGGCACATCAGCCGCACGGCCTCGAGCTTATAGAGCAGATCCGTCGACGTATCGTTGATGTGCAGCATCCGGTTGACGGTTTTGCCGGACGTGCGCTGACGCGCCGTCATCAACGGCAGATGCTCGCTCTTCAACGCGAAGTCGTAGGAGACGCCGATCGCGTTGATGCCGGGCGAAAGCTGCGGTGCATCCGCGACGCTGTCGATCCGCTCGCCGTTGACGAAGACGCGCGGCTTGAAGCGGCGCAACGAGTCGCGATAGTCCGCAGCGGACATCAGCATGGCGTTTCTCCGTTATTTTAAACGGAGGATGCCAGCTTGGAATGGTTCTGGAAAGAGCGAGCCGGCTACCGTTCACGTCGCTCGGACGAACTCTGCCAGCTCGCGATTGAACCGATTCGGGTCCTCGAAGAACGGCGTGTGTCCGACGCCATCGTAGATCGACAATTTTGCGCCCGGCGTAACTTCGGCGACATGGCGGCTGGCTGCGGCAAGGAAGATGCGATCCATCGAGCCGTGGCTGGCAAGAACCGGGACTTTCAGCTGCGGCAACACATCGCCGGTATCGCGCGTGCGCTCCATCATCGCGCTGCGGATTTTCGCCGGGACAAGCTGCGTGTAGCCGAGCGTCGTATCCATCTCTTCGCCCGCTGGGCGGCCGGCGAAACAGGCGTGCACGAACATGCGCGCAGCGCGAACGCTGGTCGCAATGTCGTCGGACGCCATCTCGATCACGTATTTGATGCCGGGGCCCATGAATTTGCGGTCCGCCTTGGTCGACGCCGCGACGTAGTTCACACCCGCGATGCCGTCTTGCCCGTAGGCCTTCACGTAGTCCGCGACGATGCGGCCCGCATATGACCACGCAACCAGCACCGGCTTCTTCATCCCGGCAGCATCGATGACGGCCTTCAGATCGTCGGCCCAGACTTTGTCATGCTTGTAGAGCTCACGATCGACCGGCTGGCTCGATCCGCCGTGACCGCGGAGATCATACGCAACCATCCGGAATTCGTCCGCGAGATCGAGGTCCTCGATCTGCCGCCGCCACGACAGGTAACACTGCGAATAGCCGTGCATGAAGACGATCTCACGGCCCTGCGGATTGCCCCACGCGTAGGCCGCGATGGTGAGCCCGTCCGGCGTCGCCACCTGCAGCTTCTCGACCGTGACACGTTCGAGGCGCGGCCGGCGCAGGCCCAGCATTTTGTCGATCGGCATCTCGGCTCCCATCATGCGCGCGGGCCGCTCTTCGGCGACCCGCACACCTTTCTTGCACGATGGCCCGCAGGGTCAACCCCTGCCGGGAAGACCTCAAGCCGCCTTGGCGGTGAGTCCCGTATCCGCCGTCGTCTCCAGCTTTGGATCGACCCGCATCGACATGGCGGCCAGGCCGCCGACGAGCGCGCAGCCCGCCAGCACCAGAAGCCCGGCCGTAAAGCTGCCGGTCTGATCCTTGAGGTAGCCCATCACGTATGGTCCGGCGAAGCCCGAGAGATTGCCGATCGAGTTGATCGCCGCGATGCCGGCGGCCGCGCTGGTGCCATGCAGGAACGTGTTCGGGATCGGCCAGAACAGCGGCGGCATAGCCGAGACGCCGATTTGGCCGAGGCACAACAGTCCCAGCACCAGCACGGGCGCGCTGACGAGTCCGGCGCCACCGACGCCGACGGCCGCTAGGACCAACGCGAAGGCGACATGCTCGCGCCGCAGCAAGGTGCGGTCCGAATTGCGGCTGAGCAGCACCATCCCGACCGCGCCGAAACAGAACGGCAGAGCCGCCAGAAGCCCGGTCTGGAAGTTGGTGTAGCCGAAGCTCTTCACGATCGTCGGCAGGAAGAACGCGACACCGTAGGACGCGGCGTTCAGGCAGAAATACATGAGCGCGCAGAGCAAAACGCGGTAGTCCGTCATCGCTTTGAACACGCCGAGATGGCCGTGCCCCGCTTCCTGCTTCGCTTTGCGTTCGGCCTCGAGCCGGTCGTCGAGCCACTTGATCTCTTCGGCGCTGAGCCACTTGGCGTCGCGCGGACGATCCGTCAGATAGAAGATGACGCCCACCGCGACGATGAGCGACGGGATTGCTTCGAGGAGGAACAGCCACTGCCAGCCGTCATGCCCGCCGCCCGAAAGGCTCAGCAGCGCGCCGGAGATCGGTGAGCCGAT
Organism: Variibacter gotjawalensis; assembly: GCF_002355335.1. Taxonomy (GTDB): domain Bacteria; phylum Pseudomonadota; class Alphaproteobacteria; order Rhizobiales; family Xanthobacteraceae; genus Variibacter; species Variibacter gotjawalensis. Next base: position 675,636 of record NZ_AP014946.1, read on the forward strand.
GATCGAGGACAGCGGGATCGCCAGCATGAACAGCGACACGACGCGTGCTCGATACATCGAGGGAAACCACAGCGTCAGATAGAAAATGATGCCGGGGAAGAACCCCGCCTCGCAGATGCCTAGGATGAATCGGAGCGTGTAGAACACGGTTTGATTGGAGAACCCGGTCCAGCGCGCGATCGGCTCGATATAGGCGAAAGCGCCCGAGACGATGCCCCACGAGAACATGATGCGCGCGATCCAAAGCCGCGCACCGAAGCGCTCGAGCAGCAGGTTCGACGGCACTTCGAAGAAGAAATAGGCGATGAAGAAGAGACCGGCGCCGAGCGCGTAAGCGGTCTCGCTGAGGCCCAGCGCCTCGTTCATCTGCAGCTTGGCAAAGCCGACATTGACGCGATCGAGGTAAGCGACGAAGTAACAGAGGATCAGGAACGGCACTACCCGCCACATGACTTTCTTGATCGTTTGCGTCTCCAAATCCACGGCATCCTCCCAATTCGATTTCTTTATCGAATGAGTAATGTCGCGGCCGCGTCATGCTGTCGCGCGCGTAAAACGCAACCCTGCTCGGAAAATTTGGATGGAGCCGGCGGGGCTGTTGCGCGTTAGTCCGCTTCACTCTTCCTGGAAAACTTCCTCGCGTTTCTTGCGGACGGCGGGCAGCACCAGGATCACGAACAGCGCAAGACACAGCACCAGCAGGAACGCACTGATCGGGCGCTGCACGAAAATCATCGGATCGCCGCGCGAGAGGTTCATGGCGCGGCGGAAATTCTCCTCCATCAATGGCCCGAGAATGAAGCCGAGGATGAACGGCGCAGGCTCCGCACCGACCTTGATGAAGAACACGCCGGCCGCCGCGAAGATCAGCATCAGCCAGATGTCGAACACCGTGTTGCCGATCGAATAAGTGCCGATACAGCAGAACAGCACGATCGCCGGAAACATCAGCCGGTAAGGCACGCGCAGCAGAGAAACCCAAAGCCAGATCATCGGCAGGTTCAGCACGATCAGCATCAGGTTGCCGAGCCACATCGAGGCGATGACGCCCCAGAAGAGCTGAGGCTGCGCCGTCATCACCTGCGGCCCGGGTTGGATGCCCTGGATCATCATCGCGCCGACCATCAACGCCATGATCGCATTGCCCGGAATACCGAGCGTGAGCAGCGGGATGAAACTCGTCTGTGCGCCCGCGTTATTGGCGGCCTCCGGCGCCGCGACGCCTTCGATGGCTCCGCGCCCAAAGCGCTTCGGGTCTTTCGCGATCTTCTTTTCCACCGCATAGGCCGCGAAGGACGACAACGCGGCGCCACCGCCCGGCAGGACGCCGAGGACCGAACCGATGATCGTTCCGCGCAGCATCGCGGGCGTCGTCTGGCGGATTTCGGCCCAGCTCGGCCACAAATTCTTGAGGCTGAACGACAGCAGGCTGCGGTCCTGCGGCTTGCCGAGCGTGACGGCAAGTTCGGCGATACCGAACAGCCCGATCGCCACCGGCACGAAGCCGATGCCGTCGCCGAGTTCGCCATAGCCCATCGTCATGCGCGGCAGGCCGGTATTCACGTCGATGCCGACGAGCCCGAACAGGAGCCCGAGCAGCACCATCGCGACGGCTTTCGCCGGCGAGCCGGCCGCAAGCACCACCGAACCCGTAAGCCCGAGCAGCATCAGCGAGAAGTATTCGGCCGCCGTAAACTTCAACGCGAGCCAGCTCATCGGCCCGCTGGCGGTCGCGATGATCACGGTCGCGATCGTACCGGCAACGAAAGACGCGATAGCCGCAATCGCGAGCGCAGGACCGGCGCGGCCCTGCTTCGCCATCTGATGCCCGTCGAGTGTCGTGACGATCGACGATGACTCGCCCGGTAGATTGACCAGGATCGCCGTAGTCGAACCGCCATACTGCGCGCCGTAGAAGATGCCGGACAGCATGATGAGCGCCGACGCCGGCGGCAGCGAGAAGGTGAACGGCAGCAGGATCGCGATCGTCGTGATCGGCGCGATGCCGGGCAAAACACCGACCAGCGTCCCGATCAACGCGCCGAGCAGACAGAAGCCGAGATTCATCGGCGTCAGTGCGACCGCGAAGCCCGTCGCAAGATTTGAGATGAGATCCATCAGCGCGGCGGCCAGATCGAGAGCGGCAGACCCAGCGCAAGAATGAACAGCGCCACCGCGAAAGCCGAGAGGCCGAGCGCCAGCAGGATATTCTCGCGGAACTTCACGTCATGCGATGCGGCGCCGGCGCACAGCACCACCGCGACGCTGGTGAGCGCGAGGCCCGCGATCGGCAGCAACAGCGCGAAGATCGCGACCGATGCGCCGACGAAGATCAACGGCCTGATCACCACGGTCGGAAACGGCGCGCCGCCGGCGAACAACGCTCGGACGCTCATCACCGCGCCGAACAGCATGATGATGATCGCGAGCCCGCGCGGCACGTAGCCCGGGCCCATATGCGTCGTCGAGCCGACCGCGAGATCGCTCGCTAGCCAGTAGGAGAATGCGCCGACCGCGATAAGGAACAGCCAGAACGCGAGGTCCGGCGCATTGATCCGCGTCATGTCAGTTACCGAAAATCAGTCCAGCGAGATATTCTCGGACTTCACCACTTCGCCCCACTCGGCGATCGATTTCGTCATCCACTTGCTCAAGTCTTCCGGCGTGCCGGCGCGCGACTCGCTGCCGAGTTCGGCAATTTTCGCCGTGACATCCGGCGCTGCGAGAATCTTGCCGAACTCTTCGCTGAGTTTCTTGGCGACAGCCGGCGGCGTGCCTTTCGAGGCGTAGATCGCCTGCCACGATCCCGTGTCGGTCACGGGCGTGTTCAGCTCCTTGAAGCTCGGCAGATTCGGCAACGCCTGCAGGCGTTTCTCGCCCGACACCGCGAGCCCCTTCAGCTGGTTCTGCACGACGAACGGCTGCGTCGCGATCGCGCCGTTGAAGATCACGTTGCTCTCGTTGGAGACGACCGCGCGCACGGCAGCGGCGCCGCCGCGATACGGCACGATGCCCCATTTGATGCCGTATTTCTTGGAGAACACGATCGCGGTGAGATGCTGCACCGAACCGACGCCCGAGGTGCCGACGTTGAGCTTGCCTGGGTTCGCCTTGTCGTACGCGATGAGCTCTTCGAACGTCGATGCGGGCACTGAGGGATGCACCGCGAAAACGTACGGCGAGAAGCTCACCATCGTGACCGGCACGAGATCCGTCTGCACGTTGAATGACAATTTTTTGAAAAGGTTCGGCGTCGAGGCCAAAGTTCCGGCGTCCGTAATGAGCAGCGTATGGCCGTCGCCGGCAGCGCGCGCCACATAATCCGCGCCGACGTTACCCGAAGAGCTCGGCTTGTTCTCGACGATGACAGGCTGACCGATAGCAGCCGAGAGTTTCGGCGCCATCAGGCGCGCCAGCACGTCGGAAGTTCCGCCTGGCGCATAAGGCACGATGATCGTGACTTGCTTGGTGAAGGTCTGGGCCTGCGCCGGGCTCAGCGCGCCCACCGCGCATGCAGCCAAAAGTCCCAGCACGAAACGGCGCGTCAACATCGAACGATCCTCCGAAGGCGTTATTATGTATTCGGCGGGACGCTAGCCATGTGTCGAGGCATCGTCAAATAGTCATATGATGACCTGACAAGGCGGAGGAGCAGGATGGTGAGAGTGCTAAAGATTGCGGCGATTGCTATCGCGTTCGCGGCGACAGTCGCGTCGCATCACGCGATCGCGCAAGCACCCGCTCCGATCCCTTCCGCCGGTTCGCGCATTCTCCCAGTCATCGCGCAGAACGGCATGGTGTCGAGCCAAGAGGCGCGCGCGAGCCGCATCGGCATGGAGATTTTGAAGCGTGGCGGCAACGCGGTCGATGCCGCCGTCGCGGTCGGCTTCGCACTCGCCGTCACGTTGCCGCAAGCCGGAAATCTCGGCGGCGGCGGCTTCATGCTCGTTCATCTCGCGGCGAAAAACGAAACGATCGCGATAGACTATCGCGAGACCGCGCCGGCCGCCGCAACGCGCGAGATGTTCCTCGATGCTGAGGGCAATGCCGATCCGCGTAAATCGCGCGACACCGGACTGTCCGTTGGCGTTCCCGGCACCGTCGCGGGCCTCACTTACGCACACGCGAAATATGGGTCAGGCCAGCTGACGCTGGCGGAGCTGATCGCGCCCGCCATCCGCCTCGCGCGCGAGGGCATTCCGGTCGAAGAGGACCTCGCCGACTCGTTGCCGCGTGCGCGCTATCGCCTCGCACCGTGGCCATCGACCGCTAAGATTTTTCTGAAACCCGACGGATCGGATTTTGGCGCCGGCGACACTTTGGTGCAGACCGATCTCGCCGAGACTTTGACCACGATCGCGCGCGGCGGCGCTGGCGCGTTTTACACCGGACAAACTGCGGCACGCATCGTTGCAGCCGTTCGCGCCGCTGGCGGGATCATGACGGAAGAGGATCTCGCGAAATATCGCGCGGTCGAGCGCCCTGTGGTTCGCGGCACGTATCGCGGCTACGACATCGCATCGATGCCGCCGCCGTCGTCCGGCGGAATTCACGTCATCCAAATCCTCAATCTTCTCGAAGGCTTCGATCTTAAAGCCGGCGGCGCAGGCTCGGCCGCGACGCTGCATCTGATGATCGAGGCGATGAAGCTCGCTTACGCCGACCGCGCGGAATTTCTCGGCGACCCTGATTTCGTCAAAGTCCCGGTGCGCGGTCTGACGTCGAAGAAATACGCCGAGACGCTTCGTGCATCGATCAACCCGGAACGCGCGCGCCCTGCGCAAGAGATAAAGCCCGGCAACCCCGCGCCTTACGAAAGCGATCAGACCACGCACTATTCGGTCGTCGACAAGGACGGAAACGCTGTCGCCAATACGTACACGCTGAATTTCAGCTACGGCCTCGGCCTCGTCGCCGACCAAACCGGGATCATTCTCAACAACGAGCTCGACGACTTTGCCGCGAAAGCCGGTGTGCCGAATGCGTATGGCCTCGTGGGCGGCGATGCGAATGCGCCTGGCCCCAACAAGCGGCCGCTGTCGTCGATGAGTCCGACGATCGTCACGAAAGATGGCAAGGTTTTCCTGGTCACGGGCTCGCCGGGCGGCAGCCGCATCATCACGACGGTGCTGCAGGTCATCCTCAACACGATCGATCACGGCATGAATATCGCGGAAGCCGTGCAGGCACCGAGACTTCATCACCAATGGGCGCCGGACGAAGTATTCGCGGAGCGCGGATTCTCACCTGACACGCTTGCGTTACTGCAGTCGCGCGGACATCGAATCCGAGTCGGCAACACCACGGGATCCGCGAGTTCGATCGTCGTGTTGCCGAAAGGCTTCGCTGGCGCATCCGACTTGCGTCAACGCGGGACACTCGCGATCGGCTTTTAGCGCGAGTGAAACATTTCATTCGCCGAAGAATCGCGATGACATTTTCTTGCGCATAGCCCGCGTGCGTTTGACGCAACGAAGCTGTGGATTCTTCGATCGGCGCAAACTTTTGCTAACTCCTGTGGATGCCTACTGCACGCGATCGTGGGGCGCGATTCAAAAACAATAAGATCGGTGAGGCTGATGGAGCATTTTGATTTGAACATCGTGCCGGATCGTGAGCGATGGGCGGTCGTCTCACAGAACGGTGCTGATGGTCCTTACGCAACGCTCGACGAAGCGCTCGACATCGCGATCGAAGCCGCGCGCGTCCTCCAAGCGGCAGGTCACACGACCGCGATCCACATGACGCATCGCGACGGAAATTTGAAGGTTCAGTTCGAGCCGAACTCGGGCGAGGCAGATGCCGACCAACGCTCGCTTCCGATCATCACGCAGTCGAGCCTTGTGCCTGAGCTCGCGGGCGAGCCGATCGACACGACGCGGCGCATGCCGCACAAACGCATCTCGCTGGTGAAGGAGGAGACGCCCTAGGCGTCAGCCGGTGCCGCCGACAGTGATCTGATCCATGCGCAGTGTCGGTTGGCCAACGCCGACCGGCACGCCCTGGCCGTTCTTGCCGCATGTCCCGATACCATGGTCGAGCGCAAGGTCGTTGCCGATCATGCTGATCCGATTGAGGTCGGTCGGGCCGTTGCCGATCAGCATGGCGCCCTTCACGGGCGCGCCGAGCTTGCCGTTCTCGATCAGATACGCCTCGGTGCACTGGAACACGTATTTGCCGGACGTGATGTCCACCTGCCCACCGCCGAAACTCGCGCAGTAAATGCCCTTGTTGACCGACGCCAGGATTTCGCCCGGGTCGCGTGTGCCGGCGAGCATGTAGGTGTTCGTCATGCGCGGCATCGGCACGTGGGCGTGGCTTTCGCGCCGGCCGTTGCCGGTCGGCTTCATGCCCATCAAGCGCGCATTTTGCCGGTCCTGCATATAGCCGACCAGAATGCCGTCTTCGATCAGCACCGTGCGGTTGGTCGGCGTGCCCTCGTCGTCGATCGACAGCGAGCCACGTCGGCTCTGGATCGTGCCGTCGTCAACCACGGTCACGCCCTTGGCGGCGACCTGCTGCCCCATCAGCCCCGCGAACGCCGAGGTTTTCTTGCGATTGAAGTCGCCCTCGAGACCATGGCCGACGGCTTCGTGCAGCATCACGCCGGGCCAGCCTGGCCCGAGCACGACATCCATTTCACCGGCCGGAGCCGATACGGATTCCAAATTCACCAACGCCTGACGCACTGCGTCGTCCGCAGCCGTCCGCCACGCATCGGTCGCGAGGAAGCGCGCAAAGCCTTCGCGTCCGCCATAGCCCTGGCTACCGGATTCCTGCCGATCACCCGCGCCGGCCACGACAGACACATTCACGCGCACCATCGGGCGCACATCGCGGTACGTCGATCCATCCGGACGGACGATCTCGACCGCCTGCCAGGACGCGCCGAAGCTGATCGACGCTTGCTTGACGCGCGGGTCCTTCGCGCGAACGTAGGCGTCGATCTCCTGCAGCAATTTCACTTTGACGTCGAAAGCCGGCTCGAGCAGCGGGTTCTCCTCGCCGTAAAGCCGTACGTTGGTCCGCGGCGGCGACTCCGCATAAGTGCCGGAATATCCGCTCTGCACCGCGCGCACCGCCTCGGCCGCGCGGCGCAATGCGGCTTCCGAGACATCCGAAGCATGCGCGTAACCGACGGCCTCGCCCTTCACGGCGCGCAGACCGAAACCTTGCGCGGTGTCATAGGTCGCCTGCTTCAAGCGCCCGTTGTCGAACACCAGCGCTTCGGACTGCCGATATTCCAGGAAAAGTTCGCCATCGTCGGCGCCGGTCAGCCCGTCATGCAGAATGCGGTCGATCGCCGAGCGATCGAGGCCGGCGCGGTCGACGAGCGAAAGTGTATCGGTCATGCGTTCCAATCCGTAGCGTTCGCCCCATACATAGGCTAGCACAACCCAAACCGCGAGAGCCGAGACCTGACTTGACCGAACCCGTTGCCGGAGCACCCGAAATCACCGCCGCCGCCTATGTCGGCGCGATCGCCGCCAGAGCCGAACGGATCGAGACGCCGTGCGGCGACGGCACGATGGTGTTCCGCCGCTGGGGCTCGGGCCCGCCGGTCCTGCTGCTGCACGGCGGCCACGGCGCGTGGTCGCATTGGGTGCGCAACATCCTGCCGCTCGCCAAGGAATTCACCGTCATCGCGGCCGACATGCCGGGCTATGCGGATTCCGCCGACCTCCCCCGACCCCACTCACCGGAAGGGATGGCGAAAATCATCGCCGCGGGCATCCGCCAAATCCTCGGCGATGCGAAATTCTCCATCGTCGGCTTTTCGTTCGGCGGCGCCATCGGCTGCAACGTCGCGGAGCAATGCGGCGACCAGGTCGAGCGTCTCGTCATCATCGGCAGCGGCGGGCTCGGCCTGCCGCGCCCCAAACTTGAAATGATGGCGAACTGGAAGAGGATGGACGACGTCGTCGATCGCCTCGAAGCGCATCGGAAGAATCTCGGCATCCTGATGCTGCACGACAAGCGCAACATCGGCCCGCTCGCGCTCTATCTGCAGTCGACCAACACGGCGAAGACGCGCATCAACTCGCGCGCGATCTCCCTCACCGACACCGCGCGACGCGCGCTTGCCGGCGTCGTCGCGCCGATCAGCGGCATGTGGGGCATTCACGACGCAACCGCGCCGGAAGAAGGCGGCTACATCGACGCGCGTGCGGAACTGCTGCGCTCGTTCGATCCCGCCGCCGAGATCGTCCGCATCGACGCGGGCCACTGGGTGCAGTTCGAAGCGTCCGGCGAGTTCAACAAGCAGTTGATCGCGCTGCTCAAGACAAAGCGAAAGCGCTAGCGCTCAGCGCCGTCACCGAAATAGCGATCGAGAATGCGGCGATACACGGCCGTCAGCGTGATGAGATCGGCGGTCGGTACACGCTCGTCGACCTGATGCATCGTCTGGCCGACGAGGCCGAACTCGATCACCGGGCAATAGTTCTTGATGAAGCGCGCATCCGACGTGCCACCCGACGTCGACAGCGCCGGCGCGCGGCCCGTCACATCGCGGATCGCATCGATGATGATGTTCACGAATTCGCCCGGCTGCGTGATGAAGGATTCGGAGTTGCCCTGCGCATAGTCGACGCGGCACACGACGTCGCCGCGCGCCGCTTGCGTCGCGCGCGTCTCGATCCACTCCTTGAGCGACTTCAACGTGTGCCGGTCGTTGAAGCGGATATTGAATCGCGCACTCGCTTCGCCCGGGATCACATTCGTCGCGCGGTTACCGACATCGACAGACGTGAATTCGAGATTGGACGCGTCAAAATGCTCGGTACCAAGATCGAGCGTCTCCGCCATCATCTCGGACATGATGCGCACGAGATAGCGGATCGGATTGTCGGCGAGATGCGGATAAGCAACGTGTCCCTGCTTGCCCGAAACAGTCAGCGTGCCCGACAGCGAACCGCGCCGGCCGATCTTGATCATGTCGCCGACTTTTTCCGGATTGGTCGGCTCGCCGAGGACGCAGTGGTCGAACGTTTCGCTGCGCGCCTTCGCCCACTCGAGAAGCTTCTTGGTGCCGTTGACGCCCGGACCTTCTTCGTCGCCCGTGATGAGAAACGAAATCGAACCGCGCGGCTTGCCGCCATTCTCCGACAGATGATCGAGCACCGCCGCGACGAAGCTCGCGATCGCGCCTTTCATATCGACGGCGCCGCGCCCGTAAACTTGATCGTTGGCTAGCGCGGCCTCGAACGGCCGGTGCGTCCAAGCCGCTTCGTCGCCGGGCGGCACAACATCCGTATGGCCCGCGAAGACCAAGTGTGGACCGGAATCGCCGATCCGCGCGTAGAGATTCTCGACATCCGGCGTCCCCGCCTCCGAGAACGTCTCGCGATGGACCGAGAACCCGGCCGCCTGCAGCCTGCCTGCGAGGAACGCCAGGGCACCCGCCTCCTGCGGAGTCACGGACGGGAAGCGGATGAGGTCGCGCGCCAAGGCGACCGGATCGTGCAAGCTCTTCATGGCGTTAGCTGTATCGGGCTTGAGGCGGCCCCGTCAAACGGATGACGCTTGCATGAGCGGACGGCCGCCGAGTGTTGATTGTGACAGGACAGTCTACCAGAACGTCCCGTCATCGTTCTGTTACATAAGGCTTTAGCCGCCGCATGGCGAAATTGGGATTACGCGCCGACCGGTCGATGAGCGAGGGCATCCGCGCCTTCGCTCGCGATATTCTCGACGAGGCCGACAAGGCTTTGACCCGCCGGGATTCGGCCGACGCCGTCGTGGTGCATGACTTCCGCAAAGCAATGAAACGGTGGCGCGCTTTCCTGCGCCTGATGCCGAAGATCGTCGGCTCGGATGCCGAATGGCTCCGCCATGCGGCCCGCGACCTTGCGCGCGAGCTGGCTGAAGCACGCGACGCCCACGCGGCGCTCGATGCGCTGAATGACCTGGCCCGTATCGAGGGCTCCATCTCGCCGCGCACGTTGGCGACCTTGCGTGAGCGTCTCGGCAAGATGCGCAGCGAAGCCGAGAGTGTTGCGCTGACGACCGAGATGCGCAGCAAGATGCGCGCGCATGTGGAAGAGAGCAGCCGCGCCGTAACGAAATGGCAGCTCGACGAGGCCGCCTTCAGTGACATCGCGGACGGCCTCACGGCATCGTACCGCAGCGCGCGCAAACTCATCCCGGACGATTGGAAAACGATCGAGGACGAACCGTTGCACGAGTTGCGCTCGCGCGTCGTCGTGCAGCGCTACCAGATGCCGCTGATCCAGCCGCTGTGGCCGCGATACTCGAAACTTTGGGCGAAAGAGACGCAGCGCTTGCGCGAGGTTCTCGGCGCGCATCAAGACATCACGGTGCTGGCTAAACTGACGGCACCGGGTGAGCCGCTTTCTCGCTGGCGCGCGGTTCTCGCACCTGTGATCACGGCGCGCAAAGCCGCGCATGTCGAGACGTCCGCGAAGATGGCGGAGCGCTTGTTCGTCGAGACGCCGAAAGCGTTCCGTGCGCGTTTGCTTGGACTTTGGAAGTCGAGCCGCCCGGAGCATTGACTACTTCGTCATTGCGAGGAGCAACGCGACGAAGCAATCCAGCCTTTTCCTTTAAGAACTGGATTGCTTCGTCGCCGCTCTGCGCTTCGCGCTGCGGCTTCTCGCAATGACGGCTACTTGAAGAACCCAGCGATCTCCCGCGTCGCCAAATCCGGCTCTTCGTAATGCACGAAGTGTGCGGAGTTCTCGGCGAAATTCAACGTGAAGTCCGTGAAGGTTTCGCCGAGACAGTCCGACCACTCGGATTTAAGAACCGGATCGTGCCGCCCCCAGACGACGCGTGTCCGCGTCTTGATCTTCTCGGCCGGCCCCGTCTCGCCGCGCATCGCGGCAAGCCGTTTAGCGTTGGCGGACAGATAGAAGTTGAAGCCGCCTTGCAGATTGCCGGGCTGGAGAAAATTGTCGACCCAGGTTTCCAGCTCATTGTCGAACGTGTGCGGGTCCTTCGACCAATGCGAGAGGAAGTGCGCGAAGTATGTCCGGCACGTCTCGCGCGATGAGCCGACGAGTTGCGCGGCAAAATCCTTCTGGTGGAAGGATTGATACCAGATCTCCTTGAGATGACCGGGCTCGATCCAGCGCTTGCCGATCGCCGGTGTCGGGCAGTTGAAGAACAGCAAGCCGGTGAGACGATCCGGATGCGCCCGCGCAAGAGACTGCATCACGTAGGAGCCGACATCGTGACCGACGAGACCGGCTTTCGGAATACTGAGGGCATCCATCAGCGCATGAACGTCTTGCGCGTGGACGTCGGCGCCGACATCGCGCGACGGCCCTTTGTCAGGCTTCTCGGATTTGCCGAAACCACGCAGATCGGGCGCGATGAGGTCGTAGCGATCTTCGAGGCGCGTGATGACTTTGTGCCAGACATGCGAGAATTCCGGCCAGCCGTGCAGCAGGATCAATGGCGTCCCGCCGCGCGGCCCCGCGCGCAGATAGTGAATACGAATGCCATTCGCGGTCACTTCGTTCGATGTCGCAGCCATGAGACCTCAGCGGATATTCAGGAGAAGTTGGCGATAGAACCGCACGCCGTCAGCGTGCCCTTCGACCGAGATACGCTCGTCGATGCCGTGAAAACGCACCACATCCTGCGCATGGATACGGATCGGCATGAAGCGATAAACATCGTCCGCGATGCGCTCGAAGAAGCGGCTGTCCGTTGCGCCGAGCACCAAGCCGGGCGCGACGACAGCGTCAGGAAAGATTTGCCGCGACGTGCGCGCGAGCGTCTGAAATCCCTCGCCCGCGATTGTCGACTCACGCGAGGCCTCCGTCGGCGGCGCGACGGCTTTCACTTTGATCCGCGGATCCGCGATGACGCGATCGACATGCGCGAGCACGTCGGCCG